>NZ_CP020569.1:2440833-2778750 GCF_002082195.1 Streptomyces gilvosporeus | reverse complement strand
AGTCCTTCCTGCGCGGCATCCATGTCGTGGACTACACCCGCGACGCGCTGGCCGAGGTCGCCCACCATGTGGTGACCCTCGCCGAGGCCGAGGACCTCCCGGCCCACGGCGCCGCGATCAAGGCCAGGTTCGACTGGAAGGTCCCGCAGAGCAAGTGAGCGAGCACGTGACCCGTATCGACGACCTCCCCATCCGGGACGAGCTGCGCGGCAAGTCCCCGTACGGCGCCCCGCAGTTGGACGTGCCGGTACGCCTGAACACCAACGAGAACCCCTACCCGCTGCCCGAACCGCTGGTGGCGCGGATCGCCGAGCGGGTGACCGAGGCGGCCCGCGAGCTCAACCGCTACCCCGACCGCGACGCGGTCGAACTGCGCACCGAGCTCGCCCGCTACCTCACCCGCACCGGCGGCCACCAGGTCACCAAGGACCAGGTCTGGGCCGCCAACGGTTCCAACGAGGTCCTCCAGCAGCTGCTCCAGACCTTCGGCGGACCCGGCCGCACCGCGATCGGCTTCGAGCCCTCGTACTCGATGCACGCGCTGATCGCCCGCGGCACGGGCACCGGCTGGATCTCCGGCCCGCGCAACGACGACTTCACCATCGACGTGGCGGCCGCCGAGCGGGCCATCGCCGAGCACCGCCCCCACGTCGTCTTCATCACCACCCCCAACAACCCCACCGGCAACGCCGTCCCCGCCGAGGCGGTCCTCGCCCTGTACGAGGCGGCCCAGGCGGCCCGGCCCTCGCTGGTGGTCGTGGACGAGGCGTACGTCGAGTTCAGCCACGGCGACTCGCTGCTGCCGCTGCTCGACGGACGCCCGCATCTGGTCATCTCCCGCACGATGTCCAAGGCGTTCGGCGCGGCCGGGCTGCGCCTGGGCTATCTCGCCGCCGACCCCGCGGTCGTCGACGCCGTCCAGCTCGTGCGGCTGCCCTACCACCTGTCGGCCGTCACCCAGGCCACCGCGCTCGCCGCGCTGGAGCACACCGACACCCTGCTCGGTTACGTCGACCAGCTCAAGAAGGAGCGCGACCGGCTGGTCGCCGAGCTGCGCGCGATGGGCTACGACGTGACGGAGTCCGACGCCAACTTCGTCCAGTTCGGCCGCTTCGAGGACGCCCACGCGGTCTGGCAGAAGATCCTCGACCGGGGCGTCCTGGTCCGGGACAACGGCGTACCGGGATGGCTGCGGGTGTCCGCCGGCACCCCGGCCGAGAACGACGCGTTCCTCGACGCGGTCCGAGATCTGAAGAAGGAGCTGAGCGCATGACTCGCGAGAGTCGCGTCGGAAGAATCGAGCGCATCACCAAGGAGACGTCCGTCCTCGTCGAGATCGACCTCGACGGCACCGGGCAGGTCGACGTGGCGACCGGCGTCGGCTTCTACGACCACATGCTCGACCAGCTCGGCCGGCACGGTCTGTTCGACCTCACCGTCAAGACCGACGGCGATCTGCACATCGACACCCACCACACCATCGAGGACACCGCCCTCGCGCTGGGTGCCGCCTTCAAGCAGGCCCTCGGCGACAAGGTCGGCATCTACCGCTTCGGCAACTGCACCGTCCCGCTGGACGAATCGCTCGCCCAGGTCACCGTCGACCTCTCCGGCCGGCCGTACCTGGTCCACACCGAGCCGGAGAACATGGCGCCGATGATCGGCACCTATGACACGACGATGACCCGGCACATCCTGGAGTCCTTCGTCGCGCAGGCGCAGATCGCCCTGCACGTCCACGTGCCCTACGGGCGCAACGCCCACCACATCGTGGAATGCCAGTTCAAGGCGCTGGCCCGGGCGCTGCGCTACGCCAGTGAGCACGACCCGCGGGCGGCCGGCATCCTCCCGTCCACCAAGGGAGCGCTGTAGTCACCGTGAACGGCCTGTCCACCGTCTTCATCCTGCTCGGGCTCTTCCTCCTCGGCGGCGTCTACTCCTTCTGGAAGCAGCAGCTGCCGAAGAGCATCATCACCGTGCTCGCCATCGGCTCCGCGCTGTGCCTGGCCGCCGGCGTGCTCCGGCTGGAGGTGTGGAATTGACCGCCGCATCCCGTAAGCGCGTCGTCGTCTTCGACTACGGCTTCGGCAACATCCGCTCCGCCGAACGCGCCCTCGCGCACGTCGGCGCGGACGTCGAGATCACCCGCGACTACGACACCGCCATGAACGCCGACGGCCTGCTCGTCCCCGGCGTCGGCGCCTTCGCCTCCTGCATGCGGGGTCTGCGCGAGGCCCGCGGCGACTGGATCGTGGGCCGCCGGCTGTCCGGCGGCCGCCCCGTGATGGGCATCTGCGTCGGTATGCAGATCCTCTTCGCCCGCGGCATCGAGCACGGCGTCGAGACCGAGGGCCTGGAGGAATGGCCCGGTACGGTCGGCCCGCTCAAGGCCGAGGTCGTCCCGCACATGGGCTGGAACACCGTCGAGGCCCCCGAGGGCTCGCGGCTCTTCGCCGGGATGCCCGCCGACGCCCGCTACTACTTCGTGCACTCCTACGCGGTGCACGACTGGGAGCTGGAGACCGGCAACCCGCATATCGCCGCGCCGAAGGTCACCTGGGCCGCGCACGGCGAGCGGTTCGTGGCGGCCGTCGAGAACGGCCCGCTGTGGGCCACCCAGTTCCACCCCGAGAAGTCCGGCGACGCCGGCGCCCAGCTCCTGACCAACTGGATCAACACCCTGTGAGCACCCTGATGCCGAAGCTCGAACTCCTCCCCGCCGTCGACGTCCGCGACGGCCAGGCCGTCCGCCTCGTCCACGGCGAGTCCGGCTCCGAGACCTCCTACGGCGACCCGCTCCAGGCGGCCCTCGCCTGGCAGCGGGCCGGCGCCGAATGGCTGCATCTCGTCGACCTGGACGCCGCCTTCGGCACCGGCGACAACCGCACCCAGATCGCGGAGGTCGCCCGCTCCATGGACATCAAGGTCGAGCTGTCCGGCGGCATCCGCGACGACGACTCGCTGACCGCCGCCCTGGCCACCGGCTGCACCCGCGTCAACATCGGCACCGCCGCCCTGGAGAACCCCGACTGGGTCGCCAAGATCATCGCCGAGCACGGCGACAAGATCGCGGTCGGCCTGGACGTGCGCGGCACGACGCTGCGCGGCCGCGGCTGGACCCGCGACGGCGGCGACCTCTACGAGACGCTGGCCCGCCTGGACTCCGAGGGCTGCGCCCGCTACGTCGTCACCGACATCAACAAGGACGGCACCCTCCAGGGCCCCAACCTCGACCTCCTGAAGAACGTCTGCGCGGCCACCGACCGCCCGGTCGTGGCCTCCGGCGGCGTTTCCTCCCTCGACGACCTGCGGGCGCTTGCAACGCTGGTGCCCGAAGGTGTGGAGGGCGCCATCGTCGGCAAGGCGCTCTACGCCAAGGCCTTCACCCTGGAAGAGGCCCTGGCGGCGGTGTCATAACCGTGACCTAACGGTGCAGCGAAAGGCGGCGTGATGACCATCGAACGCGTACGGACCGGCAGCCACTGGGAAGAGACCTTCGGGTCCGTCCGCGCGGTCGCCGCCGGCGACCGGGTCCTGGTCGCCGGCACCATGCCGCTTGCCGACGGAGTCCTCCAGGGCGAGGGCGACCCGTACGAGCAGACCAGGGCCGCCTTCGCCCATGCGCTGGCGGCCCTGACACCCTTCGGCCTGGACGCCTCGGCCGTGCTGCGCACCCGTATGTACCTGACCCATCTGCGCGATGTGGACGCCGCCGGCCGGGCCCACAAGGAGCTCTTCGGCGCGGCCCCGCCCGCCACGACCGTCGTCGTGGTCTCCGGCTTCGCCGACTCCCGCGTCCTGGTGGAAGTCGAGCTGGAAGCTTTCCGACAGCCGTCCGAACCCGCGGACCGGACACTCTTCAGAGAGGCCTGAACAGCAATGACCCTGGCGGTCCGAGTCATCCCTTGCCTGGACGTCGATGGCGGCCGGGTCGTCAAGGGCGTCAATTTCCAGAACCTGCGCGATGCGGGCGACCCCGTCGAGATGGCCAAGATCTACGGCGACGAGGGCGCCGACGAGCTGACCTTCCTCGACATCACCGCCTCCTCCGGCAACCGCGAGACCACCTACGACGTGGTCCGCCGCACCGCCGAACAGGTCTTCATCCCGCTCACCGTCGGCGGCGGCGTCCGCACCCCCGAGGACGTCGACAAGCTGCTGCGGGCCGGCGCCGACAAGGTGGGCGTCAACACCGCCGCCATCGCCCGCCCCGAGCTGATCCGCGAGATCGCCGAACGCTTCGGCAGCCAGGTGCTGGTGCTGTCCGTGGACGCCCGCCGCACCGACGCCGGCACCCCGTCCGGCTACGAGGTCACCACCCACGGCGGCCGCCGCGGCACCGGCATCGACGCCGTCGAATGGGCCCACCGCGCCGCCGAGTTGGGCGCCGGCGAGATCCTGCTGAACTCCATGGACGCGGACGGTACCAAGGACGGCTACGACACCGCGATGATCGAGGCCGTCCGCAAGCACGTCACCGTCCCGGTGATCGCCAGCGGCGGCGCCGGCAAACTGGAGGACTTCGCCCCGGCGGTGGCCGCGGGCGCGGACGCCGTCCTGGCCGCCTCCGTCTTCCACTTCGGCGATCTGCGCATCGGCCAGGTCAAGGACGCGCTGCGGGGGGCCGGGCACCCGGTGCGGTAGCCCGGTGCGGGCCCGGCGCGCGCCCCGCACCCGCCGCGGCGATCCCGGCCCGTACGCTCCGCCCATGAGTCGTGTCAATGATGTGGGTGGGCAGACCGGATTCGGCGCACTGCGGATCGAGGCGGACGAGCCGCCGTTCCACGCGGACTGGGAGGCGCGGGTCTTCGCGCTGAACTCCGTGCTGGTACGCAACGGCGTCTACCGCCTCGACGAGTTCCGGGACGCGGTCGAGCGGATGGACCCCCGGCAGTACCTGGCGACCTCGTACTACGAGCGGTGGCTGATCGCGATCGAGACGCTGCTCGCGGAGCGGAAGGTGCTCGCCGATGGGTGACTTCCGGGCCGGGGAGCGGGTCCGGGTGCGCGCCGGCGATCCCGCGGGGCACACCCGCGTGCCGCGCTATGTCCGCGGGCAGGTGGGGCGGATCGTCGAGTCGCAGGGCCGCTGGGCGCTCGCCGACGAGGTGGCCGCGGGCGTCGCCGAGCCGCGTGTCGAGGCGGTCTACACCGTGGCCTTCGCGGCGCGAGACCTGTGGGGCGAGGGAGACCACGAGGTCACGGTCGACCTGTGGGAGTCGTACATCGAGCGGGCACGGAGGGCCGAGGCATGAGCGAGGGACACCCGAGTACGCCGGTGGCGGCACGGGTCAGGCGGCTGGAGGAGCGGCTGATCGAGGCCCGTGTGGTCGAGGAGACCCAGCTGGACGCGGCGCTCGCGGCGATGCTCCAGGGGGCCTCGCCGCTCAACGGGGCGCGGATCGTGGCGCGGGCGTGGGCCGACGAGGACTTCCGGCGACGGCTGCTGGCCGATGCCAACGCCGTGCTGCCGGAGATCGGGCTCTCGATGGCGGGCGGCATCCAGGAGCAGCGGCTCAAGGTCGTCGAGAACACCGAGGCCGCCCACAACGTCATCGTGTGCACGCTGTGTTCCTGCTACCCGATCGGGCTGTTGGGGCCCTCGCCGTCCTGGTACAAGAGCGAGGCCTACCGCGCCCGCGTGGTGCGGGAACCGCGCGCGGTGCTGGCCGAGTTCGGGCTGGAGCTCCCCGAGGACACCGCGATCACGGTATGGGACTCGAGTGCGGAGAGCCGCTACCTGGTCCTGCCGCGGCGGCCCGAGGGCACCGGGGAGATGAGCGAGCCCGAGCTGGCCGCGCTCGTCACCCGGGAAGGGCTCATCGGAACCGCCGCGGTGTGACTCAGCGCCCCTTGCGCGCCGCCCGCACGAACTCGCGGTTCATCCGCGTGATGCTGAACAGCGGTATGCCCTTGGGGCAGGCCGTGGCGCACTCACCGGCCAGGGTGCAGCCGCCGAAGCCCTCGGCGTCCATCTGCTCCACCATGTCCAGCACCCGCGACTCGCGCTCGGGCGCGCCCTGCGGCAGGACGTTGAGATGGTTGACCTTCGCCGAGGTGAACAGCATCGCCGAACCGTTCGGGCAGGCCGCCACGCAGGCGCCGCAGCCGATGCACTCGGCGTGCTCGAAGGCCGCATCGGCGGCGGGTTTGGGCACCGCGGTGGCATGCGCCTCGGGAGCGGCGCCGGTCGGGGCGGTGATGTAGCCGCCGGACTGGATGATCCGGTCGAAGGCGCCGCGGTCCACCACCAGGTCCTTGACGACCGGGAACGCCGCGGCCCGCCACGGCTCGATGTCGATGGTGTCGCCGTCGGAGAACGCCCGCATGTGCAGCTGACAGGTCGTGGTCCGCTCCGGGCCGTGCGCCTCGCCGTTGATGACGAGGCTGCACGCACCGCAGATGCCCTCGCGGCAGTCGTGGTCGAAGGCGACCGGGTCTTCGCCGGAGAGGATCAGCGACTCGTTGAGGGTGTCGAGCATTTCCAGGAAGGACATGTCCTTCGCGATGCCGTCCACCTCGTAGGTGGACATCGTGCCGTCGGCGTCGGCGTTCTTCTGGCGCCAGACGCGCAGGGTGAGCCTCATGCGTAGCTCCGCTGGGTGGGGTGGACGTACTCGAAGACCAGGTCTTCCTTGTGGAGGGTGGGAGCGGCACCCGTGGCGGTGAACTCCCAGGCGGCCGCGTACGAGAACTCCTCGTCGCGGCGGGCGGCCTCGCCGTCCGGCGTCTGCGACTCCTCGCGGAAGTGGCCGCCGCAGGACTCGGCCCGGTGCAGCGCGTCGAGGCACATCAGCTCGGCGAGCTCCAGGTAGTCGACGATGCGGTTGGCCTTCTCCAGCGACTGGTTGAACTCTTCGCCGGTGCCCGGCACCTTGATCCGCCGCCAGAACTCCTCGCGGATCTCCGGGATACGGGCCAGCGCCTTGCGCAGTCCGGCGTCCGTGCGGGCCATCCCGCAGTACTCCCACATCAGTTCGCCGATCTCGCGGTGGAAGGAGTCGGGCGTACGGTCCCCGTCCACCGCCAGCAGCCGGGCCAGCCGCTCCTCGGTCTCCCGTACGGCCGCCACCGCCGCCGGATGACCGCCGTCGACCTCGTCCTGGTGGGGGTGCCGGGCCAGATAGTCGTTGATGGTCGAGGGCAGGACGAAATAGCCGTCGGCCAGGCCCTGCATCAGCGCGGAGGCCCCCAGGCGGTTGGCGCCGTGGTCGGAGAAGTTGGCCTCCCCGACGGCGAACAGGCCCGGGACGGTGGTCTGGAGGTCGTAGTCGACCCACAGCCCGCCCATCGTGTAGTGCACCGCCGGGTAGATCCGCATCGGCACCTCGTACGGATCCTCGTCCGTGATCCGGGCGTACATGTCGAAGAGGTTCCCGTACTTCGCCTCGACGGCCTTGCGGCCCATCCGCGCGATGGCATCGGCGAAGTCCAGATACACCCCCTGGCCGCCGGGCCCCACCCCGCGCCCCTCGTCACACACGTTCTTCGCCGCCCGGGAAGCGATGTCACGGGGCACGAGATTGCCGAACGACGGGTAGATGCGCTCCAGGTAGTAGTCGCGCTCGTCCTCCGGGATGTCCTTCGGGGAGCGCTCGTCGCCCTTCGCCTTCGGCACCCAGATCCGGCCGTCGTTGCGCAGCGACTCGCTCATCAGCGTCAGCTTGGACTGGTGGTCGCCGGTGCGCGGGATGCACGTCGGATGGATCTGGGTGAAGCAGGGGTTGGCGAAGTAGGCGCCGCGCCGGTGCGCCCGCCAGATGGCGGTCGCATTGGAGTTCATGGCGTTGGTGGAGAGGTAGAAGACGTTGCCGTAGCCGCCGGAGGCCAGGACGACCGCGTCCGCGAAGTAGGTGTCGATCCGGCCGGTGAGCAGATCGCGGGCGACGATGCCGCGGGCCCGCCCGTCGACGACGATCAGGTCGAGCATCTCGGTGCGCGGGTGCATCTCCACGGTGCCCGCGGCGATCTGCCTGCTGAGGGCCTGGTAGGCGCCGAGCAGCAGCTGCTGGCCCGTCTGGCCGCGGGCGTAGAACGTACGGGAGACCTGGACGCCGCCGAACGAGCGGGTGTCGAGCAGCCCGCCGTACTCCCGGGCGAACGGCACGCCCTGCGCCACACACTGGTCGATGATCTCGACGGAGACCTGCGCCAGCCGGTGGACGTTGGACTCGCGCGCCCGGAAGTCGCCGCCCTTGACGGTGTCGTAGAACAGCCGGTGGACGGAGTCGCCGTCGTTGCGGTAGTTCTTCGCCGCGTTGATCCCGCCCTGCGCGGCGATGGAGTGGGCCCGGCGCGGCGAGTCCTGATAGCAGAACTGCACCACGCGGTAGCCCTGTTCGGCGAGCGTGGCGCCGGCCGCGCCGCCCGCCAGGCCGGTGCCGACGACGATCACGGTGTGCTTGCGCCGGTTGGCCGGGTTGACCAGCTTGGCCTCGAAACGGCGGGTGTCCCAGCGCTCGGCGATCGGGCCCCCGGGGGCCTTGGTGTCGACGACCGGGTCGCCGGTCGGGTAGTCGGTGTACGAGGGGGAAGCAGGGGATGCGGTCACGTCAGCTCACCAATCCGGTCATGACGGCGACGGGTACCGAGATGAAGCCGGCCGTCAGCAGCAGCGCGAGGGCGTTGGCGGTGGTCTTCAGAACCCGGTCGCGGGCGGCGCTGCCCGCCCCGAGGGTCTGTGCGGCGCTCCAGAAGCCGTGCCGGACGTGGAGCCCCAGCGCGAGCATGGCGACGATGTAGATGACGTCGCCGTACCAGGTGGAGAAGGTGGCCACGACGTTGGCGTACGGGTGGCCGGGCGCGGCGTGCGGATTCACCGTCAGCGTCGTCAGGTCCAGGATGTGCCAGACGATGAACAGGCCGAGGATGACGCCGCCCCAGCGCATGGTGCGGGTGGCGTAACTCGCGCGGCGTCGCTTGTGTGCATAGGCGACCGGGCGGGCGGCGATGTCCCGGCGGCTGAGCTGGTACGCGGCCACGGCATGGGTGACGACGGCGGCGACCAGCACCACCCGCGCGATCCACAGGAACCACTCGTGGTGCAGGAACGGCTCGCCGATCGTGCGCAGCCAGGCGGCGTACCCGTCGAAGGTCCCGGCCCCGAAGAAGATCTTGAGGTTGCCCAGCATGTGGACGACCAGATACAGCAGCATCACGATGCCGCTGACGGCCATCGCCGTCTTCTTGCCGACGGTCGAGCCCCACAGGAGGCCGGCGAAGGACGGCCGTCGATCCGTCCGCGTGTCCAGTGCTGCCATGAGGCCGACGGTAAGGACGCAGCCGTCCATCAGTCCAAGACATGATCCGGCTGATCTCCATAGTCTGGGCCTATCGATGCCTTACATTCCCCTTATGCAGTTGCAGCAGCTCCGCTACTTCACGGCCGTCGCGGACACCCGTCACTTCACCCGGGCCGCCGAGCGCGAACACGTCGCCCAGCCCTCCCTCTCCCAGCAGATCCGGTCGCTGGAGCGGGAGTTGGGTGCCGAACTCTTCCATCGCGCCCGCGGCCACATCACCCTCACCGACGCCGGCGAGACCCTGCTCCCTCTGGCCCGCCGGATCCTCGCCGACACCGAGACCGCCCGCCGCGAGGTCCAGGAGGTCGCCCAGCTCCGCCGCGGCCGGCTCCGGCTCGGTGCCCCGCCCAGCCTCTGCGCCAGCCTTGTCCCCGACGTCCTGAGCGCCTTCCACGCCACCTACCCCGGCGTCGAGCTGCTCGTGACCGAGGACGGCTCCCAGGACCTGGTCCGCGCCCTGGCCGACGGCGAACTGGACCTCGCCCTGGTCATCACCCCGCTGCCGGTCCAGGCGCCCGCCCTGGCCACCTCCGACCTCCTGCGCGAGGAACTCGTCGTGGTCTCCGCCCCGGACCGGCCCGCGCCCGTCACCGGCCGCCGCACCCGCATCCGCGTCGAGGACCTGCGCGGCCGCCCCCTGGCCATGTTCCGCCGCGGCTACGACCTGCGGGAATTCACCACGGCGGCGTGCCGCGCGGCGGGCTTCGAACCGACCTTCACGGTCGAGGGCGGTGAGATGGACGCGGTCCTCGGCTTCGTCCGAGCCGGCCTCGGCATCGCCGTCGTCCCGAGCATGGTCGCCGACCGGTCCGGCCTGCGGGTTACGCGGTTCGCGACCCGCGGTATGCATCGCGTCGTCTCGGTCGCCCATCGCGGCGACGTCTCGCCGTCGCGGGCGGCGCGGGAGCTGGAACGGATCCTCCGAGGGCGGATTCTCCCCACGTAGTTGGCTGCCCCGCCGCGGGGGTTTGCCGCCGTTGCGCCTGCGGCGGGCTGGGGTTGTGTGTCGGCCGCGGTGCCGCCCCTGCGGACTTCGTCCTCCGGTGCGGCCCCTCCCGACGGTGGGGGAGGGAAAGGCCGGTGGTCCACCCCCACGTCTTTTTCCACCCCCAACGGGGAGGTGCCGGGCCGTAGCGGCGGAGCCGTGTAGGGCCGGTGCCGCTGCCGGACAGCCCCGCGCTGGGGGCACCTCCCAGCGTTAGCTGGGGGAGGCACAGCCCGCCGCAGGCGAAACGGCGAGAAAGCCGAATCCGTCGGCTCAGGCAAAGCGCAGCGGACGGGCTAAACGCCCAGCGAGGCCGTCAGGAGCCTCTCCACGGCCTCCTTCTCGCCGTCCAGTTCGACGTCGGCCTGGGCCTGCCGGCCGAAGGCGAACATGGTGAGTTCGGCCGGGGAGCCGGTGACGGTGACGACGGGGGTGCCGCGGTGGGCCACCGCGGTCTGGCCGTCGGGACGGCGGAGGACGACGCCTACCGGCGACTTGCGGCCCAGGACGCGGGCCATGCGTTCGATGCGGGACCACAGGGCGTCGGCGAAGACGGGGTCCAGTTCCCGCGGGCTCCAGTCCGGCTGGGCGCGTCGTACGTCCTCGGCGTGGACGAAGAACTCCACCGTGTTGGACGCCTCGTCGATCTGCTTGAGGGCGAACGGGGACATCCGGGGCGGGCCGGTGCGGATCAGATGGATCAGTTCGTCGTAGGGCTTGGCGGCGAATTCCGCCTGCACGCGTTCCAGGCGCGCCTCCAGTGACTTGAGGAGGAGCCCGCCGGCCGCATCCGCGCGCCGCTCGCGGACGACCACATGCGCGGCCAGGTCCCGCGTGGTCCAGTTCGCGCACAGGGTCGGCGCCTCGGGGCCCGCGCTTTCCAACAGATCGGCGAGCAGCAGCCGTTCACGCTTCGCATGGGTCGACATACGGTCACCCTACGACCGTGCTCCGCCCGCTGCCACGGCGCCACACTCAGCGCGTGAGTACCACCAGGACGCCGCCCACCACCAGTGCGGCCAGGAAGACCGCCGCCAGCACCCGCAGCGCGACCCGCGCCGCCCGGTCCGGATCCGGCGGCGGGGGCGGCAGGGGCGGCTCAGGCATACCGGCAGCATGCCGTACCGGGCGCGCGGCACGGCACAATGGGCCTCATGAACACCGCCTCCGCCCTGGACCCCGCCCTCGCCGCCCGCCTCAAGCGCGGTGCCGACGGCCTGTTCCCCGCCATCGCCCAGCAGTACGACACCGGCGAGGTGCTGATGATGGGGTGGATGGACGACGAGGCGCTGCACCGCACGCTGACCACCGGGCGGGCCACCTACTGGTCCCGCAGCCGCCAGGAGTACTGGGTCAAGGGCGACACCTCCGGCCATGTGCAGTATGTGAAGTCGGTGGCCCTGGACTGCGACGCCGACACCGTCCTGGTCAAGGTCGACCAGGTCGGCGCGGCCTGCCACACCGGCGCCCGCACCTGCTTCGACGCGGATGTCCTCCTCCGGCAGGACTGACCGCACGCCCCGGCCGGTCATCAGACGGACGCGCGCCGCGGGCGGCGCTGATCGCCACTAGGATCCGACGCCATGACCACGGGAACCACCGGCACCGCCACTCCGGACCTCGACACCTTCCGCGCCCTCGCCAAGGACCGCCGGGTCATCCCCGTCACCCGGCGCCTGCTCGCCGACGGCGACACCCCGGTGGGGCTCTACCGCAAACTCGCCGCTGAACGGCCCGGCACCTTCCTGCTCGAATCCGCCGAGAACGGCCGTACGTGGTCGCGGTACTCGTTCATCGGCGTCCGCAGCGCCGCCACCCTCACCACGCGTGACGGCCGCGCCCACTGGCTGGGCACCCCGCCCGTCGGCGTGCCTGTCGACGGCGATCCGCTGGCCGTGCTGCGGGCCACCGTCGAGGCGCTGCACACCCCGCACGATCTGGTCGAGGGCGCGGGCCTGCCGCCGTTTACCGGCGGGATGGTCGGCTACCTCGGCTACGACATCGTGCGCCGCCTGGAGAAGATCGGCGACAGTACCCGCGACGATCTGCGGCTGCCCGAGCTGACCATGTTGCTCACCTCCGATCTCGCGGTCCTCGACCACTGGAACGGCACGGTGCTGCTGATCGCCAACGCGATCAACCACAATGATCTGGAGACCGGGGTCGACGAGGCGTACGCGGATGCCGTGGCCCGTCTGGATGCCATGGCCTACGACCTGGCCCGGCCCGCGCCCGCCAGCGCCGCCGCGCTGCCGCCGTCCGAGGTGCCGCCGTACAGCGCCGAGTGGGGCGGGCCCGCCTTCCAGGAGGCCGTCGAGGACATCAAGGAGCGCATCCGGGCCGGCGAGGCGTTCCAGGTGGTGCCCTCGCAGCGGTTCGAAACGCCGTGTACGGCGAGTGCGTTGGATGTCTACCGGGTGCTGCGGGCCACCAACCCCAGCCCGTACATGTACCTCTTCCGGTTCGAGGGCGAGGACGGTGGGGCCTTCGACGTGGTGGGGTCCAGCCCCGAGGCGCTGGTGAAGGTCGAGGACGGCCGGGCGATGGTGCATCCGATCGCCGGCACCCGGCCGCGCGGTGCGACCGTCCAGGAGGACCAGGCCCTCGCCGACGAGCTGATGGCCGACCCCAAGGAGCGCGCCGAGCATCTGATGCTGGTCGACCTGGGCCGCAACGACCTGGGCCGGGTCTGCGAGCCGGGCAGCGTCGAGGTCGTCGACTTCATGTCCGTCGAGCGCTACAGCCATGTCATGCACATCGTCTCGACGGTGACGGGCACGGTCGCCAAGGGCCGTACCGCCTTCGACGTGCTGACGGCCTGCTTCCCGGCGGGCACCCTCTCCGGTGCGCCCAAGCCGCGTGCCAT
Source organism: Streptomyces gilvosporeus (assembly GCF_002082195.1). Taxonomy (GTDB): domain Bacteria; phylum Actinomycetota; class Actinomycetes; order Streptomycetales; family Streptomycetaceae; genus Streptomyces; species Streptomyces gilvosporeus. Next base: position 2,765,597 of record NZ_CP020569.1, on the reverse strand, counting down.
GCAGATCATCGAGGAGCTGGAGCCGACCAAACGCGGGCTGTACGGCGGCTGCGTCGGCTATCTCGACTTCGCCGGGGACTCCGACACCGCCATCGCGATCCGTACGGCGCTGCTGCGGGGCGGCACCGCCTACGTCCAGGCGGGCGCCGGGATCGTCGCCGACTCCGACCCGCTGGCCGAGGACACCGAGTGCCGTAACAAGGCGGCGGCGGTGCTGCGAGCGGTGCACACGGCCAATCACCTGGGGAAGTAGCGGGCCCCACCCCGCGCGGCGGGTGCCCGGGGGCGGTGCGCGATAGTGGTACGCGTGGAAGCCGTACCCCAGCCCCGTACCGACGCCGCGCCCGCGGACGAGCCCGCGCCCGAGCCCGCGGCGGCCCCGCCCGCGTCCGGCGGCAGGCGCAGCCTGGCCGCGGCGCTGCTGTCCGGTGCGGCCGGCGCCGGGCTGACGCTGCTCGCCACCGGCCGGACCTGGGCCACCGGCTCCGCGGTCCTCGCCCAGGGCACGCTGCCCGACAGCGTGACCGGCAGCGATGTCACCGGCGTGCCCGGTGCGCTCGCCGTCGTCGGCCTCGCCGCCCTGGTGGCCGTCTTCGCGGTGCGCCGGGCCGGCCGGATCGCGGTCGCCGCCCTGCTCGCCCTCAGCGGCCTGGGCACCGTGGTCGCCGCCGTGCTCGGCCTCTCCGACACCGCGGCGCTGCGCGACAAGGCGTCCACCGCGGTCGGTGTGGCCGGCACCGATGTGCATCACGTCACGCACACCCTGTGGCCCTGGGTGACCGCGGCCGGCGGCGCGCTGCTCCTGATCGCCGGGCTGCTCGCCCTGCTCCGCGGCCGCCACTGGCCCGCGATGTCGGGGAAGTACGAGCGCACACCGGGCGGCGCCCGCGGCCCCCGGCGCGCGCAGCCGCCCGCGGACCCGGACCGTCCGGAGGAGATCTGGAAGTCCCTGGACCGAGGCGAGGACCCCACCCGGTAACGGGGCCGACCCCGGCATCGGTGACAATGGACGACGGTTAACGCGCCCGGACCCCGGCGCGAGAGAGCAACGAGGAGCACTCATGTCGAGCAGTGGCCACGGACACACCCCCGCCGCCTGGACCGGCGTCATCATCTCGTTCATCGGCTTCTGCGTCGCCGGAGCCTTCATGGTCCTGGAGAACGTGCCCGGCATGGTCGCCGGCTTCGTCCTGATCGGCCTCGGCGCGGTGGCCGGCGGCATCATGCACATGGCCGGTATGGGCTCGGTGCCCAAGGGCGCCGCCAGCCCCGTCGCCGCCGCCAAGGCCCGCCCGCAGGAGGGCTGACCACCGCTCCCACCCCGGCAGCACCCCGAAGGCGCCGCTTCCCGGCCCGTACGCCCCCCACGGGCGCGTACCCGCCGTCCGTGCCGACCCCGTACGGCGGCCGAGAAGCTGCGCCTTCGCGCATGAGGGCTCACCATGGGCACGTGACCGATCCTGTGGCCGCGGCCCCAAGGACACCTGCACTGCCGCGCCGGCTCGCGGCGCCGCTGGGTACCGCCACGGCCTTCGCCGCGGCCTTCGCCCTGGTCGGCGCCGTCGATCCCAACGAGCCCGGCCACTACCCCGTCTGCCCGCTGCGCCATCTCACCGGGCTGCTCTGCCCGGCCTGCGGCGGCCTCCGCAGCGCCTACGCCGTCGCCCACGGCGACCTGGCCGCCGCCCTGCACGCCAACGCCCTGGCGGTGGCCGGCTACGCGCTCCTCGCCGCCCACTGCGCCCGCTGGCTGTGCCGGGCCGCCCGCGGCCGCCCCACGGCCGGACCGCGGCCCCGGGCCGCCCACTGGTGGGCGCTGACCGTCCTGCTGCTGGCTTTCACGGCCGTCCGCAACCTCCCCTTCGGCACCGGGCTCGCGCCATGACCGGACGGGCGGTCCCAGGTCACCGGGCATGCGGCGGATGTCCGCCGGATGTCCAGGTGGTGGGACCGCGGTCAACCGGATGCAGGACCTCCGCCCCATGGCGGATACCATCGGAGTGCCTGATGGGACGGCACCTCGAAGCAGGGGCCACCGTCCGCCCCCACCGCTCTAGAAGGAGGCCGCTCGCGTGAGTGTGCTCGACGAGATCATCGACGGAGTCCGCGCCGACCTCGCAGAGCGGCAGGCACGCGTCAGCCTCGACGAGCTCAAGGAGCGGGCCCAGAAGGCGCGCCCCGCGATGGACGGCGTGGCCGCCCTCAAGGGCGAGAGCGTCACGGTGATCTGCGAGGTCAAGCGCTCCAGCCCCTCCAAGGGCGCGCTCGCCGCGATCGCCGACCCGGCGGCGCTGGCCGCCGACTACGAAGCGGGCGGCGCCGCGGTCATCTCCGTGCTCACCGAACAGCGCCGCTTCGGCGGCTCGCTGGCCGACCTGGACGCCGTCCGCGCCAGGGTCGACATCCCCGTGCTGCGCAAGGACTTCATCGTCACCGCCTACCAGCTGTGGGAGGCCCGCGCCCACGGCGCCGACCTCGCGCTGCTGATCGTCTCCGCGCTGGAGCAGCCGGCGCTGGTCTCGCTGATCGAGCGGGCCGAGTCGATCGGCCTGACGCCGCTGGTCGAGGTGCACGACGAGGAGGAGGTCGCCCGCGCGGTGGACGCCGGCGCGAAGATCATCGGCGTGAACGCCCGCGATCTGAAGACCCTTGAGGTCGACCGCGGCAACTTCGCCCGGGTCGCCCCCGAGATCCCCGACCACATCGTCAAGATCGCCGAGTCCGGTGTCCGCGGCCCGCACGATCTGATCGCCTACGCCAACGACGGCGCCGACGCGGTCCTGGTCGGCGAGTCCCTGGTCACCGGCAAGGACCCGCGGACCGCGGTCGCCGACCTGGTCGCCGCGGGCTCCCACCCGGCGATCCGCCACGGGCGTTCCTGAGGCCGGACGACCCCCATGACCGACAGCGCCTCCCGCATCCGCCGCCCCGGGCCGAGCCTGTGCTCGGGCCCGTCGGTGGTGCTCGCCGCGGCCGCCGGGGACGGCCGGCACGCGGCGCTGGGGCGCGGCTGCCGGCCGCGCGGCTGCCGGGCACCCGCCAGGCGCGTCCACGGACGGCGCGTGCGCTACCACATCGGCTCGGAGCCGGGACAGATCAACGGGCGCCGATGGCGTCCGGCCTGCGCGCACTGACCCGGGGCCCGACGGTCCCCGGCCGCCGCACGGCCGTGCCGTGCCCACCGGCCGCAGCGGGCCGCCCACGGGGCGGACCCGCCGCCACCGGTACCCGCGTGCGCAGCAGTCATCTCCCGTAGCGTGATGTCCGAAATCCGATACGACGGGGCGAAGTGCCCCGATCGAGGAGCGCGTCAGATGTCCTCCGAGTTCTTCATTCCCGACCCCGAGGGTCACGTCCCCAGCCCCGCGGGCTACTTCGGCGCCTTCGGCGGCAAGTTCATCCCCGAGGCGCTGGTCGCCGCCGTGGACGAGGTCGCCGCCGAGTACGAGAAGGCCAAGGCCGACCCCGCGTTCGCCGCCGAGCTGGACGATCTGCTGGTCAATTACACCGGGCGCCCCAGCGCGCTCACCGAGGTGCCGCGGTTCGCCGAACACGCGGGCGGGGCCCGGGTGTTCCTCAAGCGCGAGGACCTCAACCACACCGGCTCGCACAAGATCAACAACGTGCTGGGGCAGGCGCTGCTCACCAAGCGGATGGGCAAGACCCGGGTCATCGCCGAGACCGGCGCCGGCCAGCACGGCGTCGCCACCGCCACCGCCTGCGCCCTCTTCGGCCTCGACTGCACCATCTACATGGGCGAGATCGACACCCAGCGCCAGGCCCTCAACGTCGCCCGGATGCGGATGCTCGGCGCCGAGGTCATCGCGGTGAAGTCCGGCAGCCGCACCCTCAAGGACGCCATCAACGAGGCGTTCCGCGACTGGGTCGCCAACGTCGACCGCACCCACTACCTCTTCGGTACGGTCGCCGGCCCGCACCCCTTCCCCGCTCTGGTCCGCGACTTCCACCGGGTCATCGGCGTCGAGGCCCGCCGCCAGATCCTCCAGCGCGCGGGCCGCCTGCCCGACGTGGCCGTGGCCTGCGTCGGCGGCGGCTCCAACGCCATCGGCCTCTTCCACGCCTTCCTGGCCGACGAGCAGGTACGCCTGATCGGCTGCGAGCCCGGCGGCCACGGCGTCGAGACCGGTGAGCACGCCGCCACCCTCACCGAGGGCACCCCCGGCATCCTGCACGGCTCGCGTTCCTACGTCCTCCAGGACGAGGACGGCCAGATCACCGAGCCGTACTCCATCTCGGCCGGTCTGGACTACCCGGGCATCGGCCCCGAGCACGCCTACCTCAAGGACTCCGGTCGCGCCGAGTACCGCGCGGTCACCGACGACGAGGCGATGCGCGCGCTGCGGCTGCTGTCGCAGACCGAGGGCATCATCCCGGCCATCGAGAGCGCCCACGCCCTGGCCGGCGCCCTGGAGGTCGGCCGCGAGCTCGGCCCCGACGGCCTGCTGCTGATCAACCTCTCCGGCCGCGGCGACAAGGACATGGACACCGCCGCCCGTTACTTCGGGCTGTACGACGACAAGGGCGAGGCCGATGTGAACGGCGCGATCCGTCCCACCGGCGAGGGGGAGAAGTGATGGCAGGCAACGTTGAGCTCCTGAACTCGGTGCTGGCCCAGGCCCGCACCGAGAACCGCGCCGCCCTCGTCGGCTACCTGCCGGCCGGCTTCCCCACCGTCGACGACGGCATCCGGGCGATGACCGAGATCCTCGACGGCGGCTGCGACATCGTCGAGGTCGGCCTGCCGCACAGCGACCCCGTCCTGGACGGCCCGGTCATCCAGACCGCCGACGACATCGCGCTGCGCGGCGGCGTCAAGATCGTCGATGTGATCCGTACGGTCCGCGAGGTGCACGCCGCCACCGGGGCGCCGGTGCTGTGCATGACGTACTGGAACCCGGTCGACGCCTACGGTGTCGAGCGCTTCGCCGCCGACCTGGCAGAGGCGGGCGGTGCCGGCTGCATCCTGCCCGACCTGCCGGTCGAGGAGTCCGAGGTGTGGCGCAAGGCCGCCGCGCAGCACGGTCTGGCCACCGTGTTCGTGGTCGCCCCGAGCAGCCGCGACGAGCGGCTCGCCAAGATCACCGCGGCCGGTTCGGGGTTTGTGTACGCCGCCTCCCTGATGGGCGTCACCGGCACCCGCGAGTCCGTCGGCCGCGAGGCCGAGGACCTGGTGGCGCGCACCCGTGCCACGACGGCGCTGCCGGTGTGCGTCGGGCTCGGCGTCTCCGACGCCGGACAGGCCGCCGAGGTCGCCCGGTTCGCGGACGGGGTGATCGTCGGCTCGGCGTTCGTCAAGCGCCTGCTGGCCGCCGACGGCGACCTCGACGCCGGTCTGGCCGGGGTCCGCGCCCTGGCGGGCGAGCTGGCCGAGGGCGTGCGCAAGCGGGCCTGAGCCCATGGCCCGGGGACGTTCCCGGGCGTCCCCCGATAGGGCGAACATCGGTGCGGAGGGGTGCGACGGCGCCCCTCCGCTTCGTTGTCCAGGGGTGTGAACCAGAAAAATCATGACGCAAAGCGCAGCGCCCGCGATCGGCTTCAGGCACAGCGGGCCAAGGAACAGGCGCGCGCCCGGCGCAGCCGGCAGACGATCGTGGCCGGATCGCTGGTGGCGGCGCTGGCGGCGGCCGGTGGCATCGGCATCTGGGCCGCGACTGTCGGCGGCGGCAACAGCAGCACCGACAACAAAAGCGCCCGCCCCCACCTGGCCAGCGGCGGCGAAAAGCCCTCCGTCCCCGTCGGCGCCCCTAACGCCCCCGTCAAGCTGACGGTGTGGGAGGACTTCCGCTGCCCCGCCTGCCGCCAGTTCGAGACCGGCTTCCGCCCCGTCATCCACGAGCTGGAGGACTCCGGCCGGCTCAGGACCGAGTACCACCTCGCCACGATCATCGACGGCAACACCGGCGGCCGGGGCTCGCACACCGCCGCCAACGCCGCGCTGTGCGCACAGGACGCCGGCCGGTTCCGCGCGTTCCACGACATGCTCTACAGCCAGCAGCCGCCCGAGGAGCAGGATCGGTTCGCCGACAAGAAGTACCTGCTCCAGCTCGCCGTCAAGATCAAGGGGCTGCCGTCCTCCGCCTTCACCAAATGCGTCAACGACGGCCGCTACGACGGCTTCGTGGAGAAGTCCAGCACCGCCTTCTCCGGCTCCGGATACCAGGGCACGCCCACCGTCCTGCTGGGCGGCAAGGACCTCTCGAAGGAGAAGGGCGGCAAGTTCAGCCCCGCCGACTTCAAGAAGATGGTGCTGGAGGCGAGCAAGGGGAAGCCGCTGGGGACACCGCAGACACCCCAGGCTCCCAAGCCCGCGCGGTCGCCGAAGTCCGCGCAGTCGCCGAAGTCCGCGCACGAACCGAAGAGCTCACCGGGCCACGGGGCCGCGCACTCGCCCGGGGCCGCACAGGGGCACCCCGCCCAGCAGCCCAGAGGCGACCGGCGGCCGGGACCGGGCGTCCCCTCGTAGTCCGCGTGTCCGGCAGGCCGTTACGTCCGGACACCCCGCGTCATGACCCGATACCCAGGGTCGTTACGCAGCCGTTGCCGGGTGTGGTTGTCGCCGACCCCGCCCGGCGCGGTAGCGTCGGACCTGCCATGGACCTCGCATTCATTCCCAGCCCGTCGACCGGTGTCGTGTATCTCGGCCCGATCCCGCTGCGCGGCTACGCATTCTGCATCATCATCGGCGTCTTCGTCGGCGTCTGGCTCGGCAACAAGCGCTGGGTGCAGCGCGGCGGCCGCTCCGGAACCGTCGCGGACATCGCGGTCTGGGCCGTGCCCTTCGGGCTGGTCGGCGGGCGCCTTTACCACGTCATCACGACGTACGAGCCGTACTTCGGCCCCAACGGCCACCCGCTGGACGCCTTCAAGGTGTGGCACGGCGGCCTCGGCATCTGGGGCGCGGTCGCGCTCGGCGCCGTGGGCGCCTGGGTCGGCTGCCGCCGCCGCGGTATCCCGCTGCCCGCCTACGCCGACGCACTGGCGCCGGGCCTGGCCATCGGGCAGGCGATCGGCCGCTGGGGCAACTGGTTCAACCAGGAGCTCTACGGCAAGCCCACCGACGTGCCCTGGGCGCTGAAGATCAGCTCCGATCCGGCCATCGGCCGCATCGGCGGCACGTACCACCCGACCTTCCTCTACGAGAGCCTGTGGTGCCTGGGCGTCGCCGCCCTGGTGATTTGGGCCGACAAGCGCTTCCGCCTCGGCCACGGACGGGCCTTCGCGCTGTACGTCGCCGCCTACTGCGTGGGCCGGGGCTGGATCGAGTACCTCCGGGTCGACGAGGCGCACCACATCCTGGGCCTGCGGCTCAACGACTGGACCTCGCTGATCATCTTCGTCCTGGCCGTCGTCTACATGGTGGTCTCGGCCAAGAAGGCACCCGGCCGCGAGGCGGTCGTGGAGCCGGGGGCCCAGCTCGCCGAGGGCGAGAGCGCGGGCGGAGAGGCCGAGGGCAAGGCCGACGCCAAGGTCGAGGCCGAGGGCAAGGTCTCGGTCGAGAAGAAGCCCGCGGCCGAGGCGGAGGAGTCCACGAAGGACGAGCCTGCCGGTGAGGAGTCCGCCGAGGACGAGCCCGCAACGACCGAGGCGGCCGACGAGAAGCCGAAGCCCGCCGCCGGGCAGGACGTCGAAGCGAAGGACGCGGACGCCGAGGACACCGACGCCCCCGCGGGCAGCGGCGGCACCAAGAAGCCCTGAGGCACCCGCACACCCCGAACGCCGGGCGGCCCGCCACCTCCACCAGGTGGCGGGCCGCCCGGCGTTCCGGCTACCGGGAGGCCACTCCGGCGCGTGCCGCCAGTGCCAACACCCGCCGCGCCCCCGCCACCACCGCCGCATCCACGAACCGCCCGTCGGGCAGCGCCAGCGCGCCCTCCTCCGCCGCCGCGGCCCCCACGATCTGGTGCGCCGCCTCGATCTCCGCGGCCGACGGGAGATAGGCCGCCTCGATCACCGGCAGCTGCCGCGGATGGATCGCCGCCCGGCCCCAGAAGCCCAGGTCCCGGCCCTGGGCACAGGACCGCGCCAGGCCCTCCGTATCGCGGACGTCGGGATGGACCGACTGCGGCGGCGCCGCCAGACCGGCCGCCCGGGCCGCGACCACCGCCCGGCTGCGCGGCCAGGCCAGCCCCGCCTCGTCCCGTACCCCCAGCTCCGCGCGCAGATCCGCCTCGCCCAGCGCCAGCCCGCGCAGCGTCGGATGGGCGGTGGCGATGGCGTAGGCGTGCTCGATGCCGAGGGCGGATTCGAGCAGGGCGTACAGTGCGGGCCCCGCCGCGCGGCTCCCGCCGTCGGCCCAGGCCGCCGCGCGGCGGACCTCGGCCGGGTGCTGCCCCTTGGGCAGCCGCAGCCCCGCCAGTCCCGGCAGCCCCGCCAGGGTGCGGATCTCGCGTTCGGCGAGCGGGCCGTCCAGCGCATTGACGCGTACGTGGACCGGGGGTCCCGGCGCCGGGTCGGCCAGCAGGTCGGCGGTGGCGTGCAGCGCGTACTCCTTGCGGTCCCCGGCGACCGCGTCCTCCAGGTCGACCACCAGCACATCCGCCCCGCAGTCCCGCGCCTTGGCCACCGTCCCCGGCCGGTCGCCGGGCACATACAGCCAGGTCAGCGGCGGCAGGTCGGCGCACTGCGCGGGGGTCACAGCGCGCCCGCCTCCCGGAGCGCGGCGATCTCGGCGCCGGTCATCCCGAGCCCGGCCAGCACCTCGTCGGTGTCCGCGCCGTGCGCGCGGCCCGCCCAGCGGATGGCGCCCGGCGTCTCGGAGAGCCGGAAGAGGACGTTCTGCATCCGTACGGTGCCCAGCTCGTCGTCCGGGACCTCGGTGATCGATTCCAGCGCCCGGTACTGCGGATCCGCCAGCACCTGGCGGATGTCCTGGACCGGTGCGACGGCCGCCTCCGCCCGCTCGAAGGCGGCGAGGACCTCCTGTGTGCCGTGCCGGGCGATCCAGTCGCCGACCGCCGCATCGAGCGCCTCGGCGTGCCGGGCCCGACCCTCCCCGGTGGCGAACCAGGGCTCGTCGATCAGCTCCGGGCGGCCGACCAGCCGCATCACCCGTTCCGCGATGGACTGCGCCGACGCGGAGACCGCGACCCAGGAGCCGTCGGCGGTGCGGTAGGTGTTGCGGGGCGCGTTGTTGGCGGAGCGGTTGCCGGTGCGCGGCTGGACGTAGCCGAGCTGGTCGTACCAGACGGGCTGCGGGCCCAGCACGGTCAGCATCGGCTCGATGATCGCCATGTCCACCACCTGCCCCCGGCCAAGGGAGTCCCGCCCGCGCAGCGCGGCCATCACGGCGTACGCGGTGGTCAGCGCGGCGACGGAGTCGGCGAGGCCGAAGGGCGCCAGGGTCGGCGGGCCGTCGGGCTCCCCGGTGAGCGCGGCGAACCCGCTCATCGCCTCGGCCAGGGTGCCGAACCCGGGGCGCCGGGAGTACGGCCCGAACTGCCCGAAGGCGGTGACGCGGGCGAGGATCAGCCGGGGGTTGCGGCGGACAGCTCGGGCCATCCCAGGCCCCGTCAGGACCTGGCCAGGGGACGCGTGTTGTTGTCAGTGGGGCCGCGTAGGGTTGTCGTTGGCCGGGTTTTCCGGGGGGAGGTGGACGGCTGTGATCCGCGCGCACAAGTTCCTGCTGCGTCCGACGGTGCGGCAGGGGGCGGCGCTGGGGGCGATGCTTCGGGATCACTGCACGCTCTATAACGCCGCGTTGCAGGAACGCCGGGATGCGTACCGGCATGTGTCGAAGACGAGCGTGAGGTACGGGGATCAGTCCGCGCAGCTCAAGGAGATCCGCGCCTTCGACCCGGAGCGTCAGGGCCGCTGGTCGTTCAGCTCGCAGCAAGCCACGCTCCGGCGTCTGGACAAGGCGTTCCAGGCGTTCTTCCGCCGCATCAAGGCCGGTCAGGCCCCGGGCTACCCGCGCTTCAAGGGCGTCGGCCACTTCGACACCGTGACCTTCCCCAAGGACGGGGACGGCTGCCGCTGGGACTCCACCCCCAACGACCGGCAGACCTGCGTACGCCTGCAAGGCGTCGGGCACGTGCGCGTCCACCAGCACCGTCCCGTACGCGGCCGGGTCAAGACGATCAGCGTCAAGCGGGAGGGCCGCCGCTGGTACGTCGTCCTCGCGTGTGACGACGTGCCCGTTGAGCCCCTGCCTGCCACCGGCAGCATCGTCGGCATCGATATGGGCACCGTGCACTTCTTCACCGACTCCAAAGGCGTCCACGTCGAAAACCCGCGCTTCCTGGAGACAACGGCCGAGAAACTGGCCGCCGCCCAGCAACACCTTGCGACGTTCCCCAGGCGCACCCGGCAGAGGACGAAGAAGCACCGCGCCGCGGCCCGCAAGGTCGCCAAGATCCACGCCAGGATCCGGCGGCAACGGCTCGACCACCACCACAAGACCGCTCTCGCCCTGGTCCGTGACCACGATGTGATCGGGCACGAGAAACTGAACACCGCGGGCATGACCAAGGCGCCCGCACCCAAGCCCGACACCGACCACCCCGGCGCCTTCCTCCCCAACGGCGCCGCCGCCAAGGCCGGGCTGAACCGCAGTATCCTGGATGCGGGTTGGGGTCTGTTCCTCGGAATCCTGGCGCAGAAGGCTGAAAGTGCCGCTCGCCGCGTGATCCCAGTGAACGCCCGCAACACTTCCCGCACGTGCCCGCCGGAAGCCGGAGGCTGCGGGCATGTTGCGAAGGAGAACCGCGTCACCCAGGCAAAGTTCGAGTGCACCGCGTGCGGGTTCGTTGGGAACGCCGACCACGTGGGCGCGTTGAACGTCCTGCACAGGGCCGGGCTGGTCCTCTGCGCGGAGGCTTAGCCACCGACGCAGGAAGCCCGCGACTTCGGTTGTGGGTGGAGTCACTTCTCCAGCGTCCCCGGAAGCAAGCTCTCGAGGGCGGCGTCCGCATCGGCGGCCAGGCGAAGCAGGAAGCCCCGCCCGGCGTGGACAGATTGAGCGTCATCGTCTTCTTGTTGCGGCGGCGCCGCTTCCACCACAGCCCGACGCCGTCTTAGGCGGGCCCCTGCCGCCCGCCGCACGCCAGCGCCGGGCGAGCGCGGCCGCCTCGCGCCCGTCCTCGGCGGCCTGCCGCAGTTCGTGCCCCACCAGGTCCTCGGGCTGCACCCAGGTGACCCGCAGCGGGGCCGCCGCCGTGGTCATGCGCCGCCGAGCGCCGCGAACGCCCGCTCATGGGCCCGGCGTCGGGCCAGATCGCGGTCGAAGACCTCGCGGGCGACGGTGACCAGCGCCGCCGCCGGGGCGTGCAGATCGAGGCGGCTGGCGCGGGCGACCTCGTCGGCCCACTCGGACGGTACGGCGGCGGCGCCGTGCAGCGCGCCCGCGAGCGCACCGCCCATCGTGGCGATGGAGTCGCAGTCGCGGCCGTAGTTGACCGACCCCAGCACCGTGCTGCGGTAGTCGCCGCCGCAGGCGAGCAGCATGCCCAGGGCGACGGGGAGTTCCTCGATGGCGTGCAGCCGGGAGGGGCGGCGGGCGCCCAGTGACGGGTTGCGGTAGTCGGGGCCGACGGTGTCGAAGGGCGCGACGGCCGAACGCAGCGGCGTCAGCGCGGACTCGTAGCCGGTGTGGAGCGCGGCGGTCTCGCACACCGCCTCGATCGCCGCGCGGGTGCCGTCCTTGGCCAGCCGCAGCGCATGCCCGACCACGGAGGCCACGGTGGCGTCCGGGGCGAAGGCGGCGGCCACCGCGGCGGCGAACACCCCGGCCGCCTCCCGTCCGTAGGAGGACTGGTGGGCACCGGCGATGTCCAGCGCCTCGGCGTAGGCGCGGTCGGGATGACCGGCGTTGACGACGCCGACCGGCGCCATGTACATCGCCGCCCCGCAGTTGACGATATTGCCGACGCCGGCCTCGCGCGGGTCGATGTGCCCGTAGTGCAGCCGCGCCACGATCCACTTCTCGGCCAGGAAGATCCGCTGGAGCGGCAGCGCCTCGTCCTCCAGCTCGGGGATCCAGCGCGGGGTGCCGATCAGGTCCGGGACGAGGTGGTCGGCGATGTCGAAGGCGTCGAGGTGGTCGCGGACCTTCTCGTAGACCCGTACCAGCGCATGGGTCATCAGGGTGTCGTCGGTGACGTGGCCGTTGCCCTTGTGGTACGGCGCGAGCGGGCGGGCGGTGCGCCAGTTCTCGTGGAACGGTCCGACGATGCCGGTGACCCGGCCGCCGTGCCGGGCGGTGATCTGCTCCGGTGTCCAGCCCTCGACCGGCCCGCCGAGCGCATCGCCGACGGCGGCCCCGACCAGGCAGCCGGCCGCCCGGTCCGCCAGGGGGGAGGGTCCGGTCAGGGGTGCCTTCGGGGAGGTCTGCATCGTGTCGGTCATGTGCGGGCGAGTCCTTCCAGGGTGGGGGAGCGGGGCGGGTCGGCCGAGGGGTCCTCGTCGCCGGGGGGAACGCCGAGGCGGGCCTGGGGGTGACGGTCTGTCAGTTCGCGTTCGGCGAGCCGCCCCGCCAGTTCGACCAGATCCGTACCGGCCAGCCGGGGCAGCGCACAGCCCGAGAGCACCCGGCAGGCGCCGCGCCAGCTGGGCGGCAGCGCGGCGGCGCCGCCGAGCGCGCCGGTCAGCGCGCCGGCGAGGGCGGGCGCGGAGTCGGCGACGCGGGAGAGGCAGGCGGCGGCGGGGACCGCCTCGGCGACCCGGCCGCCGCCCGCGAGGGCCAGGGCGAGGGCGACGGGGACGGTCTCGGCGGCGGCGATGCCGTAGCTGTAGACGTGGTCGACGATCTCGTGCTCCAGGACGGGGACCAGCGCGAAGGCGCCGCCGGGCGCACCGCGGGCGAGGGCGACGGCGTGCCGGGCGTTGCGGCGGATCTCGGTGCCCTCGGGGAGCTGGCCGAGCGCCGCGTCCACGCAGGCGTCCACCGGAGCGCGGCCGAGGGCCGCCGCCACCGCCGCGGCCATGGCACGGGCGCCGTGCACCCCGTCGCCGTCCTGGGTGTAGCGGGCGTCGTACTCGGCCAGGTCGGCGGCCGCACCCGGTTCACCCGGACGGACCACCGCGAGGACGGCGGCCCGGACGCAGGCCGCGTCGTCGAAGTAGTGCGGGTTGTCGTGGCCGGTGGCGGGCGGGCGCAGTCCGGCGGCGAGATTGCCCAGCCCGGCCCGTACCGAGATCCGGGCGCGCAGCGGCAGGACCGCGGATTCCACCTCGGGCGCCCGGTCGGCGGCCGCGGCGATCTCCCCGGCCAGCCCGGTCCAGGCCAGGTCCAGGGCGGCCCGCATCCGGTGGTCCCGGTCCGGGCCGCCGAGCTGCGAGCCGGTGGCCGTGAGGACCGTTTCGGCGGTGAAGGCGGCCCATTCGGCGTCGTCGGAGGGGCCCAGCCGCAGCGGTTCGGGCGGCTGGTTCAGGGCGATGGGGACCGGGAGCGTGGTGGTGGCGTTCTGCTCGGCGAAGGTGTCCAGCTCGCGGGTCAGCCGCCGGGTCCACTCGGGCATCCGCGCCGCCCGGTGCCGGGCGGCGGGCCAGCCGGCGGCGTCCCCGGCGGCCAGCCCGAGCAGCAGGCCCTCGATCCGGTCGCGGAGCGGCTTCATACCGCGGCGCCGGCGGGCGTGAGCAGCTCCGCGATGTCCAGGACGTGGTGGCCCGCCATCGAGGGCAGACAGCTGCCGCGGGCCGGGCCGATGGCGGCGGCCCAGGCCGGGGGGATGGCCGCGGCGCCGCCCAGCGCCCCGGCCAGGGCGCCCGCGACCGCGGCCGTGGTGTCGGCGTCGCGGCCCATGTTGACGGCCGTCAGGACCGACCCGGTGAAGTCCCCGCGGGCGGCGGCGAACGCCCCGAAGGCCAGTCCGACGGCCTCGGGGGCCAGATCCGTCCAGGGATAGCCGCCGACGACGACCGCCGAGCGCACCGCCCGCTCGGTGTCCAGCGGGGTGCTGCCGGGGCCGGGCCGGCAGCTTCGGGCGGCGCCGACCGCGCGGCGCAGCGAGCGGGCGGTCCAGGAGTCCTCGGGGATGACGGAGAGCGCGGCGGCGATCACCGCGTCCACCGCGACGGCGGTGGGATCCGCGGCGGTCATGGCGGCGGCGACCCCGGCGGCCACCGCCCGGCCGCCGTGGATCCCCTCCCCGTCGTGGCTGACCGTGCCGTCGACGGCCACCAGCCGGGCGGCCTCGGCGGGCCGCCCCGCCGCGAACACCCCGAACGGCGCCGCGCGCATCGCCAGCCCGTCGCTCCAGGCGTGCCGGTGCTGGGCCGAGATCGGGGCGGCGAGCCCCCGGCGCAGGTTCTCCAGGGTGCCGCGTTCGCTGAAGCCCGCACCGCGGAACGGGACCTCGTCACGGTCCGCGATCCACTGGTGCCAGGCCGCCTCCACATCGGCGACGGTCAGCGCCGCACCGTGGGCGGCCAGCAGCAGCCCGGAGAAGATCGCGTACTCGGTGTCGTCCGTACCGGCCGGATCGTCCTCGACGAAGCCCTCGATACGGCCCCAGCGCCGGCGGATCTGCGAGGGCTTCATGTTCTCCGCGGGCGCGCCGAGCGCATCGCCCACCGCCAGCCCGAGCATCGCCCCACGAGCCCGGTCACTCCCACCCGTCACCCGACCGCCATCCCGGATGGAGGCGCTCTGCGCCGCCCCTGGATCCGGCGCACCGGTCGGCGCGCACGGGGCAGCGGATGCGCTCATGGCGGGCCCTTTCGTCGTACGGGTCGGGGTCCATCCGTCCCCCGTGAGGGGCCGCCTCTGCCGCGCCGGGCGGCGAGGTCACCCGGTCGACGGCGTTACCTGATGGTGCGTCAGTACCGGGTTTTCGGTAAAGCCGCAGGTCACAGCGGTAAGTTCGGCCTTCCTTGCTAGCGGCGCAGGGGCCTTGCCGCATAACTTCGAGGAGTTGCAGGGGGAAGCGCCGCCATCGGCCCACACCTCGCGGAAGGGAGAGGGTCCCTAGATGTCAGTCCTGGAGATCATGGACAGCGCGGCGCCGACGCATGTGGCGCACCGTGACAACCACACGCACCGTGACGTCAACGGCGGCTGGCTGCGCCCCGCCGTCTTCGGCGCGATGGACGGGCTGGTCTCGAACCTCGCCCTGATGACCGGTGTCGCCGGCGGCTCCGTGGCGCCGGGGACCATCGTGCTGACCGGACTGGCCGGTCTGGCCGCCGGTGCCTTCTCGATGGCCGCGGGGGAGTACACCTCGGTCGCCTCGCAGCGTGAGCTGGTGCAGGCCGAGCTGGACGTCGAGCGGGCCGAGCTGCGCGCGCACCCCAAGGACGAGCTGGACGAGCTGGCGGCGCTGTACGTCTCGCGGGGCGTCGAGCCGGAGCTGGCCCGGCAGGTGGCCGAGCAGCTCTCCCGCGACCCCGAGCAGGCGCTGGAAATTCACGCTCGCGAAGAATTGGGAATAGACCCGTCCGACCTTCCTTCGCCCGCCGTCGCCGCCATTTCTTCCTTTGGTTCCTTTGCTCTGGGCGCGATTTTGCCTGTGCTTCCCTATCTTTTGGGAGCCACGGCATTGTGGCCGGCGGTGCTGCTGGCGCTGGTCGGACTGTTTGCTTGCGGGGCGGTCGTGGCACGCGTGACGGCCCGCTCGTGGTGGTTCAGCGGGCTGCGCCAACTGGCCCTGGGTGGCGCGGCCGCGGGTGTGACGTACATCCTGGGAACGTTGTTCGGAACCGCCATAGGGTGACGCGGCGTGCGGGGCCTCGCATAATGAATGCGTTACCCGGCGGTTTCGATTTGTTGACGGCGGGGCATAAGGCCCAGGCGTCGCGGGCAGAGTCGCTCGCCGATCGCCGCATTACAGGATGGCGGAATGTCCGCCGTGTCCCTGATCCACCGCTCCGAGCGGTGTCCGTATGTTGGAAGGCGCTATCCGCTTCTTGAGAAGTGAGCCATCCTGTAACCTGCACGAAAATTTTCGCGGAGGGCCAACGTCGTCCCTCGGCAATACCTATGCCACGACGACGTTGGGAGAGCCGATGCGTTCCGCGTCCACGCACTCCGCGACCACCGGCAGCGCCAGCGCCGCCTGGTCGCCCATGGACGGGCGCCCCGCCCAGCAGGGGATGTACGACCCTCGCAATGAGCACGACGCCTGTGGCGTCGGCTTTGTGGCCACCCTCACCGGCGAGGCGAGCCACACGCTGGTCGAGCAGGCGCTCACCGTCCTGACGAACCTGGAGCACCGCGGTGCCACCGGCTCGGAGCCCGACTCCGGGGACGGCGCCGGCATCCTGCTCCAGGTTCCGGACGCCTTCCTGCGGGACGAGGTCACCTTCGCGCTCCCCGAGGCCGGCGGCTACGCCGTGGGCATCGCCTTCCTGCCGTCCGCAGCCCAGGATGCGGCCGCCGCCGTCTCGCACATCGAGACGATCGCCGCCGAAGAGGGCCTGGACGTCAACGGCTGGCGGGTCGTCCCCGTCGCCCCCGAACTGCTGGGCAACGGCGCCCGCGCCACCATGCCGGCCTTCTCGCAGCTGTTCGTCAGCGACGGCGAGAACACCGGCCTGGCGCTGGACCGCAAGGCGTTCGCGCTGCGCAAGCGCGCCGAGCGCGAGGCCGGGGTCTACTTCCCCTCGCTCTCCTCGCGCACCATCGTCTACAAGGGCATGCTGACCACCGGCCAGCTGGAGCCCTTCTTCCCGGACCTCTCGGACCGCCGCTTCGCCACCGCCATCGCGCTGGTCCACTCGCGGTTCTCCACGAACACCTTCCCGAGCTGGCCGCTGGCCCACCCGTACCGCTTCGTCGCGCACAACGGCGAGATCAACACGGTCAAGGGCAACCGCAACTGGATGCGCGCCCGCGAGTCCCAGCTCGCCTCCGAGCTCTTCGGCAGTGAGAAGCTGGAGCGGATCTTCCCGGTCTGCACGCCGGACGCCTCCGACTCCGCCTCCTTCGACGAGGTCCTGGAGCTGCTGCACCTCGGCGGCCGCTCGCTGCCGCACTCGGTGCTGATGATGGTCCCCGAGGCGTGGGAGAACGCCCCCGCCATGGACCCGGCCCGGCGCGCCTTCTACCAGTACCACTCCACGATGATGGAGCCCTGGGACGGCCCGGCCTGCGTCACCTTCACCGACGGCACCCAGGTCGGCGCGGTCCTCGACCGCAACGGTCTGCGCCCCGGCCGCTACTGGGTCACCGACGACGGCCTGGTCGTGCTCTCCTCCGAGGTCGGCGTCCTGGACATCGACCCGGCCAAGGTCGTCCGCAAGGGCCGCCTCCAGCCCGGCAAGATGTTCCTCGTCGACACCGCCGAGCGCCGCATCATCGAGGACGACGAGATCAAGGCGCAGCTCGCCGCCGAACACCCCTACCAGGACTGGCTGGACGCCGGCCTGATCGACCTGGCCGACCTGCCCGAGCGCGAGCACATCGTGCACACCCACGCCTCGGTCACCCGCCGCCAGCAGACCTTCGGCTACACCGAGGAAGAGCTGCGCGTCATCCTGGCCCCGATGGCCAAGGCCGGCGCCGAGCCGATCGGCTCGATGGGCACCGACTCGCCGATCGCCGCGCTCTCCGAGCGCCCCCGGCTGCTGTTCGACTACTTCACCCAGCTGTTCGCGCAGGTCACCAACCCGCCGCTGGACGCCATCCGCGAGGAACTGGTCACCTCGCTGATCTCCTCGCTCGGCCCCCAGGGCAACCTCCTGGAGCCCACCTCGGCCTCCTGCCGCAGCGTCACCCTGCCCTTCCCGGTCATCGACAACGACGAGCTGGCCAAGCTCGTCCACATCAACGCCGACGGCGACATGCCCGGCATGAAGGCCGTGACCCTCTCCGGCCTCTACCGGGTCTCCGGCGGCGGCGAGTCGCTGGCCGCCCGGATCCAGGAGATCTGCGCCGAGGCCGACGCCGCCATCGACGACGGCGCCCGGCTGATCGTCCTGTCCGACCGGCACTCCGACGCCGAGCACGCCCCGATCCCGTCGCTGCTGCTGACCGCCGCGGTCCACCACCACCTCATCGCCACCAAGGAGCGCACCCAGGTCGGCCTGCTGGTCGAGGCCGGTGACGTCCGCGAGGTCCACCACGTCGCGCTGCTCATCGGCTACGGCGCGGCCGCGGTCAACCCGTACCTGGCGATGGAGTCCGTCGAGGACCTGGTCCGGGCCGGAACGTTCCTGCCCGGCGTCGAGACCGACACCGCCATCAAGAACCTGATCAAGGCGCTCGGCAAGGGCGTCCTGAAGGTCATGTCCAAGATGGGCATCTCCACCGTCGCCTCCTACCGCGGCGCTCAGGTCTTCGAAGCCGTCGGCCTGGACGAGGAGTTCGTCGCCCAGTACTTCCACGGCACCGCCACCAAGATCGGCGGCGCGGGCCTGGACGTCATCGCCAAGGAGGTCGCCGCCCGCCACGCCAAGGCGTACCCGGCCTCCGGCATCGCCGCCACGCACCGCGCGCTGGAGATCGGCGGCGAGTACCAGTGGCGCCGCGAGGGCGAACCGCACCTCTTCGACCCGGACACCGTCTTCCGCCTCCAGCACTCCACCCGCGAGCGCCGCTACGACATCTTCAAGCAGTACACGGAGCGGGTGAACGAGCAGTCCGAGCGGCTGATGACGCTGCGCGGCCTGTTCGGCTTCAAGTCCGACCGCCCCTCGATCCCGATCGACGAGGTCGAGCCGGCGTCCGAGATCGTCAAGCGCTTCTCCACCGGCGCCATGTCGTACGGCTCCATCTCCCGCGAGGCGCACGAGACGCTCGCCATCGCCATGAACCAGCTGGGCGGCAAGTCCAACACCGGTGAGGGCGGCGAGGACCCGGAGCGCCTGTACGACCCGGCGCGCCGGTCCAGCATCAAGCAGGTCGCCTCCGGCCGCTTCGGCGTCACCTCCGAATACCTCGTCAACTCCGACGACATCCAGATCAAGATGGCCCAGGGCGCCAAGCCCGGCGAGGGCGGCCAGCTGCCCGGCCACAAGGTCTACCCGTGGGTCGCCAAGACGCGTCACTCGACGCCGGGCGTGGGCCTGATCTCCCCGCCGCCGCACCACGACATCTACTCCATCGAGGACCTGGCTCAGCTGATCCACGACCTCAAGAACGCCAACCCGGCGGCCCGCATCCACGTGAAGCTGGTCTCCGAGGTCGGCGTCGGCACCGTCGCCGCGGGTGTCTCCAAGGCGCATGCGGACGTCGTCCTGATCTCCGGCCACGACGGCGGTACCGGCGCCTCCCCGCTGACCTCCCTCAAGCACGCGGGCGGCCCCTGGGAGCTGGGACTTGCCGAGACCCAGCAGACGCTGCTGCTCAACGGCCTGCGCGACCGGATCGTCGTGCAGACCGACGGCCAGCTCAAGACCGGCCGCGACGTCGTCATCGCCGCGCTGCTGGGCGCCGAGGAGTTCGGTTTCGCGACCGCGCCGCTCGTCGTCTCCGGCTGCGTCATGATGCGCGTCTGCCACCTGGACACCTGCCCGGTCGGCATCGCCACCCAGAACCCGACGCTGCGCGAGCGGTTCAGCGGCAAGGCCGAATACGTCGTCAACTTCTTCCAGTTCATCGCCGAAGAGGTCCGCGAGCTCCTGGCCGAGCTGGGCTTCCGCAGCCTGGACGAGGCCGTCGGCCACGCCGAACTGCTCGACACCGCCAAGGCCATAAACCACTGGAAGGCGCAGGGCCTGGACCTGGCCCCGCTGCTGCACGTCCCCGAGCTGGCCGAGGGCGCCGTCCGCCACCAGGTCACCGTCCAGGACCACGGCCTGGAGAAGGCGCTGGACAACGAGCTGATCGAGCTCGCCGCCGACGCCCTGGCCGCGGACAGCGCCGAGGCCGCCCAGCCCGTCCGGGCCCAGGTCGCGATCCGCAACATCAACCGGACCGTCGGCACCATGCTCGGCCACCAGGTCACCAAGAAGTTCGGCGGTGCGGGCCTGCCCGACGACACCATCGACATCACCTTCACCGGCTCGGCCGGCCAGTCCTTCGGCGCGTTCCTGCCGCGCGGCATCACGCTGCGCCTGGAGGGCGACGCCAACGACTACGTCGGCAAGGGCCTCTCCGGCGGCCGCGTGATCGTCCGCCCCGACCGCGGCGCCGACCACCTCGCCGAGTACTCCACCATCGCCGGCAACACCCTCGCCTACGGCGCCACCGGCGGCGAGCTGTTCCTGCGCGGCCGGGTCGGCGAGCGCTTCTGCGTCCGCAACTCCGGTGCCACGGTGGTCTCCGAAGGCGTCGGCGACCACGGCTGCGAGTACATGACCGGCGGCCACGCCGTCGTCCTGGGCGAGACCGGCCGCAACTTCGCGGCGGGCATGTCCGGCGGCATCGCCTACGTCATCGACCTCGACCCGGTCATGGTCAACCGCGAACTGGCCGACGCCGTAACGGAGTTGGCCGACGCCGACAAGCAGTGGCTGCACGACGTCGTGCGCCGCCACCAGGAGGAGACCGGCTCCACCGTCGCTGCCAAGCTCCTCGCCGACTGGGACGCGGCCGCCGCGCGCTTCCGCAAGGTCGTCCCGGCCACCTACCAGGCAGTGCTCGCCGCCAAGGACGCCGCCGAGCGAGCCGGACTGTCCGAGTCCGAGACCCACGAGAAGATGATGGAGGCGGCGACCAATGGCTGACCCCAAGGGCTTCCTGAACCACCAGCGCGAGATCGCCACGACCCGCCCCGTCGAGGAGCGCGTCAAGGACTGGAACGAGGTCTACCAGCCCGGCTCCCTGCTGCCGATCATCACCAAGCAGGCGTCGCGCTGCATGGACTGCGGCATCCCGTTCTGCCACAACGGCTGCCCGCTCGGAAACCTCATCCCCGAGTGGAACGACTACGCCTACCGCGAGGACTGGACCGAGGCCAGCGAGCGGCTGCACGCGACCAACAACTTCCCGGAGTTCACCGGCCGCCTGTGCCCCGCCCCCTGTGAGGCCGCCTGTGTGCTGGGCATCAACCAGCAGCCGGTGACCATCAAGAACGTCGAGGTCTCCATCATCGACAAGGCGTGGGACAACGGGGACGTCACCCCGCAGGCCCCCGAGCGCCTCTCCGGCAAGACCGTCGCCGTCATCGGCTCCGGCCCCGCCGGCCTGGCCGCCGCCCAGCAGCTGACCCGGGCCGGCCACACCGTCGCCGTCTACGAGCGCGCGGACCGTATCGGCGGACTCCTCCGCTACGGCATCCCCGAGTTCAAGATGGAAAAGCGCCACATCAACCGCCGTATCGAGCAGATGCGCGCGGAGGGCACCAAGTTCCGTACGGAGGTGGAGATCGGCCGCGACATCGACGCGAAGAAGCTGCGCAAGCGCTACGACGCCGTCGTCATCGCCGCCGGTGCCACGACCTCCCGCGATCTGCCGGTGCCCGGCCGGGAGCTCAACGGCATCCACTTCGCGATGGAGTACCTGCCGCTGGCCAACAAGGTGCAGGAGGGCGACCTGACCGTCGCCCCGATCAGCGCCGAGGGCAAGCACGTCGTCGTCATCGGCGGCGGCGACACCGGCGCGGACTGCGTCGGCACCGCCCACCGCCAGGGCGCGGCCTCCGTCACCCAGCTGGAGATCATGCCCAAGCCGGGCGAGGAGCGCAGCGCCGGCCAGCCCTGGCCGACCTTCCCCATGCTCTACAAGGTCACCTCCGCGCACGAGGAGGGCGGCGAGCGGGTCTACTCCGTCTCCACCACCCACTTCGAGGGCGACGAGGACGGCAACGTCCAGTACCTGCACCTGATCGAGGTGGAGTTCAAGGACGGCAAGCTGGAGCAGAAGCCGGGCACCGAGCGGAAGATCCCGGCCCAGCTGGTCACCCTCGCCATGGGCTTCACCGGCACCGACCAGGACAACGGCCTGGTCGAGCAGTTCGGCCTGGAGCTGGACGCCCGCGGCAACATCGCCCGCGACGCGGACTTCGCCACCAACGTCCCCGGCGTGTACGTCGCCGGTGACGCCGGCCGCGGCCAGTCGCTGATCGTCTGGGCCATCGCCGAGGGCCGCTCCGCCGCCCGCGGTGTGGACCGCTTCCTGACCGGCGCGAGCGCCCTGCCCGCCCCCATCAAGCCGACGGACCGCGCACTGACCGTGTAACCGGCCCTGCCCGACCCGTCCCCGGATGTCCCCGTACAACGTCGTGCGGCGGCACTGCGCGGCGCCTGTCCCCTCCCCCCGACCGGAGGGCAGGCGCCGCGCGTCGTTCGCGGTCAGGCCCCGGGGAAGCGCCGACCCAGCTCCTGCGCCATCTCCTGCGCGGGCGCCGGCACCGCCCGCCGCGGCGGCCCGGCCGAGGGGCGGAAGTCGTGCACCGGCGGGCGCCACGCCGACAGATCGATACGGCCGTCGCCCAGCGGCAGCACCCAGCGGGGATCGGCATGCACCCGCAGCACCTGCGCCTCCAGCTGCACCGAGACCCCGTCGCACTCCCGCAGCTCACCGACCCGGCGCGCCTCCAGCTGTACCGGGCAGTTCAGCAGCCGCGGCGGCCGTACCAGCTCCGACGGCTCCGTCCAGGGCGCATCCGGCGCCGCGCGCTCCCCGGTCGTGCCCGGGGCCTGCGGCAGGTTGACGACGACATCCGGACGCACCGCGAGATTGCGCGCCGTCCGCCCGCGGGCCGGCAGCACGGCACACACCACCGGACCCAGCTCCCACCGGATCCGCAGCGACACCAGCGCGAACGTCCCGTCGTCGTTCTCCGTGGACAGCAGCGCCGGCGCGGCTGAACTGCTCTTCTCCAGCACGCCTTTCATGCCCCCGAGGATAGAAGCAGGACGATTCGGCCCTCACCGAAGTGTGATGAGAGCTTACTCTCTGCGCATGAACCACCCGCACGAGAAACATCAACACACCAATCACCGGCACCTCGCCCGACGGGGGGAACAGAACGGCGAACGGGGCGGCGGACGGAGCGGCGAAGGGGGCGGCGCTGCCGGGAGTGCCGCGGCCGGGACCGCCGCGGAAACCCCCGATGTGGCCGCCCTCGCGCAACTCCTCGCGGACCGCACCCGCGCCGCCATCTGCATGGCCCTCCTGGACGGCGGCACCTGGACCGCCGGCGAGCTGGCCGACTACGCGGCGGTGGCCCCCTCCACCACCACCGAACACCTCAACCTGCTGGTCTCCGGAGGGCTGTTGACCGAACAGCGCCGGGGCCGGCGACGCTATGTCCGCCTGGCCGGACCCGACACCGCCGAAGCGCTGGAGAACCTCGCCGGTCTCGCCCCCTACCGCCAGGTCCCCGTCCGCTCCCTGGCCGAGGCCAACCACCGCCGGGCGCTGCACCACGCCCGGACCTGCTACGACCACATCGCGGGCGCGCTGGGCGTGGCGATAGCCGACGCCATGACCGCACGCGGCCTGCTGGCCCGGGACTACGGCCTGGTCCTGACCGGCGACGGCGCCCGCTGGCTGGCCGCCCTCGGGATCCCCGACACCGCCCCCACCGTCGCCCACCGCGCCCATGTGCGCACCTGCCTGGACTGGACGGTGCGCCGCCAGCACCTCTCCGGCGCGGTCGGCGCCGCCCTGTGCCGGCACGCCATGGACCGGGCGTGGATCGTCAAGGCCCCCGGCACCCGCATCCTCACCGTCACCGACGCCGGCCGCACCGCCTTCCGCGAGCGCCTCGCCCTGCCCGACGAGGCGCTCGCCCCGTCCCTGACGCTCCCCGTGGCGCGCCCTTGACCCGCGCCGGTCAGGCCGGGGCGGATCCGGGGGGAGCGGACGCCGCCCGGCTCACCCGAGCGGCAGCCGCTTTCCGGTGGCCGCATCGACCACCGTGCGGCCGTCCAGCGGCTTGTCCAGCTTCACCTTCACCTTGTCGGTGGCGAGCAGCTCGGTGCACATGCCCTTCGCGTTCTTCCTCTTGCCCCAGCCGGAGACCACCACCAGGCTGCCGGTCTCGTAACTGCGCGCACCGTAGTGGGCGTCGCAGGCGCTGTGGTGGACGGTCACCGTGATCTCCCGTACCGCCTTCGACTTCGGGCGGTCCGCACCGGCCAGCGGGAGCACCGCCTCATGGTGCCCGGCCTGGGCGGCGACCTTCGGCCACTGCCGCACCACCTCCCGCGCCCGCTGCTGGAACGCATCGAGTTTGATCGGCGGGCTCGCCGGCGCCACCGCCTGGGTCTTCGTGCCGCAGCCGGTCAGCGCCACGGCGGCGGCCGCCGTCAGCGCGAGGGCAGCGGCGCGCACACGGTGGGGGGTGAGCATTTCTCGCATGTCATGCCTCCTTTGATCACGCATGGGACGTGACGGACCGCCATCGGGTTCCGCCCAACCGCCGCCCGCTCACCCCGAGTCGCGGGCCACCACGGCGAACGCTTCGGGCCGGGGAGACGTCACACAGGTAATCTCCGGCCCTATGAAGCTGCACACCCATGAATGGGGCACCGGCGAACGGACCGCCGTGCTGATCCACGGGATGATGTCGGATCACCGCACCTGGCACCGGGTGGCACCGGCCCTCGCGGAGCGCGGCTATCGCGTCATCGGCGTCGATCTGCGCGGCCACGGCCGCAGCCCCCGCGGCGACTACGGGCCCGAACTGTTCGCCGACGACCTGGTGGAGACCCTCCCGGCCGACGCGGACCTGGCCCTGGGGCACTCGCTGGGCGGACTGGCCCTGTCGCTCGCGGCCGGACGGCTGCGGCCGCGGCGCGCGGTCTACAGCGATCCGGCCTGGTCACTGGGCGGCACCGGCCAAGTGGTCGACCCGGCCGTCTTCCTGACGTTCAAGGGCGCCACCCGCGAAACGGTCCGCACCTTCAACCCCCGCTGGGACGACGCCGACATCGACCTGGAACTGGCCACCCTCGCCGCCTGGGACACCGGTACCGCCCTCGCCCTCTCCGGCGACCACCGCACCGACCGCACCCCCGAGCGCCCGGTCGTCCCCTCGCTCGTCCAGGTCGCCGGCGAGGGCTTCCTCTTCACCGACGAGGCCGCACAGGAGCTGCGCACCCGCGGCTTCGAGGTCCGCACCGTTCCGGGCGCCGGGCACACCATCCACCGCGACGACTTCGAGGGGTTCATGGCGGGGCTGGACGGCTGGCTCTAGCCCCCGGAACGACCGCCCCTCTCCGGCCCCGCTCCCTCCGGCCCCGCCCCCTCACGTCTCGCACTCCAGCACCGACCCGCACAGCCCGCACCGCGCCCGCAGCCGCCCCCGTACCGGCACCCGGATGCGCTGGTGGCAGACGGGGCAGGGGAAGGACACCCGCAGCGGGGACGTGCCCTCGAAGGCGTAGCCGTCGGGGGACGGCGGGGCGGGGCGGCCGGAGCGGGCCGCATGGCGGTCCTTGGCGTAGCGCAGGCGGGCCAGGCGGCCGGCCACGGCCAGGGGCGGGCGGCGGGCGTCCTGGCGGGCCCGCGCCGCACCCGCGGTGTAGGCGTCGTACGCCTGGGGGCTGGTGAACCACGGCGCCGGGTCCTCGCCGAAGAACTCCGCCCGCTTGGCCAGCACATAGCCGAACTCCTCCGGCGTCAGATAGCCGAGCTTCTGCGAGAACGGGCCGTGCTCGCGGTAGGCGTCCAGCAGCAGCCAGCCCGCGCCGAGGTAGGTGGTGGCGGTGTCGGTGAGGATCTCGTTGTCGCGGGTGCCGGGGAACGACAGGTCCAGGCGGTGCAGGCACAGGTGCATCACCTCGTGCGCCAGGGCCGCGCCGATGTCCTTGCGGTGGGTGCGGAAGCGCTCGTTGAGCTCGATGAAGTACTCGGGCCCCGCGGTGAGTTCGACCGTGGCGGCGTGCTCCATCTCCCGGAAGGAGACGACGATCCGGGCGTCGGGCAGCCGGAGCTGACGCACCATCGCGCGGGCCACCCGCTGGGCGCCCAGGTGGATGTCCTCGGTGTCGTCGAAGGCGACCTCGACCGGCAGCACGCTGGTGTCGAAGGTGCTGACGGTGTCGTACGACAGGCGCCGGAACAGCGCCGTGACGGCCGCCCGCACCGTCTCCAGATGCGGAAATCCGTGCGCGATCTCGCTGCCGCCCGTTGCCATCCGGCCACTGTACGGGCGCCCGGAAGCCGCCCGGTACAGGCCGTACGAGGCATACGGGGCCCACGAGGTACACGAGGCGGCCGCAGCGGGGGAGTTGGCCCGGAACGTGGCCGGAAGCGCGCCCTTGTCCGCCGATCGCACTGTCCACATAATCGCAGGACGCTGTGACGGACTCATCCCCCACTGGGTCCGGACGCCTCACGGTGTGCTGCCCTCCACGCGCTTTCCGCGGCGGCCACGTCCGGGCTCCGGTATTGGCATGGGCCCGTCATCGACGTGCAACCCCCCACGAAAGGAAGCCCGTTGCGCAGCTACCGGAAGCTCGTCACCAGACCCATCGCCGTCGGCGCGGTCGCCCTCGCCGCCTTCAGCCTCCAGTCCGGCTCCGCCTTCGCCGGCGCCCCCACCCCCCAGCCCGTCGGCGGCCACACCAAGGTCGTCGGCGGAACCAAGGCCGCCCAGGGCGAATTCCCCTTCATGGTCCGCCTGTCCATGGGCTGCGGCGGCGCCCTCTACACCAAGGACATCGTGCTCACCGCCGCCCACTGCGTCGACAAGAGCGGCCCCGACACCTCCATCACCGCCACCGCCGGCGTGGCCGACCTCCAGGACTCCAAGGCGATCAACGTCAAGTCCAAGGAGGTCCTCCAGGCCCCCGGCTACAACGGCAAGGGCAAGGACTGGGCGCTGATCAAGCTCGACAAGGCGATAGACCTGCCCACCCTGAAGATCGCCCAGGACGACAAGCTCAACAACGGCGACTTCACCATCGCCGGCTGGGGCGCCGACAAGGAAGGTGGCGACCAGCAGCGCTACCTCCTCAAGGCCACCGTCCCGTTCATCGACGACGCCACCTGCCAGAAGGCGTACGGCGACCAGCTCACCCCCGGCGACGAGATCTGCGCCGGCAAGCTGGACACCGGCGGCGTCGACACCTGCCAGGGCGACTCCGGCGGCCCGATGTTCCGCAAGGACGACTCCGGGGCCTTCCTCCAGGTCGGCATCGTCTCCTGGGGCGAGGGCTGCGCACGGCCCGGCAAGCCCGGTGTCTACAGCGAGGTGAGCACCTTCGCCAAGGACATCAAGGCGGGCGCCGACAAGCTGGGCGGCTGACCGCACAGCGTTTCCGCGGGGCCCGGGGCGCACTCTCCGGGCCTCGCGCCATGCCCGGCAGCCCCCCGCGCCCGTTAGTCCAACATCTTCCCCACCTTTGTCCATGGGCGCCCGGCCCGCCCGCACCGCACGCTGTCCCGCGACAGCCGGTGCCGGTGCCAAGGAGGACAACGCACGTGACGCAGCAGCCAGGGCCCAGCCGCAGAAAGGTCGTCGCCGCCTCGGTCGCCACGGCCGCGCTCGCCGGGGTGCCGCTCGGCGGCCACCCCGCCCTCGCCGCGCCCCGCACCACCGAGGCGGTCCTGCGCTCCGACGCACTGGAGGTCCGCGTCGACACCGCCTTCCCCCGCATCCTCTCCTACACCGAACGCTCCACCGGCCACGTCCTGTACGGCCAGGACGCCCCCGTCACCGACGTCCTCATCGACGGCACCGCCCACACCCCCCAGGTCACCCACCAGGCCCGCGACGGCCGCGCCCGCTACACCCTCGCCTTCGACGGCAAGGCCCGTATCACCGTCGAGATCGCCGTCGACGGATGGCGGACCACCTGGCGGGTCACCTCGATCACCGACACCCCCGCCCTGCGCATCGGCACCCTCCAGATCCCCGGCCTCGCCCTGCTCAGCGTCCGCAGCGACCAGCCCGGCGCCGCCCTGCTCGCCGCCCGGATCGACCTCGACAAGGCCAAGAGCGGCGACACCCTCGTCGAGGTCACCGCCGACACCCCCGTCGAGACCGCACCCACCGGATGCGCCTACGCCGTCGTCGCCACCGACCAACTGGCCGCCGCCGTCGACGCCAACACCGTCTACGACACCCCCTCCGGCGCCACCGCCTGGGAGAACGGCCGACTGTGGCACCAGACCGTGCGCGGCGACGGCTTCGTCGCGGCCCGCCTGGCGCCCGGCCAGTGGACCCACCGGGCCGCCGGGCAGCGTGTCGACGCCACCGACCCGCTGCCGTACGCCACCGTCATCGTCACCGGCGACCGCAACGGCGACGGACGCACCGACTGGCAGGACGCCGCCATCGCGCTGCGCGACATCCTGCCCGTGCCCCTGGGCGCCGACGACCAGCATCTGCGGGTCGTCCCGCATATCCCGTTCAACTTCGCCAGCCAGGCCACCAACCCGTTCCTCGCCACCCTCGACCACGTCAAACGGATCTGCCTGGCGACCGACGGGCTGCGGCAGTTCACCCTCCTCAAGGGCTACCAGTCCGAGGGCCACGACTCCGCCCACCCCGACTACGGCGGCAACTACAACCGCCGCGCCGGCGGCCTGGCCGACCTCAACACCCTGCTCCGCGCCGGCACGACATGGCACAGCGACTTCGCCGTCCACGTCAACGCCACCGAGTCCTACCCCGTCGCGCACGCCTTCTCCGAAACCCTCGTCGACAAGAACGACAAGCAGTGGGACTGGCTCGACCAGTCCTACCGCATCGACGCCCGCCGCGATCTGGTCGCAGGCGACATCGCCCGCCGCTTCGCGCAGCTGCGCGCCGAGACCGACCCGGCGCTGAACACCGTCTACCTCGACGTCTTCCGCGAATCCGGCTGGAACTCCGACCGCCTCCAGCGCCATCTGCGCGACCAGGGCTGGCACATCGCCAGCGAATGGGGCCACGGCCTGGAGCGCTCCTCGCTGTGGTCGCACTGGGCGAACGAGACCGACTACGGCCCCGACACCTCCCGCGGTATCAACTCCCGGCTCATCCGCTTTCTCCACAACCACCACAAGGACGTCTTCACCGACAAATGGCCCACCCTCCTGGGCGCGCCCCGGATGGGAAACTTCGAGGGCTGGACCGGCAAAACCGACTGGACCGCCTTCTCCGCCGTCATCTGGCGCGACGCCCTGCCCGCCAAATACCTCCAGGCGTACCCGATCCGGACCTGGACCGCCCACGAGATCACCTTCGAGGGCCCCACCCACACCTCCGTCAGCGACGCCTCGGGCACCCGCACCATCACCACCGACGGCCGCCGCGTCTACGACAACGGCACCTACCTCCTGCCCTGGGAGCCCCGCCGCGC
Organism: Streptomyces gilvosporeus; assembly: GCF_002082195.1. Classification (GTDB taxonomy): domain Bacteria; phylum Actinomycetota; class Actinomycetes; order Streptomycetales; family Streptomycetaceae; genus Streptomyces; species Streptomyces gilvosporeus. The sequence goes on along the minus strand of NZ_CP020569.1, from coordinate 2,736,518 downwards.
CACCGACCCCGACCGGCTCTACCACTACAACCCACAAGGCGGCAGCACGAGTTGGACGCTGCCCCGCGGCTGGTCCGCCGCGACCGAGGTGTACGCCTACCGGCTCACCGACCAGGGCCGCACCCAGGAGACCCGGATCCCGGCCGGCGGCGGCCGGATCACCCTCACCGCCGAACCCCGCACCCCCTACGTCATCCACCGCACCAAGGCCCCGCGGCAGCCCGACCCCGGCTGGGGCGAGGGCACCGCGCTGAACGACCCCGGCTTCCAGTCCGGCACCCTCGACGCCTGGCAGGTCACCGGCCCCGCCGCCGTCCACCGCTCCGCACGCGGCGACCACGAACTGGTCATCGGCGCGGGCCCGGCCGCCACCGTCGCCCAGAAACTCCGCCGCCTCGCCCCCGGCAGCTACGCCGCCTCCGTCCAGGTCGAGGTCGGCGCGACGGCGGGGGAGCGGCGCCGGGCCGCCCTCGAGGTCCGCACCGCCGACGGCCGCACCGCCGCCAACTGGACCGACACCTCCACCGCCGTCAACTACGTCGCCGCCGACCGCAAATCCGGCACCCGCTTCCAGCGCCTGTTCACCCGCTTCACCGTCCCCGAGGGCGGCGGCCCGGTCACCCTCGCCCTGACCGCCGCGGCGGGCCGGGCACGCGTCCGCTTCGACAACGTCCGCATCGTCCCCGCCGCACCCACCACCCCGAAGAGCGCCCTGGTCCACGAGGACTTCGAGGACGTCCCCCAGGGCTGGGGCCCCTTCGTCAAGGGCGACGCGGGCGGCAGCACCGACCCGCGCACCCATATCGCCCAGCGGCACGCCCCGTTCACCCAGCGCGGCTGGAACGGCAAGGCCATCGACGACGTCATCGACGGCACCCAGTCCCTCAAATCCCGCGGCGAGAACACCGGCCTGGTCTACCGCACCGTCCCGCACACCGTCCGCTTCACCGCCGGCCGCCGCTACCGGATCACCTTCCGCTACGAGAACGAAAAGGCCGGCCAGTACGCCTGGATCACCGCCGTCGACACCCCCGGCCCCCGCGAACTGACCCGCACCCCCCTCCCCGTCGCCACCCAACCGGCCGTCCACACCTACGAGTTCACCGCCCCCGCCACCGGCGAGGCCTGGGTGGGCCTGCGCAAGACCGGCGACGACGGCACCGCGGAATGCGTACTGGACTCCTTCGAGGTACACGCGCTCTGACCACCCGCGAGCCGCCCCGACCGGCGCCCCGGTCCTGCCCCCACCAGGACCGGGGCGCCCTCCGGCTCCCACGCACCCGACGCCGCCCGTACCGGGCCCCGCCCTCTGGCGACACACCGCCCCATGGACAAGGATTCGAGGACGGGGACGGAGCGACGCCCGCACGCCCACGGGGCACGGCACGACGGGAGCCACGCCATGTACCACACCTGGATGCGGTACTTCACGCCCAGCCCGGTCCACCACCGGCTCGGCCTCGTCTGCCTGGGCGTCGGCCTTCAGCACGGCACCCTGCCCGCCGTCGGGCCGCGCACCCTCGACCACCACGTCGCCGTCATCGTCGGCGCCGGCCGCGGCTGGTTCGCCGCCCCCGACGGACGACGCCGACCCGTCACCGCCCCCGCCCTCCTCTGGCTGATCCCCGGCGTACCGCACCACTACGGCGCCGACCCCGCCACCGGCTGGGACGAAAGCTTCGTCGACTTCACCGGCCCGGCCGCCGCCACCTACACCGAACTGGGCTACATCGAACCCGACCGCCCCCTCGTCCCGCTCGCCGACACCGCCCGCCCCCGCGCCGCCGTCGGCACCATCGCCCGCGCCGCCCGCCGCGGCAACCCCCTCCTGGAAGTCGAGACCGCCGCCGCCGTCCACGAACTCCTCGTCGCCCTGCGCCGCGCCCGCGCCGCCGACGGCACCGGCCAGGACCCCGTCCTCGCCGCCCTGGCCCGCGACGCCTTCCTCCCCCTCTCCGTCGCCGAACACGCCGCCCGCCACGGCATGACGCCCGCCGAACTGCGCGCCGCCGTACGCCGCGGCGCCGGATGCAGCCCCAAGGACTACCTCCTGGGCATCCGCCTCGGCCGCGCCAAGGAACTCCTGGCCGCCACCGACCTCCCGGTCGCCGCCGTCGCCCGCCGCGTCGGCTACGACGACCCCGCCTACTTCTCCCGCCTCTTCACCCGCCGCGTCGGCACCGCCCCCGTACGCTTCCGCGACCGCCAGACCCACACCGTCCCCGGCGGCTGGTCCACCCAGATCCCGGCCCCGGACAACCCGCCACTGGTGACCGGCCCGGGCCACTGACCGCCCGCAACGGCCGCCCCGCCACGCTCCTCAAAAGCGGCCCCGCCCCCCTCCCCCAAACACCCGTGCACCCCCAGGTACCCGGGTGGCAGCATGAAGCCATGCCCGCACTCCACCGCACCGAGGCGCAGGCCCGGGCCCGCCTCCTCGACGTCCACCGCTACGACATCCACCTCGACCTCACCCACGGCGAGGACATCTTCGGATCCCGTACGGTCATCCACTTCCGTGCCCACGAGGCCGGCGACACCTTCGTCGAGATCAAACCCGCCACGCTGCACACCGTCACCCTCGACGGCCACCCCCTCGACCCGGCCGCCCTCGACGGCGACCGCCTCCCCCTCGCGCTGACCGCCGGCGACCACGAACTGCGCCTCGACGCCACCATGCGCCACTCCCGCACCGGCGAAGGCATGCACCGCTTCACCGACCCCGAAGACGGCCAGGTGTACGTCTACACGCAGTGCGGCCCCTCCGACGCCCCCCGCGTCTTCGCCGCCTTCGACCAGCCCGACCTCAAAGCCGTCTTCGACCTGTCCGTCACCGCCCCCGAAGACTGGACCGTCCTCGCCAACGGCCGCACCACACACACCGGCGAGGGCACCTGGAAGGCCGCCCCCACCCCCCGGATCCCCACCTACCTCGTCGCCGTCGCCGCCGGCCCCTGGCACTCCGTACGCACCGAACACGCCGGACTGCCCTTCGGCCTCCACTGCCGCCGCTCCCTCGCGCCCCACCTGGACGCCGACGCCGACGAAATCCTCGACATCACCCGCCGCTGCTACGACCGCTACGGCCAGATCTTCGACGAGCCCTACCCCTTCGACTCCTACGACCAGGCATTCGTCCCCGAATTCAACTGGGGCGCCATGGAGAACCCCGGCCTCGTCACCTTCCGCGACGAATTCCTCTACCGCTCCGCCGTCACCGACACCGAACGCCAGACCCGCGGCATGGTCATCGCCCACGAAATGGCCCATATGTGGTTCGGCGACCTGGTCACCTTCCGCTGGTGGGACGACATCTGGCTCAACGAGTCCTTCGCCGAGTACATGGGATACCAGGTCCTTTCCGAGACCACCCGCTTCACCGGCACCTGGACCGACTTCGCCCTCACCCGCAAGGGCTGGGGCTACGACGCCGACCAGCGCCCCTCCACCCACCCCGTCGCCCCCGCCCCCGACGACGTCCCCGACACCGCCGCCGCGATGCTCAACTTCGACGGCATCTCCTACGCCAAGGGCGCCTCCGCACTGCGCCAACTCGTCGCATGGATGGGCGAAAAAGACTTCCTCGCCGGCATCAACGACCACTTCGCCCGGCACCGCTTCGCCAACGCCACCCTCGCCGACTTCATCGACTCCCTCGCCCGCGCCACCGACCGCGACGTCCACACCTGGGCCGAACGCTGGCTGCGCACCACCGGAGTCGACACCCTCGTCCCCGTCATCGCCGACACCGACGACGGCGGCTGGACCCTGCACATCGACCACACCGGCAGCCCGGACGGCACCCGCCCCCACCGTCTGACCGTGGGCCTCTACGACCGCCACCCCGCCGACCCCGGCCGCCTCGTCCCCCGCACACCGCTGACCCGGGACCTCCCCGCCGACCCCTCCCCCAAGCTCTCGACTCCGCTCGAGCAGGGAGGTGCCCCCATCCACCACCCCGCCACCCCCGGGAGCCGCCCCGCCCTGCTCCTCCTCAACGACCAGGACCTCACCTACGCCAAGGTCCGCCTCGACGCCGCCTCCTGGGACACCGCCCTCGCCGCCCTGTCGGGCCTGCCCGACGCCCTCACCCGCGCCGTCGTCTGGAACGCCGCCCGCGACATGGTCCGCGACGGCGAACTCGCTCCCACCGCCTACCTGGACGCCGCCCGCGCCCACCTCCCGCACGAAACCGACCTCGCCCTCGTCCAGGGCGTCCTCACCTTCGCCCGCACCCAGATCGCCGACCGCTACCTCCCCCCGTCCGAACGCCCCGCAGCCCTCGCCACCCTCACCGCCCTCGCCCGCGAGATACTGCGCCACACCGAAGGCCCCGCCCACGGCACCTCCACCGGCCTGCGCCTGACCGCCGTACGCGCCTTCATCGACAGCGCCACCACCCCCGAGGGCCTGCGCGACTGGCTCGACGGCGGCAGCGTCCCCGGCGGCCCCGACCTCGACCCCGAACTGCGCTGGCGCATCCTGGCCCGGCTCGCCACCCTCGGCGCCCTCACCCCCGACACGATCGACGCCGAACTCGCCCGCGACCCCAGCGCCACCGGAGAACAGGGCGCCGCCCGCTGCCGCGCCGCCCTCCCCGACCCCGCCGCCAAACAGGCCGCCTGGCACGCCCTGTTCACCACCGACGACGACATTGCCCTGTCCAACCACCTCTTCACCGCCACCGCCCAGGGCTTCTGGCAGCCCGAACAGACCGACCTCGTACGCGACTACGTCCCCCGCTTCTTCGCCGAAGCCCCCGCCCTCGCCACCCACCGCGGCCCCGCCCTCGCCGACGCCGCCGGCCGCTACGCCTTCCCCGCCACCCACATCACCCCCGAAACCCTCCGCCTGGGCGAAACCTGCCTGGCCGACGGCAACCCGACCCCCGCCCTGCGCCGCAAACTCATCGACCAACTCGACGACCTGCGGCGGGCGTTGACGGTCCGCGGGGCCTGATGCCACCGGGGCCGCCGGACCGGCACCCGGCGGCCCCGAACACCTGCTTGCCGGCCCGTAACACAAAAGGGTGGTACCACCGCCCGTACGAGTGGTGGTGCCCCAACCCGCGCCTGCGCACCCTGCGGGGAAAGTAACTTAGGGCGGCCTTGGTCCCCAGCGGACCGCCGCCCGAATTCCCCCCGAAGAAGAGCGCACTTGATGCCCGAGCCCCCTGCCGGGACCGCCCTCGCAGGCGGCGCCGACGGCCCCCGCGCCCTCCGCCCCCTGCTCGACATCGTCCTCGACGCCCTCGCCACCGGCGCCGCACACCGCGCAGGCCCCCTCCCACCCGGCGGCCCCGACGCCGTCGCCCACACCGTCCGCACCGCCTGCACACCCCTGATCCCCGAATACGGCACCGGCCCCCACGACGCGCTGCGCACCCTCGTCCACACCCTCGCCGCCGGCGCCGCCGACCCCGCCGACCCGCGCTGCGCCGCCCATCTGCACTGCCCCCCGCTGGCCCTGGCCACCGCGGCCGACCTCGCCGCCGGCGCCCTCAACCCCTCCATGGACTCCTGGGACCAGGCCCCCGCCGCCTCCGAACTAGAGGCCCTCACCTGCCGCGAACTGGCCGCCCTCGTCCACCCCGCGGCCGCCCGCCCCGACGCCCTGGTCACCACCGGCGGCACGGAATCCAACCTGCTCGCCGCCCTCCTGGCCCGCGAAAGCGCCCCCCGGGACGCCGGCCCCCTCCAAATCGTCTGCGGCGCCAACGCCCACCACTCCATCCCCCGCGCCGCCTGGCTCCTCGGCCTCCCCGAACCCCTCACCCTCCCCACCCCCAACGGCGTCCTCACCCCCGACACCGTCCACACCTGCCTCGCCAACCTCGCCGGCCACACCGGCCCCGTACTCCTGACCGCCACCGCCGGCACCACCGACTCCGGTGCCATCGACCCCCTCCCCGCCCTCGCCGACCTCGCCGCACACCACCGGGCCCGCCTCCACATCGACGCCTCCTACGCCGGCCCCCTCCTGTTCAGCGACACCCACCGCCCCGCCCTGCACGGCCTCGACCGCGCCCACACCGTCACCCTCGACCTGCACAAACTCGGCTGGCAACCGGTCGCCGCCGGCCTCCTGGCCGTCCCCGACCCCGCCACCCTCGCCCCCCTCGCCCACCAGGCCGACTACCTCAACGCCGACGACGACACCGAAGCCGGCCTGCCCGACCTCCTGGGCCGCTCACTGCGCACCACCCGCCGCCCCGACATCCTCAAAATCGCCGTCACCCTCAAAGCCCTCGGCCGCACCGGCCTCGGCGACCTCGTCGACCGCACCCTCGCCGCCGCCCAGACCTTCGCCGACCTCATCGACGCCCACCCCCGCTACGAACTCCACTCCCGCCCCACCCTCTCCACCGTCCTCTTCCGCCCCACCGGCGCCGACCCCACCACCCTCGCCACCATCCGCCGCACCCTCCTCACCGACGGACACGCCGTCCTCGGCCGCGCCACCACCCCCACCGGCCTCTGGCTCAAGGCCACCCTCCTCAACCCCCACACCCAGCCCGGAGACCTCACCACCCTCCTCACCCTCGTGGAAGGCCACACCCCTCGATGACCCCTCCCGACACCGACACCAGCGGCACCGACACCCCCGCCCCAGACGCCAACGGCACCGACCCCACCGGCCCCGACCCCACCGGCCCCGACACCCCCCTCGACCTCGCCGGCATCGGCATCGGCCCCTTCAACCTCTCCCTCGCCGCCCTCGCCCACCCCCTCACCCACCTGCGCACCGCCTTCTACGACCAACGCCCCGCCTTCCACTGGCACCCCGGCCTCCTCATCGATGGCGCCACCCTCCAAGTCCCCTTCCTCGCCGACCTCGTCACCCTCACCGACCCCACCAGCCCCTGGACCTTCCTCAACTACCTCCGCAGCCGCGAACGCCTCTACCCCTTCTACTTCGCCGAAAAATTCCACATCCACCGCGCCGAATACGACGCCTACTGCCGCTGGGTCAGCGAAAACCTCACCGGACTCCACTTCGGCCACCAGATCGACGCCCTGCGCTGGAACCCCGAACGCGCCCTCTACGAAGTCGACTTCACCCAACTCGACACCGACGGCGAAGCCCAAGCCCTCGGCCGCACCTACGCCCGCAACATCGCCCTCGGCATCGGCACCACCCCCCACATCCCCGAACCCCTGCGCCCCCTCGCCGACGCCCCCGCCGTCCCCGTCCTCCACTCCGCCGACTACCTCACCCACCGCGAACGCCTGCTCGCCGCCGACCACATCACCGTCATCGGCGCCGGCCAGTCAGGCGCCGAAATCTTCCTCGACCTGCTCCGCGCCCGCCCCACCGGCCACGAAGGTCTCCACTGGCTCGCCCGCACCCCCGCGTTCGCCCCCATGGAATACAGCAAACTCGGCCTCGAACACTTCACCCCCGACTACACCCGCTACTTCCACGGCCTGACCGAACCCGTACGCGACGCCCTCATCCCCGGCCAATGGCAGCTCCACAAGGGCATCGACCACGACACCCTCGCCGCCATCCACGACGAGCTCTACCGCCGCACCCTCCACGGCGGCTGGCCCGACGCCACCCTCACCCCCGGCGTCGCCGTACGCACCGCAGGCCGCGTCGGCACCACCATGATCGAACTCCACCTCGACCACACCCAGCAAGGCACCCGCTCCCGCCTCACCACCAACGCCGTCGTCCTCGCCACCGGCTACCGCGAACGCCGCCTCGACACCCTCCTCGCCGCCCTCGACCCCTACGTACGCCGCGACCGCGCCGGCCGCCCCCGCATCGACGAACACCACCGCCTCGACCTCGACCCCTCCCTCACCGGCGCGATCTACGTCCAGAACGCCGAAACCCACACCCACGGCGTCGGCGCCCCCGACCTCGGCCTCGCCGCCTGGCGCAGCGCCACCATCCTCAACTCCCTCACCGACACCCCCGCCTACCCCCTCCCCACCCGCACCGCCTTCACCACCTTCGGCCTCCAGCAGCCCGCCCCCACCCGCACCGGCACCGTCCCCCGCCAGGGCTCCACCCTCGTCCCCCGCCACTGACACACCGCGGGGCGGCGCCCCGCACCCACGCCGCCGCCCCGCCCACCCGCAGGCCGACCACGCCTGCCGCGCCGCCGCCTGTGAGGGCGGCCCTTTTACGCCCACCCCCGGCCGGCGCCCCGACGACCCCCGCCCGCATATCCCGGCCGCCACCCCCCCAACGCGCCCCCGATATGCGACCCTTCACCCCCACCCTTCACCCGCCATCACCCCCAGGAGCCGACCCACCCATGACCGACCACCCCACCCCCGCACACACCCCCGAAGACGCCCCCCAAGGCACACCCGCCCACCCCCACACCCCCCTGCCCTACGGCACCCCCGACACCCCCCGCGTCGCCGTCCGCGGCGAAGCCCGCCTCGAAGTCGAGCCCGAAATCGCCCGAATATTCGTCACCGTCACCGCCCGCGGCACCGACCGCAACACCACCCTCACCGACCTCACCCGCCGCAACGACCAGGCCCTCACCCTCATCAAGAGCTACGGCGACGCCGTCGAAAAACTCGAAACCGGCGCCTTCAGCATCACCCCCCAGCTCACCGACAAAGGCCGCAACGAACGCATCCGCGCCTACCACGGCAGCGTCACCCTCACCGCCACCCTGAACGACTTCACCGCCCTCGGCGAACTCACCACCCGCCTCGGCGACCTCGACCTCACCCGCCTCGCCGGCCCCTGGTGGTCCCTGCGCCCCGACTCACCCGCCCACCGCACCGCCCGCACCCAGGCCGTCCGCGAAGCCGTCCAGCGCGCCCGCGAATACGCCGAAGCCCTCGGCGCCCGCCTCGACGCCCTCGTCGAACTCGCCGACCTCGGCGCCGACGCCCCCACCACCCCCACCGCACCCGGCGCCCTGCGCGGCTACGGCGCCCCGCCACCCCCGGCAGCCCCCGGCGGCGCACCCGCCACCCCCGCCCTCGACCTCCAGCCCCAGCGCCAGACCGTCCACGCCCACGTCAACGCGCGCTTCACCATGACCCGTCCCGCACTCTGAGACCACACCCCGGACACCCGGAAATCCGCTCATCAGAGCGCCCTCACGCCCATTCCAATACTTGTCAACACCCCTTCATCCAGCGGACGTTGGGCTGTCACCTCTTTCCCGTTCCCTACCGTCGGGTAGGTCATAGGGTCGAAACATGCGCCGAGCAAAAATCGTCTGCACACTAGGACCCGCCACCGACTCGTACGAGCAGATCAAAGCCCTCGTCGACGCCGGAATGGACATCGCCCGCTTCAACCTCAGCCACGGCACCTACGCCGACCACGAAGCCCGCTACGCACACGTACGCAAAGCCTCCGACGAAACCCGCCGCAGCGTCGGCATCCTCGCCGACCTTCAAGGCCCGAAGATCCGCCTCGGCCGATTCCGCGAAGGACCCGTACTTCTCGAACGCGACGACGAGTTCACCATCACCGTCGAACCGTCCGTAGAAGGCGACCGCCACCTCTGCGGCACCACCTACGCCGGCCTCGCCGACGACGTCACCCCCGGCGAACGCATCCTCGTCGACGACGGCCGCGTCACCCTCGAAGTCACCGGCGTCGACGGACCCCGCGTCCGCACCAAGGTCATCGAAGGCGGCATGGTCTCCGACCACAAGGGCCTCAACCTCCCCGGCGTCGCCGTCTCCGTCCCCGCCCTCTCCGACAAGGACGAACGCGACCTCCGCTGGGCCCTGCGCACCGGCGCCGACATCATCGCCCTCTCCTTCGTCCGCAGCGGCCGCGACATCGAGGACGTCCACCGGATCATGCGCGAGGAAGACCGCTTCCTCCCCGTCATCGCCAAGGTGGAAAAACCCCAGGCCGTCGACAACATCGACGACATCGTCGCCGCCTTCGACGGCATCATGGTCGCCCGCGGCGACCTCGGCGTCGAAATGCCCCTGGAAACCGTCCCGATCGTCCAAAAGCGCGCCATCAAACTCGCCAAGCGCAACGCCAAACCGGTCATCGTCGCCACCCAGATGCTCGACTCGATGATCGACAACTCCCGGCCCACCCGCGCCGAGGCATCCGACGTCGCCAACGCCGTCATCGACGGCACCGACGCCGTCATGCTCTCCGGCGAGACCAGCGTCGGCAAACACCCCACTGAAACGGTCAAAACGATGAGCCGCATCGTCGAAGCCGCCGAGGAGGACATCCTCGCCAAGGGCCTGCCGCCGCTGACCGTCACCAGCAAACCCCGCACCCAGGGCGGCGCCGTCGCCCGCGCCGCCGCCGACATGGGCGACTTCCTCGGCGCCAAGTTCCTCGTCGCCTTCACCCAGTCCGGCGACACCGTCCGCCGCCTCTCCCGCTACCGCTCCCCGATCCCCCTGCTCGCCTTCACCCCCGACACCGCCACCCGCTCCCAGCTCAACCTCACCTGGGGCGTGGAAACCTTCCTCGGCCCGACCGTCGACTCCACCGACGAGATGGTCGCCCAGGTCGACGAGCAGCTCCTGAAGATCGGCCGCTGCCAGAAGGGCGACGTCGTCATCATCACCGCCGGCTCCCCGCCCGGCGTCCCCGGCTCCACCAACCTCGTCCGCGTCCACCGCATCGGCGAGGACGAGTCCCCGAAGTAGCCCCACCCGCACCGCACCTGAACCCGCTGGGCCGAGGAACTGACTGCCGTCCCTGTCAGTACTTCGGCCCGATGTGTTGATCCATGAGGGCTACGGAGGCTTTGCGGGCTACGGAGATGTTCTCCGCTTTACGGGATTTTTGGCGCGCAGGCTTCCACTCGACGCCGACCCGGTCGAGGGTGTCGGTGCAAAGCTGGATGATGTCGGTGGACGTATTGGTGAAGAAGTAGCGCGGGTACTCGTAGCGCTTGCGCTCCCCGCCAACCCTCCGCGTGGTCCAGTTGGTGATCCGGCAGCCGTCGGAGTGGATGAGGCCGCGGATGAATTGCCAGGGGTGGGCGTCCACGATCTGTTGCTGCCAGGGTTCCAAGACGAGCGACCGCTCGTGCTTCTTGCCCTCGCCGTGCTGAGGGAACATGCACCATAAGTGCTTCGAGTAGACCTTCACGTTGTGGCAGCCGGTCTTGCGTACCCGGCATACCGAGTTGTCGGGGAAGACCTTGCGCATGGCGGTCTCGCAGGCGTTCATGAGCCCTGGCCAGGCGTCGTCACACGTGATCATGAGACTTGGTACGCGATGGGCCGAGTACTGGATGATGTGGCCGTCGCCGAGGTAGAGGGCCAGCAGGTAGGAGTACGCCGCCGAGTCGAGCTCGCGGCCGTCACATCGTGGGCATTTCGGGTCGTGGGCGCCCGGACACTCTCCGCGTTTGGCGCGGTCCATGTGCCGCCAGTAGCTGATGGTGCCGAGTGGGATGTCGAATTCCCGAGCTACGTCTGCGTTCTTCGCCCCTGCGCGGAGGCGGGCGACAGCCCTATGGCGCACTTCTGTGCGATGGAAGTTCATGGTCGCGAGCTTGGCGCGATGACGGCCAATCGGAGACCGTACGGCTAACGTTCGCCTTAATGAGCGAATCTCTTCGATTCTCAGGCGACCTTGGAATCGAAGGTAAAGTGCCCCGGGTCGGACTCGAACCGACACTGTATGGGTTTTGAATCCATTGCCTCATGCCAATTGGGCTACCGGGGCCAGCGGAATCAAAGGCTACTGCCTACCTGCTGTGAGACCACCTTACAGGAGCTAGGTAGGCTCATGGGGCACCACCTGCCAGCAAGAGGAGACCCGTGAGCGCCGCCGAGCCCGAGCCGCCCGTCGCCGAAGACGATCAGTCGCACGTCCCGCCGCTGACCACCCGCGTCGTGATCGCCGAGGACGAGGCCCTCATCCGTCTCGACCTCAAAGAGATGCTCGAAGAAGAGGGCTACAGCGTCGTGGGCGAGGCCGGGGACGGCCAGACGGCCGTCGAGCTGGCCCGGGAGCACCGGCCCGATCTGGTCATCCTTGACGTGAAGATGCCGGTCCTCGACGGTATCTCGGCGGCGGAGAAGATCGCCGAGGAGAGCATCGCCCCGGTGCTGATGCTGACCGCCTTCTCGCAGCGCGAGCTGGTGGAGCGGGCCCGGGACGCCGGTGCGATGGCGTATCTCGTCAAGCCGTTCTCCAAGAGCGATGTCGTGCCGGCGATCGAGATGGCCGTGAGCCGGTTCACGGAGCTGAAGACGCTGGAGAAGGAGGTCGCCGACCTCACCCAGCGGCTGGAGACGCGCAAGCTGGTGGACCGGGCGAAGAGCATTCTCCAGACGCAGTACGGCCTGACGGAGCCCGCCGCCTTCCGGTGGATCCAGAAGACGTCGATGGACCGGCGGCTGTCGATGCAGCAGGTCGCCGAGGCGGTCATCGAGGACGCGGAAGAGAAGAAGCAGAAGAAGCAGGACAAGGATTAGGCCCACGCGCCGTGCATGCGAGCGGCCCCGTACCGGTGGTGATCGGTGCGGGGCCGCTTCGTATGGGTCGGGGCGGGTGGTCGGGGGTCAGTCCTCGCCGAGGTACGCCTTGCGGACGGATTCGTCGTGCAGCAATCGGTGGCCGCTGCCGGAGAGGACGATGCGGCCGATTTCCATGACGTGGCCCTGGTCGGCGAGGGAGAGCGCGGCCTGGGCGTTCTGTTCCACGAGGAGGATGGTGGTGCCTTGGGAGCGGAGTTCGCGGATGGTCTCCATGATCTTTTGCATCATGATGGGGGAGAGGCCCATGGAGGGTTCGTCGAGCATCAGGAGTTTGGGGCGGGACATCAAGGCCCGTCCCATGGCGAGCATTTGCTGTTCGCCGCCGGAGAGGGTGCCGGAGGCTTGTTTGCGGCGTTCGCCGAGGATGGGGAACAGGTCGTAGACGCGGTGGATGTCGGCGTCGATTCCGGCGGTGTCCTTGCGGAGGAAGGCTCCCAGCTGGAGGTTTTCCGCGATGGTGAGGCGGGGGAAGAGGCGGCGGCCTTCGGGGGAGTGGGCCAGGCCGCGTTCGACGATTTTGTGGGCGGGGACGCCGTTGAGGGGTTCTCCGTCGAAGGTGATTTTTCCGGCGAGGGGCTTGAGCAGGCCGGAGAGGGTGCGCAGGGTGGTGGTTTTTCCGGCGCCGTTGGTGCCGATGAGGGTGACGGCCTGGCCTGCTTCGACGGTGAAGGAGATGCCCTTGACGGCTTCGATTTTTCCGTAGGCGACGCGGAGGTCCTCGACTTCGAGCAGTGCGGTCATGGGGTGTCTCCGGTCTGTGCGGTGTCCGGGGTCTCCTCGGTGGCCTCTCGGGTGCCGGTGGTCTCCGCGTCGGCGGTCGCGGCGGTGCCGGTGGTCTCCGAGTCGGCGGTCCCGGCCTCGACCGTCTCCGCGTCGGCAGGCCGGTCCCCGGCGGCGGCCCGGTCCCCGTTGCCGGCCTCGTCCCCGACGGGTGTGCCCAGGTAGGCGGCCACCACCCGTTCGTCGGCCTGGACGACCTCCGCCGTGCCCTCGGTGAGTTTCTGGCCCTGGACGAGGACGGCGACGCGGTCGCAGAGGTTGAAGATGAAGCGCATGTCGTGCTCGATGACGAGGACGGCGGTGCCCTGGTCGCGGATGGCGAGGACGAGGTCCTGGGTGGCGCGGGTTTCCTGGGGGTTCATGCCGGCGGTGGGTTCGTCCAGGAGGAGGAGGCCGGGGTCGCTGGCGAGGGCGCGGGCGATTTCGAGCTTGCGTTGTTCGCCGTAGGGGAGGTTGCGGGCGAGGTGGTCGCGTTTGTGGGCGAGGCCGGTGAACTCCAGGAGTTCCATGGCGCGTTGCTCGGAGGCGCGTTCGGCTTTTTTGAAGCCGGGGCCGCGGAGGAGGGCGGACCAGAGTCCTTCTTTGGTGCGGGTGTGGCGTCCTACGAGGACGTTTTCGAGGACGGTCATGTTGGCGAAGAGGCGGATGTTCTGGAAGGTGCGGGCGACGCCGGCCTGGGTGACGAGGTGGGGTTTGCGGGACAGGCGGGTGCCCTGGTAGCTGACGCTGCCTTCGGTGGGGACGTAGAGGCCGGTGAGGCAGTTGAAGAAGGTGGTTTTGCCGGCGCCGTTGGGGCCGATGAGGCCGACGATTTCGCCGGGGCCGACGGTGAGGTCGACGTCGCGTACGGCGGTGAGGCCGCCGAAGCGCATGGTGACGCCGCGGGCTTCGAGGACGGCGGCGCCGGCGGTGGGCATGGTGGGTGTGGTCATGGCGGTCACGCCTTTGCCTGGGTGACGCCGAGGGTGGCGTCGGTGTCGGGGAGGCGTTGGTCGGGGACGTCGAGCTGGCCCGTTTCGTGGAATTCGAGCTGTTTGCGGCGGTCGGGGATGAGTCCCTCGGGGCGGAAGCGCATCAGCAGGACGAGGGCGATGCCGAACAGGAGCAGTTGGTAGTCCTGGAGGAAGTCGAGTTTGGCGGGGATGAGGAAGAGCAGGGCCGCGCCGACGAGGGGTCCGCTGAGGGTGCCCATGCCGCCGAGGATGACGGCGGCGAGGAGGAAGGCGGAGTTGGGGGGCTGGGGGCCGGCGAACTGGAATTGCTCGGGGGTGGCGGTCGTTACTACGTGTGCATGGACGGTTCCGGCGAGTCCGGCCAGGGAGGCGCCGAGGGCGAAGGCGAGGAGGCGGAGGCGGAAGGAGTTGATGCCCATGGCGACGGCGGCGGTTTCGTCCTCGCGGATGGCGATCCAGGCGCGGCCGATGCGGGAGGCGGCGGCGCGGCGGAAGACGAGGACGACGAAGGCGGTGACCAGGATCATCAGCAGGTAGTAGTTGCCGTAGGTGGCGACGGGGATGCCGAGGATGTGGTGTGGTTCGCCGAAGTTGAAGCCGAAGATTTCGAGGTTGGGGATGTTGGGGATGCCCATGGCGCCATTGGTGATGTCGGGGCCGGTGGTGCCGTTGAGGTTGAGCATGGCGATGCGGAAGATCTCGCCGAAGCCGAGGGTGACGATGGCCAGGTAGTCGCCGCGTAGTCGGAGGGTGGGGGCGCCGATGAGGACGCCGAAGACGAGGGAGGCGGCGGCGCCGGTGAGCAGGGCGGCCCAGAAGGGGAAGTGGAGGCCGAGGGCGGATTCGGGGGAGCCGGAGACCAGGGCGGCGGCGTAGGCGCCGACGCCGAGGAAGGCCACGTATCCGAGGTCGAGGAGGCCGGCGAGGCCGACGACGACGTTCAGGCCGAGGGCGACGGTCGCGAAGATGAGGATGTTGGCGCCGATGATCGTGTACTGGTCGGTGTCCTGGGTGAACGGGAAGAGTGCGGCGGCGAGGAAGGCCGCGGTGAGGGCGATGCCGCGGTGGGTGTGGGTGAGTTGGGTCAGGCGGGCGATCAGGCCGGCGCGGTGGAGGGCGGGGACGGCGAGGACCATGAAGAGGAGGTAGCCGACGAAGGGGGCGCCGTCGTCGGTGTCGATGCCGTAGGTGAAGGTGATCAGCCCGGCGGCGAAGGCGGCGGCGATGATCAGGATCTCGGCCCAGGAGGGGAGTTCGCGGGTGCGGCGGCGTACGGGGGTGGCGGCCAGGGCGGCGGTGAGGCGTTGCCAGGGGTTGGTGGGGGGTGGGCCGTCGGTGCGGTCGGGGGGCAGGCCGAGGGCGCCGAGGAGGGTGAGGAGGGCGGCGAGGCCCGCGACGGCGCCGCCGGGTTCGAGGTTGACCAGGCCGCCGAGCTGGACGGCGATGGCGCCGAGGGTGAACCAGGTGGCGGCGAAGGTGGCGAGTGCGGCGAGGAGGACGGGGGCGTTGCGGCCGCCGGGGGTGAGCCACCGCAGTCCGCGCAGGCCGAGTCCGGAGGCGGCGAGGAGGAGGGTGAGCAGGCCGCCGGCGAGGGTGACGAGCTGGAGGCCGGCGGGGGAGAAGTAGTAGGTGAGGTCGCCGGGGAAGTCGCTGCTCCAGGTCCAGGCGAGGGCGGTGCTGAGGGCGGTGGCGAGGGCGCCGGCGGCGGTGGTGAGGCGGGCGGTGCGTTCGGGCAGGGGGAGCGGTGCGCGGGGGGTGGCTGTGGTGGTGTGGGTGGTCATCGCTATCACGCCCGATCCGCGACGCGTTCGCCCAGTAGGCCCTGGGGCCGCAGGAGGAGTACGAGGATGAGGAGGACGAAGGCCCAGACGTCCTTCCAGGCTCCGCCGCCGAACTGCTGCATTCCGGGGATTTCTTCGACGTAGGCGGTGGCGAGGGCTTCGGCGACGCCGAGGACGAGGCCGCCGAGCATGGCGCCGTAGATGTTGCCGATGCCGCCGAGGACGGCGGCGGTGAAGGCTTTGAGGCCCATGATGAAGCCCATGCGGAATTGCACTTCGCCGGTGCGCAGTCCGTAGGCGACGGCGGCGACGCCGGCGAAGGCGGCGCCGATGGCGAAGGCGAGGACGATGATGCGGTCGGTGTTGATGCCCATGAGGCGGGCGGTGTCGGGGTCCTGGGCGGTGGCCTGCATGGCGCGGCCGCTGCGGGTTTTGGAGACGAAGAAGCCGAGGGCGAGCATGCACAGGGGGGCGGAGACGAGGACGAACAGGTCGCCGCGTTGGACGGTGGCGCCCAGGATGTCGAGGGCGGGGCCTTTGAACTGGGGGAAGACGCGGGCCTGTTTGCCGTCGGGGTACCACTTCCAGATGGCTTGCTGGAGGGCGATGGACAGGCCGATGGCGGTGATGAGGGGGGCGAGGCGGGGGGCGCCGCGCAGGGGGCGGTAGGCGAAGCGTTCGGCGGCGACGCCGACGAGGACGGATACCGCGATGCCGCCGAGGAGCATGACGGGCAGGGCGAGGGCGAGGGAGGTGCCGGAGGGGAGGGCCAGGTAGACGCTGAGTGCGCCGAAGCCGCCGACCATGAAGATCTCGCCGTGGGCGAAGTTGATGAGCTGGACGATGCCGTAGACCATCGTGTAGCCGATCGCGATGAGTCCGTACATCGCGCCGAGGATGAGTCCGTTGGCCAGCTGTTGCGGCAGTTCGTTCACCGCAGGCCTCCGTTGGGTGGAAGGGAGGGGGCCGGCGTGCCGGGTGCCGGTACGCCGTGTGCCGCGGGCCGCGCCAGGGGGTGTGGTGCCCTGGCGCGGTGCGGTCGGCCGGCCGGTCAGCTCTTGTCGAACTTCTTGAATTCGGCGCTGAAGCGGGACTTCCAGGCGCCCTTGTCGACCTGATATGCGGTGATCATGGTGTTGGTGGTGTCGCCGTACTTGTCGAAGGCGACCTTGCCGGTGACGCCGTCGAAGGTGACGGTGTTCATGGCCTGGACGACTTTGGCGCGGGCGTCGTCGGGGAGTTTGCCGCCGTTGTCGGCGACGACCTTCTTGACGGCCTGGATCAGGGCCCAGGTGGCGTCGTAGGTGGAGCCGCCGTAGGCCTCGTAGGCTTCCTTGAAGCCGGCGGCCTTGTAGTCGGCGATGAACTTCTTTGCGGAGGCGAGCTGTTCGACGGGCTTGCCGACGGAGGAGGCGTAGTCGCCCTGTGCCTTCTTGTTGAGTTTGATGTAGTCGCCGCTGTACATGCCGTCGCCGCCCATGAGGGGGACGGTGACGCCGCCGTCCTTGAGCTGCTGGCTGAGGGGTCCGGAGGCGGGGTATTCGCCGCCGTAGAAGACCAGGTCGGGGCTCTTGGACTGGACCTTGGAGACCACGGCCTTGAAGTCGCGGTCGTCGGGGCTGATGTGCTCGGTGCCGGCGATCTTGCCGCCGAGCTTGGTGAACTGGTCCTTGAAGGAGGAGGCCAGTCCGACGCCGTAGGTCTTCTGGTCGTCGATGACGTAGACCTTCTTGGCCTTGATCTTCTCCCAGGCGTACTGGCCGTCGAAGGCGCCCTGCACCTCGTCGGTGGTGGCGGTGCGGAAGTAGGTGGGGAACTGGCGGACGCGGTTGTTCTTGCGCCAGCCGGGGCCCTGGGTGAGGTCGGGGGTGGTGTTCGCCGGGGATATGAGGGTGACGTTGTTCTGTTTGGAGACCTGCTGCATGGACTGGGCGACGCCGGAGTTGAGGGGGCCGACGATGCCGAGGACGTTCTTGTCGCCGGCGAGTTTGGTGGCGTTCTGCTGGCCGACGTTGGGCAGGGCCTTGTCGTCGAGGGCTTCGAGTTTGAAGGTGACGCCCTTGACCTCGCCGGTTTTGTTGGCGGTGTCGAGGGCGAGCTGGGCGGAGTTGCGGATGCCCAGGCCCAGTGCGGAGAGTTCGCCGGTGGTGGGGGCGTCGAGGCCGATGACGACGGTGGTCTTCGAGCCGTCGCCGCTCTTGTTGTCGCCCCGGGTGCCGCATGCGGTGAGGGTGAGGGCTCCGGTGGCGAGTGCGGTGGTGATGAGAAGCAAGGAACGGTGACGCACGATCAGTCCTTTCCCTGGCGCGGCCACGGCTGTCGCATGGCCGATTCGCCGCCGGTTCGTACGGGGGTACGGGGAGGTACGGGTCCGTGCTCGCGGTGCGCCTGGCGGCGTGGTGACTGGCGGTGAACTCTAGAGCGCCTCTCGTCGGCCCGGCAGAGGCGCTGAGCAGGATGTGACGCTCTTGTTATGACCTTCGATGAGCGTTTTGCGCTCATGGTCCTTACACCCGCAGGGCGGACGCGGTGCGGAGGACGAACTCGCACTTCCGCGGGGAAAACTGGACGGGGGTGTCGGTACCGTGTCCGGTTATCGGAGGCGGCGGGCGTGGGGGCGTCGACGGCCGTGCGGGGCGCGGGGCGTGGGCGCGGCGCGGGATTTCGTACACGTTACGCAGCGTTACGGAAATGCGAACGGCGGCCCTGCTCCCGGTGCCGGGTGCGGGGCCGCCGTGGGACGGGGGTCAGCTGCGGTAGACGTCGGCGTCCACGTCGCGCAGCAGGCAGGTCAGGCGGGCGGTGCAGACCCGCTTGTCGTGCTCGTCGGTGATGACGATTTCGTAGGTGGCGGTGGAGCGGCCGCGGTGGACGGGGGTGGCGACGCCGGTGACCAGGCCGGAGCGGGTGCCGCGGTGGTGGGTGCAGTTGAGGTCGACGCCGACGGCGATTTTGGTGGGGCCGCCGTGCAGCATGGAGCCGACGGAGCCGAGGGTTTCGGCCAGGACGGCGGAGGCGCCGCCGTGCAGGAGTCCGTAGGGCTGGGTGTTGCCCTCGACGGGCATGGTGCCGACGACGCGGTCCGGTGCGGCCTCGGTGACCCGCACGCTCATCCGCTCGCCGAGGTGCCCGGCGGAGAACAGGGCGGGCAGGTCGAGGCCGAGGCCGGCCCACTGGTCGAGGATTTCCTGCGGAAACCTGGTCGTGCTCTGCTCACCCATGGCCTGTGTCTCCGTTCGCTCGCGCGTGATCGTCGTCGATCCCTGCCCGTTCCTATCAGGCCACTGAGCAAGCGCTCAGTGCGGGGTCGGTATTTCCGCCCCTCCGCCCGCGGCCCGTGTTCGGCTGGCCTCCGTCGGCTCGCCCGTGTCAGTGCGCCGGTGTCGGCTCCAGGCGGACCACCACGGATTTGGCCGCGGGGGTGTTGCTGGTGTCGGCGGTGTGGTCGAGGGGGATGAGGACGTTGGTCTCGGGGTAGTAGGCGGCCGCGCAGCCGCGGGCGGTGGGGTAGTGCACCACCCGGAAGCCGGGCGCCCGCCGTTCGCTGCCGTCCGTCCATTCGCTGACCAGGTCGGCGTAGGCCCCGTCGGCCAGGCCCAGGGCGCGGGCGTCGTCGGGGTGCACCAGCACGACCCGGCGGCCGTTCTTGATGCCCCGGTAGCGGTCGTCGAGGCCGTAGATGGTGGTGTTGTACTGGTCGTGCGAGCGCAGCGTCTGGAGCAGCAGCCGTCCTTCGGGGGCGGTGGGGTACTCCACCGGGGCGGCGGTGAAGTTGGCCTTCCCGGTGGCGGTGGGGAAGCGGCGGGCGTCCCGGGGGGCGTGCGGCAGTGTGAAGCCTCCGGGGCGGGCGACCTTGGCGTTGAAGTCCTCGAAGCCGGGCACGACGCGGGCGATGCGGTCGCGGATGGCGGCGTAGTCCTTCTCGAACTCCTCCCAGGGCGTCGCGCTGGCCGCGCCCAGCACCCGGCGCGCCAGCCGGGCGATGATCGCGGTCTCGGACAGCAGGCGGGGGCTTGCGGGCTCCAGGCGGCCGCGGGAGGCGTGCACCATGCCCATGGAGTCCTCGACGGTCACGAACTGGTCGGTGCCGCCCTGCCGGTCCCGCTCGGTGCGTCCCAGGGTGGGCAGGATCAGGGCGCGGGCGCCGGTGATCACATGCGAGCGGTTGAGTTTGGTGGAGACGTGGACGGTCAGCCGGGCGCGGCGCATGGCGGCCTCGGTGACGTCGGTGTCGGGGGTGGCGGAGACGAAGTTGCCGCCCATCGCGAAGAACACCTTGGCCTGCCCGTCGCGCAGCGCCCGGATGGCGTGTACGACGTCGAGGCCGTGTTCCCGGGGCGGGGCGAAGCCGAACTCCTTCTCCAGGGCGTCCAGGAAGGCGGGGGCGGGGCGCTCGAAGATGCCCATGGTGCGGTCGCCCTGGACATTGCTGTGGCCGCGTACGGGGCACACGCCGGCGCCGGGGCGGCCGATGTTGCCGCGCAGGAGGAGGAAGTTGACGACCTCCTTGATGGTGGGCACGGAGTGCTTGTGCTGGGTCAGGCCCATCGCCCAGCACACGATGGTGCGCTTCGAGTCGAGGATCATGGCCAGTGCGCGGTCGATCTCCGCGCGGGTCAGTCCGGTGGCGCGCAGCGTCTCGTCCCAGTCGGCGCCGGCGCGGGCGGTGCGCGCGAACTCCTCGTATCCGTGGGTGTGCTCGCGGACGAAGCCCTCGTCGACGGCGCCGTCGGTGTCGAGGACGAGGCGGTTGAGCGCGCGGAAGAGGGCCTGGTCGCCGCCGAGGCGTACCTGGAGGAAGAGGTCGGTCAGGGCGGTGCCGCCGCCGGCCAGGCCGCGCGGGGTCTGCGGGTTCTTGAAGCGTTCCAGGCCGGCCTCGGGCAGCGGATTGATGGAGATGATCTTCGTGCCGCCGGCCTTGGCCTTCTCCAGGGCGGTGAGCATCCGGGGGTGGTTGGTGCCCGGGTTCTGCCCGGCGACGATGATCAGGTCGGCCTTGTAGAGGTCCTCCAGCAGGACGCTGCCCTTGCCGATGCCGATGGTCTCCGTCAGGGCCGAGCCGGAGGACTCGTGGCACATGTTGGAGCAGTCGGGCAGGTTGTTGGTGCCGAATTCGCGGGCGAAGAGCTGGTAGAGGAAGGCGGCCTCGTTGCTGGTGCGGCCGGAGGTGTAGAAGACGGCTTCGTCGGGGGTGTCGAGGGCGGTCAGCTCCTCGCCGATGATGTCGAAGGCCCGCTCCCAGGAGACGGGGACGTAGTGGTCGGCACCCTCGTCGAGGTACATGGGGTCGGTCAGCCGGCCCTGCTGGCCGAGCCAGTAGCCGCTGCGGTCGGCGAGGTCGGCGACGGAGTGGGCGGCGAAGAAGTCCGGGGTGACCCGGCGCAGGGTGGCCTCCTCGGCGACGGCCTTGGCGCCGTTCTCGCAGAATTCGGCGGCGTGCCGTTCGTCGCCCTCGGGCCAGGCGCAGCCGGGGCAGTCGAAGCCGTTCTTCTGGTTGACCCGCAGCAGGGTCAGGGCGGTGCGCTTGACGCCCATCTGCTGCTGGGAGATGCGCAGGGCGTGGGTGATCGCCGGCAGGCCGACGGCCGAGTGCTGGGGCGCGCCGACCTCGGGTGCGTCCTGGACGGGGTCCGTGGTGGGCGGCTTGCCTGCCATGAAGCTCTCCCTTGAGCCGTGTCCTGTGCCGGGTCCGCCGGGGCGGGTCTGATCGTTGCCGTGCGTTATCCGATGCGTCTTGGATCCTGTCACGGACGGCGGGTGGTGGAGTAGGCCGGGACGTCCGCATGGCCGGGGTGGCGTCCGCGGCGGGGATTGTCAGTGGGGCGTGGCAGGATCGGGGGCGTGGCAGCAAAGGCAGCGAAGAAGAGCGAAACGACCGGCACCAAGGCGGCGGGCGGCCGTCCCCACCTGCTCCTGATGGACGGGCATTCCATGGCATACCGGGCGTTCTTCGCCCTGCCCGTGGAGAATTTCACCACCGCCACCGGGCAACCGACCAATGCGATCTACGGCTTCGCGTCGATGCTCGCGAACACCCTGCGCGACGAGGCGCCCACGCATTTCGCGGTGGCCTTCGACGTCTCGCGCAAGACGTGGCGCTCGGCGGAGTTCCCCGACTACAAGGCCAACCGCTCCAAGACGCCCGACGAGTTCAAGGGCCAGGTCGAGCTGATCGGCGAGCTGCTCGACGCCCTGCACGTCAAACGGTTCGCCGTCGAGGGCTTCGAGGCCGACGACGTGATCGCCACGCTGACCCATCAGGCCGTCGCGCAGGGCTTCGAGGTCTCCATCGTCACCGGTGACCGCGACTCCTTCCAGCTGGTCTCCGACGACGTCACGGTGCTCTACCCCACCAAGGGCGTCTCCGAGCTGACCCGCTTCACCCCGGAGAAGGTCTTCGAGAAGTACGGCCTGACCCCCGCCCAGTACCCGGACTTCGCGGCGCTGCGCGGCGACCCGTCCGACAACCTCCCGGGCATCCCCGGTGTCGGTGAGAAGACCGCCACGAAGTGGATCAACCAGTTCGGTTCGTTCGCGGAGCTGGTGGAGCGCGCCGAGGAGGTCAAGGGCAAGGCGGGCGCCAACCTCCGCGAGCATCTGGAGGCCGTCAAGCTCAACCGCCGACTGACGGAGATGGTCCGCGACGTCGAGCTGCCCTGCGGCCCCGAGGAGCTGACCCGCGAGGCGTACGACCGCGAGGCGCTCAAGGTGTTCCTCAACGCCCTGGAGATCCGCAACCAGGGCCTGCGCGACCGGCTGCACGCCGTCGACCCGGGCGAGGCGGAGAGCGCCGAGGAGGCCGCCCCGGCCGCCGGGGTCGAGGTGGACGGCACGGTCCTGGGCACCGGCGAGCTCGCCCCGTGGCTGGCCGAGCACGGCACCGGTCCGCTGGGTGTGGCCACCGTGGACGTGTGGACCCTGGGCAGCGGCAGCGTCGCCGAGGTGGCGCTGGCCACCCCCGAGGGCCCGGCCGCCTGGTTCGACCCGGCGCAGCTGGACGAGGCCGACGAGCGGGCGTTCGCCGCCTGGAGCGCGGATCCGGCCCGCCCGAAGGTGCTACACAACGCCAAGGGCCTGATGCGGGTCTTCGGCGAGCACGGCTGGCTGATCGAGGGCGTCACCATGGACACCGCGCTGGCCGCCTATCTGGTCAAGCCCGGCCGCCGCTCCTTCGCGCTGGACGCCCTCTCCCTCGAATACCTGGGCCGCGATCTGGCCCCGGCGGCCGCCGCCGGGGACGGCCAGCTGGCCTTCGGAGTCGACGAGCCCGATGAAGCAGCCGAGGCCGACGCCCTGATGGGCCAGGCCCGCACCGTCCTGGACCTGGGCACCGCCTTCACCGCCAGGCTGGCGGAGGTCGGCGCCGCCGAGCTGCTGCGGGATGTGGAGCTGCCCACCAGCACCCTGCTGGCTCGGATGGAGCGCGCCGGTATCGCCGCCGACCGGGGCTGGCTGGAGCGGATGGAGCAGCAGTTCGCGGGCGCCGTCCAGCAGGCCGTCAAGGAGGCGCACGCCGCCGCGGGCCACGAGTTCAACCTCGGCTCGCCCAAGCAGCTCCAGGAAGTCCTCTTCGGCGAGCTGGGCCTGCCCAAGACCAAGAAGACCAAGACCGGCTACACCACCGACGCCGACGCTTTGGCCTGGCTGGCCGCGCAGACCGACAACGACCTCCCGGTGATCATGCTGCGCCACCGCGAGCAGGCCAAACTGCGCACCACGGTCGAGGGCCTGATCAAGACCATCGCCGCGGACGGCCGCATCCACACCACCTTCAACCAGACCGTCGCCGCCACCGGCCGGCTGTCCTCCACCGACCCCAACCTCCAGAACATCCCGGTGCGCACGGACGAGGGGCGGGCCATCCGCCGCGGCTTCGTCGTCGGCGAGGGCTTCGAATCGCTGCTGACCGCCGATTACAGCCAGATCGAGCTGCGGGTGATGGCCCACCTCTCCGAGGACGAGGGCCTGATCGAGGCGTTCACCTCCGGTGAGGACCTGCACACCACCGTCGCCTCCCAGGTCTTCTCGGTCGCCAAGGACCAGGTCGACGCGGAGATGCGCCGCAAGATCAAGGCGATGTCCTACGGCCTGGCGTACGGCCTGTCGGCGTTCGGCCTCTCCCAGCAGCTGGGCATCCAGCCCGACGAGGCACGCGGGCTGATGGACACCTACTTCGAGCGCTTCGGCGGCGTGCGCGACTACCTGCGCAATGTGGTCGACGAGGCCCGCGCCACCGGCTATACGGAAACGATCCTGGGCCGCCGCCGCTATCTGCCCGACCTCAACAGCGACAACCGCCAGCGCCGCGAAATGGCCGAGCGGATGGCGCTGAACGCCCCGATCCAGGGCACCGCCGCCGACATCGTCAAGATCGCCATGCTCAAGGTCGATGCGGCGCTGCGCGAGGCCGGGCTCGACTCCCGGCTGCTGCTCCAGGTCCACGACGAAATCGTGGTCGAGGTGGCGCCCGGCGAGCGGACGAAGGTCGAGGAGCTGGTCCGCCGCGAGATGGCCGATGCGGTCGAGCTGCGCGCCCCGCTGGACGTCTCGGTCGGCTCCGGCGCGGACTGGGAGTCGGCGGCGCACTGAGCCCGGGCGGGGCGGCGCCGGTCAGATGGGCCCGCGTCGCCCCGCCGCCCCGGGCGTCCGGCGCAGCAGCAGCCGTACGGCCACGCCGAGGCCCAGCAGTCCGACCACGAGCCCGGCGCCCGCGCCGAAGAGGGCCGACGGGACGTAGTCGAACCAGCCGACCGCGCCGCCGTAGACGGCATGGGCGCGCAGGGTGCGGTGGGCGGCGCCGACCAGGACGCACAGCACCAGCCATGCGCTCAGCGCCGACCGCTGCCGCCCCGTCAGCGCGGGCACGGCGGCCGGCGGACCGTCGGATCCGGCGCGCCCGTGGCGCAGGGCCGTCCACAGAAACCACCCCAGGGCCGCCAGCGCGAGCGCCGAGGTCCCCGACTGGAGGTACGCGGCGACCGGCCGCCCGCCCGCCGGCTCGTTCAGCACCGGGACCAGCCGGGTGCCCCAGCGGCCCGGATGGGTGAAGGCGTCCCACACCACGTGTGTCGCCCCGCCGAGCACCGCGCAGAGGAAGAACCAGCCCGCGAGCGCGGCCCGTTGGCGCGGCCCCCGCGGCCGCCACGGACGGCCGCGGGCGACGGCGTACACCCGGCCCTGCCACGCCCGGGGGAGCAGCGCCAGCAGCGGTTCCCGCACCAGCAGCCAGCCGGCCACCAGAACGGCGGTCAGCGCCACATCCACCGTCAGCACCCCCGGCAGACCATGCGTCACCTCCCCGAACTCCATGGCCCCGGGCACCACCGAGTCGGCGTAATACGGCAGATCCGGTGCGAACGACCCGGCCACGAGTGCCGAGGCGATCAGCGGTCCACGCCCCTCGCCGGTCCTGCGGATCGCCGGCAGCACCGCGGCCGCATGACTGAGCGTGAACGGCATGACCCCCTCCTTGATCGATGGGCCGATCGATTCGGATCATTATGTCGGCCGATGGGAGTGGTAGCTGATCGGCCCGAGTTGTCGTAGTCTCGGCCGAGTTGGAGCGCCGGGGGCGTGCGCCCTGGGGTGCACGCGGCAGTTCACCACGGAGGGGACGGCACGTATGGCAGCCACATTCGGGCGGCGGCTCCGCAGGGGGGCGGCGTCAACGGCCGTGGCGGCGCTGGTACTGGCCGCGCTGACCACCGCTCAGGCGCCGGCCGCCACCAAGAGCGCGGCCGCGAGCGCACCGGATCCCGCCCCGCCGGCCGGCATCCCCATCGACGGCGACTCCGGCTATTTCACCGATCTGCCGCCCCATGAGCGCCCCGTCCCGCACGTCCGTTCGCACCACCACCACGGCCACGGCAGGTTCCGCATCGCCATGGGCCCCGCCGAGGCAGGCATTCCCACCACCGTCCTCGCCGCGTACAAGAACGCCGCGGCCCGTATGGAGGCCGACGCCCCGGGCTGCCGGCTGCCGTGGCAACTGCTCGCCGGCATCGGCAAGGTCGAATCCGGCCAGGCGCGCGGCGGCGCGGTCGATGCCGCCGGCACCACCCTCACCCGGATCCTCGGTCCCCGCCTCAACGGCCACGGCTTCGCCCGTATCGGCGACACCGACGGCGGCCTCCTGGACGGCGACACCACCCTCGACCGCGCCGTGGGCCCGATGCAGTTCATCCCGTCCACCTGGTCCAACGGCGGACCCGGCGGCGCCGGTTGGGGCGCCGACGGCAACGGCGACGGCAAGAAGGACCCCCACAACATCTTCGACGCGGCGCTCGCCGCCGGCCGCTATCTGTGTGCCGGGGGCCGCGATCTGTCCGTGGCGCACGACCTCCACCGGGCGGTCCTCGGCTACAACGATTCCTCGGCGTATCTGCGCACGGTGCTGTCCTGGTACGCGTTCTACCGCACGGGGGCGTACGAGGTGCCGGACGGCAAGGGCGTGCTCCCTGTGCACCGCGGCGGCCCCGACGGGCGCAGCCACCGCAAACACCACGGCGGAGACGGCCACCCCGCCACGGGCCACGCCGCCCACCCCCTGCCCCGGCCCAAGACGCCCAAGGCACCGGACCGCCCCGGCGGCTCCCACCGGCAGCCCTCGCCCCCGGCCCCCAAGCCCGCCGAGCCCGCCCGGCTCACCGCGCTCGACCCGGTCGGCGACCAGGCCCTGACGGCCACCACGGACAGCGCCTTCGCCGCCGCGCCGACCGTCCGCGCCAACGACTCCGACGGCCAACCGCTCGCCGGCATCCCCGTGCGCTTCAGCCTCACCGGCACCACCGACATCGACTTCCCCGGCCACACCACCACCGTGACCGTCACCACCGGCAAGGACGGCCTGGCCACCGCGCCCACGCCGCGCGCGGGCACCAAGGCCGGGACGTTCACCCTCCGGGCGACGGCCGAAGGCCGCACCGTGCCCGCCGTCGACTTCGCCCTGACCGTCAAGGCCGCCCCCGCGCCCCGGGCCGACGCCCTCGTCCGCACCTCCGACGCGAAGGTGACGACGACCGCGGGCCGGGCGTTCGCGGACGGCGCGGTCGAGGTGCGGGCGACCTACCGGGGCAAGGCCGCGGCGGGCGTGCCCGTCACCGCCACCATGGTCACCGACGACCCCGACCATCCCGGCCACCCCGTGGAGAACGACCGGGGCCCCTACTTCACGGACCCCGGCGCCACCGGCGCCGACAAGGACCGCCCGGTGCGCACCCTGACCAAGCTCACCACCGACGCCCACGGCCTGCTCAAGCTCCCGAAAATCGCCACGGACACCCGCACCGGAACGTTCCTCCTGCGGCTGACCACCGCCGACGGCACCGTCCTCACCGTCGAGCTCCAGGTCACCGCCCCGGCCGGCTCCTGACCGCGCCGCCCGGACCGGCGCCGCCGCCCAGCCCTCCGTCCGGGGCCGGGCGGCGGCGCCGCCTCTTGCGGGCGCACGTGTTCTCATCTCGCCCGCTCGTTGCTACGGTGCCCCGACCTGACGCTGTATCAGCTCACGGGAGGCCGATCATGCGCGTCTTGACAGCCGCCGCGCTCGGACTCGCCGCCGCGTTCGCCCTCGTCCTGACCATGACGGCGATCGGCGCGCCCACCGGCACCACCTCGCCCAAACCGCTGCTGACCACCGTCCCCGAGCACCCGTGAGGGAGGGAGGCCACCGCCATGCGCCGTACGGCCAGCCTGGTTCTGCTCGCCTTCGCCGTCTTCTTCACCGCCCTGTCGCCCCTGATGCGGTTCTACGCCTTCCCCCGGCTCGCCAAGATCCCGGCCGGCCAGTACCAGGACATGGTCCTGGAGGCCCGGCCCGCCACCCTCGTCGACTACGGCACCATGAAGGCCAAGAAGGTCCCCGAGGTCACCATCGTGCAGACCCTCAAGGGCGATGTCGCCGCCTCGGACCGCATCGAGAGGACCGCGGGCCGCGACGTCGTCGTCTGGGACGCGCTCTCCTACGTGGCCGGACCCGACGGCAAGATGGTCTCCGAGATCCCCGAGCGCTATATCTTCGACGCCCACTCCCAGGAGCCGGTGCACGCCACCGGGGAAATGGTCGACGGCGACCCCGTGCACCGCGCGGGCATCGAGTTCAAGTGGCCCTTCCTCACCGAGAAGCGCGACTACGTCTACTTCGACGCCCAGACCCGCACCTCCGCCCCCATCCACTACAAGGGCACCCGCACCTTCCACGGCCTCCCGGTCTACTACTTCGAGCAGACCATCCCCTGGACCAGGGTCCCGCTCCCCAAGAAGATGCCGGTCAAGGGCATCACCCCGCAGGCCGTCGAGAAGATGGGCACCACCCGCTGGTACAGCACCAAGCGGATGTTCTGGGTCGAACCGGTCACCGGGGCGCCCGTCAACGGCGAGGAGATCCACAAGGAGGAGCTGCGCGGCGGAGACCTGCTGCCCGGCGGCGGCAAGGTCACCGCCTTCGCCGGTCATGTGAAGATGCGCGACGACTACGTCGCCTCCACCGTCGCCCTGGTCAAGAGCCAGCGCACCCTCGTCCTGCTGCTCACCAACTACCTGCCCTGGGGCTTCCTGGCCCTCGGCGCCGCCCTGCTCGCGCTCAGCCTGCACCTGGAGGCCCGCAGCCGCCGCCCCGCCGGTTCCGGCCCGGCCCCGCAGCCGTCCGTCAGCCCCGCCTGAGCCGCGCCGACGTGTGCCGCGTCGGCTCCGCCGTCGAAGGGTCCTCCGGCCAGGGGTGCTTGGGATAGCGGCCGCGCAGCTCCGCCCGTACGGCGCGGTAGCCCTCCCGCCAGAAGGACGCGAGATCGGCGGTGACGGCCGCCGGGCGCCCCGCCGGCGACAGCAGATGGACCAGTACGGGCACCCGCCCGCCGGCCACCCGCGGCGAGGACTGCCAGCCGAACAGCTCCTGCAACTTGACCGCCAGCACCGGCTGTTCGCCGCCGTAGTCGATCCGTATCCGCGAACCGCTCGGCACCTCGATACGCTCCGGCGCCAGCTCCTCGAACCGCGCCGCCTCGCCCGACGCCCACGGCAGCAGCCTGGCCAGCGCCTGCCCCGTGTCGACACGTTCCAGATCGGCCCGCCGCCGCGCCCGGTCCAGCTCCACCCCCAGCCATTCCTCGACCCGCTCCAGCAGCGCCGCATCCGACACCTCCGGCCACGGCGCGCCCACCTCCCGGTGCAGGAACGCCATCCGCTGCCGCACCGCCTGCGCGCCCGCCGACCAGCGCAGCAGACCGAGCCCCTCGCGGCGCAGCCCCTCGGCCACCGCCGCGCGCAGCAGCGCGGGATCGGGCGCGCCCAGCGGCCTGGAGGACAGCTCGATCGCCCCCAGCCGGGTCACGCTGCGGGCCACCACGTCCCCGTCCGACCAGTGCACCTCCTCGCCCGAGGAGGACAGCGCCCCCGCCGCGGCACGCGCCGTCGCCTCGTCGATCACCGCCGCCAGCCGCACCCGGGCGGACGCCGCGGCCACCGGGCGGTCGGCCACCGCAACCGCGAGCCAGGACGCCTCCCGCAGCGGCGAGCCCTCACCGCCGAGCTCGGCCCCCGTCCCGGACGCCATCAGAAAACCGCCGCCGCCCCGGGCGCGCGCCACCCGCTCCGGGAACGCCAGCGCGGCGATCAGCCCCGCATCGGCATCCGCACCGGCCCCGGCCCCGGCCTTTGTGTCGCCGTCCGCCTCCCCGGCCACCGCCTCCAGCCGCCGCGCCTCCTGCCGCCACCGGGCCGCATACGCATCACCGCCCCGCCGCGCCGTACGCCACGCCGCCGCCAGATCGTCCCCGTAGGCCCGCGGCGGCTCCTCGCTCAGCAGCGCCACCACCTCCGCGGCCCGCCGCACCCCGATCTCCCGCGCCCCGTCCAGCAGCGCCCGGCCCAGCCGCGGATGCAGCCCCAGCCGGGCCATGCGTATACCGCGCCCGGTCGCCCGGCCGTCCGCATCCACCGCGCCGACCGCCGCGAGCACCTCCCGCGCCGCCGCCAGCGCACCGGCCGGCGGCGCATCCAGCAGCGCCAGCCCGGCCGCCTGCGGATCGCCCCAGCACGCCGCCTGCAACGCGAACGCCGTCAGATCGGCGACCTTGATCTCCGGATCCGGGAACCGCGGCAGCCGCCCGTCCTCCGCCTCCGGCCAGCAGCGATAGGCCACCCCCGGCGCCTCGCGCCCGGCCCGCCCGGCCCGCTGCCGCGCCGCCGCCTGCGAGGCCCGTACGGTCGCCAGCGCGCTCAGCCCCCGCGCATGATCCATGCGCGGCACCCGCGCCAGGCCGCTGTCCACCACGACCCGCACCCCGGGCACGGTCAGACTCGACTCGGCCACCGAGGTCGCCAGCACGACCCGCCGCGCACTTCCCCCACTCCCCGCCAGCACCGCGTCCTGCACCTCGGCCGGCGCCCGGCCGTGCACCTGGAGCACCTCGGCCTCCACCCCGGCCAGCTGCCCGGCAACGCGCCCGATCTCCCCGACCCCCGGCAGAAAACACAGCACATCGCCGCTCTGCTCACGCAGCGCCCGCCGCACCACCGAGGCCACATGCGCCAGCTGCGCCGGATCCACCCGCATACCGTGCGGCGGCCGCACGGGCCGCTCCGGCGGCGCCCACACCGTCTCCACCGGGTGCGAGACGCCCGCCGCCTCGACCACCGGGGCGCGGGGGCTGCCCAGAAGCCGCGCCCACCCCTCCGCGTCCGTCGTCGCCGACGCCGCCACCAGCCGCAGCTCCGGACGCAGCGTCTCCCGCACGTCCAGCAGGAAGGCCGCGCAGGTATCGGCGTCCAGATGGCGCTCATGGCACTCGTCGAGCACCACCACATCCACCCCGGCCAGCTCCGGATCCCGCTGCACCCGCTGGAGCAGCACCCCGGTGGTCACCACCTCCACGGCCGTCCGCGGACCCACCCGGCGCTCCCCGCGCACCGTGAAACCGACCGTTTCGCCGACCCGTTCGCCCAGCAGCCAGGCCATCCGCCGCGCCGCCGCCCGCGCCGCGATCCGCCGCGGCTCGGCGACCAGCACCCGCCGGGCCGGCCCCGCACCCGTCAGCCCCGCCAGATCCAGCGGTACCAGCGTCGTCTTGCCCGTCCCCGGCGGCGCACACAGCACGGCCGTACCGGCCCCGTCGAGCGCCTCCCGCAGCGCGGGCAGCGCCGTCCGCACCGGCAGCCGCGCCAGCGCATCGCGCCGGATCACGGGGCCTCGCACACGAAGATCGCCGTCCCCGGAATCAGATTCCCCCGCAGCGGCGACCACCCGCCCCACTCCTGAGCGTTCCATTCCGGCCATTCCGGCTCGACCAGATCCACCAGCCGGAACCCGCCGGCGACCACGTCCCGCACCCGGTCGCCCACCGTCCGGTGGTGCTCGACATACACCGCCTGGCCGCTCTCGTCCTGCTCCACATACGGAGTGCGGTCGAAATACGACGCCGCCACCGACAGCCCCTCCGGCCCCGGCTCGTCGGGGAACGCCCACCGCACGGGATGCGTCACCGAGAACACGAACCGGCCACCGGGCCGCAGCACCCTGCGCACCTCCCGCAACACGCGCACCGGTTCGGCGACGAACGGAATCGCGCCGTAGGCGGAACACGCGAGGTCGAACGCGCCGTCGCGGAACGGCAGCGCCCCGGCGTCCGCCTCCACCAGACCCGGTTCGCCCGCCGCCCCCGCGCCGATCCGCAGCGCATGCTGCAACTGCCGGTGGGAGAGATCGAGCGCCACCGGGCGGGCACCCTGCGCCGCCAGCCAGCGCGAGCACTGCGCCGCCCCCGCGCCGATCTCCAGGATCCGCTTGCCCTTCAGCTCCGCCGCCGGGCCCAGCAGCCCGGCCTCCGCCTCGTCCAGCCCCTCGGGCCCCCACACGAAGCGGTCGTCCCCCAGAAACGCACCGTGCTCGCTCTGGTACTCATCGGCGTGACGGTCCCACCAGCTACGGCTCGCCCGGCTGCTCTCGGCGTCCGAGGCATCACGCCGGGTCGCCTCCGGCTCGTACTCTTGGTTCATCGCGCCCGTCGTCGTAGTCTTCGCACTGCTTGTGGCAAGGGACTGTGAGGCCGTTCGACCTCGCGGAACACCGTGTGTGCCGGTTATGGGCGTTCCGCCCCCGGTGTGCGCGTTCGCGCATTGACCGTGTCCGGCTGCGCCCGTATGCTACAAGTTGCGCTGCGGGCCTGCGCGCCTCAGACGGAGCAGGCCGCGCTCGCATCTGTATGTACCTCTCGGTTTTGAGGCGTCTCGGGTGGATCCGAATGCTGTGGCGTTCGGGCTTCCGCAGGGTTCGCTTCTGACACTGTCCGGCTTATGCAGAAGCGATACGGGCTCTCGGCGTAGCAGTACCTACGACTTCAATGTCCGTACCGGAGCCCTTTCCCACATGACGAGCAGCACCGAGACCACCGCCACCACCCCGCAGGTTGCGGTCAACGACATCGGTAACGAGGAAGCCTTCCTCGCCGCGATCGACGAGACGATCAAGTACTTCAACGACGGCGACATCGTCGACGGCGTCATCGTGAAGGTCGACCGGGACGAGGTCCTGCTCGACATCGGTTACAAGACCGAAGGCGTCATCCCGAGCCGCGAGCTCTCGATCAAGCACGACGTCGACCCCAACGAGGTCGTCGCCGTCGGTGACGAGATCGAGGCCCTCGTCCTCCAGAAGGAGGACAAGGAAGGCCGCCTGATCCTCTCGAAGAAGCGCGCCCAGTACGAGCGGGCCTGGGGCACGATCGAGAAGATCAAGGAAGAGGACGGCATCGTCACCGGTACCGTCATCGAGGTCGTCAAGGGTGGTCTCATCCTCGACATCGGCCTCCGTGGCTTCCTGCCGGCCTCCCTGGTCGAGATGCGCCGCGTGCGCGACCTGCAGCCCTACGTGGGCAAGGAGCTCGAGGCCAAGATCATCGAGCTGGACAAGAACCGCAACAACGTGGTCCTGTCCCGCCGCGCCTGGCTGGAGCAGACCCAGAGCGAGGTCCGCCAGACCTTCCTCACCACCCTCCAGAAGGGTCAGGTGCGCTCCGGCGTCGTCTCCTCCATCGTCAACTTCGGTGCCTTCGTGGACCTGGGCGGCGTCGACGGTCTCGTCCACGTCTCCGAGCTGTCCTGGAAGCACATCGACCACCCCTCCGAGGTCGTCGAGGTCGGCCAGGAGGTCACGGTCGAGGTCCTGGACGTCGACATGGACCGCGAGCGCGTGTCCCTGTCGCTCAAGGCGACCCAGGAAGACCCGTGGCAGCAGTTCGCCCGGACCCACCAGATCGGTCAGGTCGTCCCGGGTAAGGTCACCAAGCTCGTTCCCTTCGGTGCGTTCGTGCGCGTCGACGAGGGCATCGAGGGCCTGGTCCACATCTCCGAGCTGGCCGAGCGCCACGTGGAGATCCCGGAGCAGGTCGTCCAGGTCAACGACGAGATCTTCGTCAAGGTCATCGACATCGACCTCGAGCGCCGCCGCATCAGCCTCTCGCTGAAGCAGGCCAACGAGTCCTTCGGTGCCGACCCGTCGGCGGTCGAGTTCGACCCGACCCTGTACGGCATGGCCGCGTCCTACGACGACCAGGGCAACTACATCTACCCCGAGGGCTTCGACCCCGAGACCAACGACTGGCTCGAGGGCTACGAGAGCCAGCGCGAGGCGTGGGAGAACCAGTACGCCGAGGCGCAGCAGCGCTTCGAGCAGCACCAGGCCCAGGTCATCAAGTCCCGCGAGGCCGACGAGCAGGCGGCGGCCGAGGGCGCTGCGGCTCCGGCGGCGCAGGGCGGCGGCCAGGCCGGCGGCGGCAACGTCTCCGGTGGCTCGTACTCCTCGGAGTCGGCGGACAACTCCGGCGCCCTGGCGTCGGACGAGGCCCTGGCCGCGCTCCGCGAGAAGCTGGCCGGCGGCCAGAGCTGAACAGCTCGACCGCAAGGCGCTAGCCGACAGGCGAGATAGCCGATAGGCGAAGGCCCGTTCCCCTTCGGGGGAGCGGGCCTTCGTCGTGTGTGGGGGGCGTTCGGGGGCGATGGGGCAGTGGTCCGGGCAGTCAACGGCGCGGCGCTGTGGGGCAGTTGGGGCCTGCGGGGGCGGGATGTGCCGCGGGGCGGCGGTGGGCGGCCGACGCGGTCCGGGGCGGCCGTTTTGCGTCGTGCGCGGGTACGGGGGCGGCGGTCCGGGAATGCGAGACCGCGCCCGGACGTTCTTGCCCACGGACATGAGGAGGAGCGGTCACTGTGTTGGATCCCCAGGGGTTGTACGAATGGGAGCCGAGCGGGCTCGCGGCGGTCGAGGCGATCACGGCCACGGACTCCGCCGGAATGGTGTTGCTGTACCACTTCGACGGCTACATCGACGCCGGTGAGACCGGCGACCAGATCGTGGAACGGCTGCTGGACGGCTTCTCCCACCGCGTGGTGGCCCGGTTCGACCACGACCGGCTGGTCGACTACCGCGCCCGTCGGCCGCTGCTCACCTTCGAGCGCGACCACTGGACGGCCTTCGAGACCCCCGCCATCACGCTGCGGCTCGTCGAGGACGCGACAGGAGCGCCCTTCCTGCTGCTGTCCGGCCCCGAGCCCGACGTGGAGTGGGAGCGCTTCGCGGCGGCCGTCCGCCAGATCGTCGAGCGGCTCGGCGTACGGCTGTCGGTCAACTTCCACGGCATCCCCATGGGGGTGCCGCACACCCGCCCCGTGGGCGTCACCCCGCACGGCAACCGCATCGACCTGATGCCCGGCCACAGCAGCCTCTTCGACGAGGCGCAGGTCCCGGGCAGCGCGGAATCGCTGATCGAGTTCCGGCTGGCCGAGGCCGGGCACGACGTACTGGGCGTGGCGGCACACGTACCGCACTACATCGCCCGCTCCGCCTACCCGGACGCCGCGCTCACGGCCCTGGAAGCCGTCACGGCGGCGACGGGCCTGGTGCTGCCGGCCGCCGCGCACGTGCTGCGTACGGAGGCGCTGCGCACCCAGGAGGAGATCGAGCGGCAGCTCTCGCAGGGCGATGAGGAGCTGACGACGCTGGTCAGCGGGCTGGAGCACCAGTACGACGCGGTGGCCGGGGCGGAGACCAGGGGCAATCTGGTCGCCGAGCCGATGGAACTGCCGTCCGCCGACGAGATCGGCAGGGAATTCGAGCGCTTCCTGGCGGAGCGGGAGGCCGAGGGCGGCGGGGGCGGCCTCTGAGGGGTGCCGTGCCCATGGCGGGGCGTGGGCGCGGGGGTTGCCCGGACGGCTGCGGTACGACCGTATAGCGTGGGCGCATGGTGAAGGTGGGGCTGACCGGCGGTATCGGGGCGGGCAAGAGCGAGGTGTCGCGCCTGCTGGCGTCGTACGGCGCGGTGATCGTGGACGCGGACAAGATCGCACGCGAGGTCGTCGAGCCGGGCACGCCCGGACTCGCGGCGGTGGTCGAGGAATTCGGGGACGGCGTCCTCGCCCCGGACGGCACCCTCGACCGGCCCAAACTGGGCGGCATCGTCTTCGCCGACCCCGACAAGCTCAAGGCGCTGAACGCGATCGTGCACCCGCTGGTCGGCGTGCGTTCGGCCGAACTCGAGGCGTCGGCCGGGCCGGACGCGGTCGTCGTCCACGATGTGCCGCTGCTGACGGAAAACGGCCTGGCGCCGCTCTACGACCTGGTCGTCGTCGTCGATGCCGACCCCGGGACGCAGCTCGACCGGCTGGTACGGCTGCGCGGCATGGCGGCTGACGAGGCCAAGTCCCGGATGGCGGCCCAGGCGACCCGGGAACAGCGCCTGGCCGTCGCGGATCTCGTCATCGACAACGACGGGCCGCTGGAGGCGCTGGAACCGCAGGTCCGCGAGGTATGGGAGCGGCTGCGGGCCGCCTGAGGCAGGACGGTACCCTCGCCGCCATGAGTGCTACCGATCGCGCCCCGCAGACCTCCGCCGCCGAGCCCGGCGGGGCCGCTTTGCCCGCTGCCCCGTCCGTCGGCTCCGAGCCCGCGCCGGCGTCCTTCGCCGTGAACATCCCCGGCATGGCGGACGCCGATCTGGAGCCGGAGCCGCTGGACCCGGAACAGATCGTCTCCGGTGAGCCGGTGGTCACGGGCAAGGTGCTGTGGGAGTCCCCGGACGGTAAGCAGATCCGCGGCATCTGGCAGATCACGCCCGGCGTGGTGACCGACACCGAGGCCGACGAACTCTTCGTCGTCGTGAGCGGACGCGCCACCATCGAGGTCGAGGGCGGCTCGGTGCTCGAGGTGGGACCGGGCGACGCCTGCATCCTGCGCGAGGGCGACCGCACACGGTGGACCGTGCACGAGACGCTGCGCAAGGCGTACCACATCAGCCTTTAGCGGGCCGGGCTGCCCGCCTGCGAGCGCTGGGCGTACGGGCGAGCGCTGGGCGTGCGGGCGCGCGCATGCGCCTCCTCGGCGGGGAATGTGGCGACTGAGGCGGTTGTTCTGGGGCACGTGCATGCCGTACGGGTGGCCGTTCCGAGCCACCCGTACGGCTACGGAGAGGAGACGGCCGTGCCCGAGCGCAGCCCCGAGACGCATGTCATCGACTTCCGCGCCGCGGACCAACTGCTGGCCGCCCGCGACCCCCGCGGCGCGATCCGGCTGCTGGATCCGGTCATCACCGCCCACCCGGAGAACACCGCGGCCCGCCTGCTGCGTGCCCGCGCGTTCTTCCTGGCGGCCCAACTGCGTTCCGCGGAGCTGGAGTTCCAGATCGTCCTGGAACGCGAGCCCGCCAACGCCTTCGCCCATTTCGCCCTGGCCCGCACGCTCGAACGCGCCGGCCGCCCCGACGAGGCCCTCCGTCACTTCCGCCTCGCGGCCGCCCTGGAACCCCGCCCGGACTTCCTCGAAGCGGCCCGCTTCGCGCCTGCCGACGGCGCCGAGGGCGGAGGCGGGTAGGCGCGCGCCCGCGCTCCCCCCGGGCATGAGGACCTATGGCTTGGTGTGGCGCTGACGGCCGTCGGCGTTCCGGCGGCCGAAGACGTCGTTGCGGCCGTCGTCGGGCTCGTAGGGGGGTATGTCCTTGCCCGGCTGGTAGTGCGGTCCCTGGCGAATGTGCCGTATGACGATGACCAGATCCGTGGCAGCCACCAGCGCCAGGGCCGCGCAGGCCGCTGCCCACCCCGGCCGGCCTGCCATGGCGAAGGCAACGGCTCCGGC
The DNA here is from genome assembly GCF_002082195.1 of Streptomyces gilvosporeus. Taxonomy (GTDB): domain Bacteria; phylum Actinomycetota; class Actinomycetes; order Streptomycetales; family Streptomycetaceae; genus Streptomyces; species Streptomyces gilvosporeus. The sequence goes on along the minus strand of NZ_CP020569.1, from coordinate 2,699,428 downwards.
GATGGCCCACAGCAGTCCCCACAGCGCCAGCCCACAGCGGATCTTCAGCGGGCTGCGTGCCTGAAGCGGCTCGTTTCCCGTACGCATCTGCGTCCCTCTCTGGTTCCAGGATCCTCCTCTTTGGTGGGCCGGTCACCGATTCGGGTCAGGAATCGGTGCGCCTGCCGGGTCGTGGGCGCATGACCGGTTCTCGGATCGTGTCGGCCCGGTACTCGCTGTAGTGGCAGTGGCAGTGGCAGTGGCAGTGGCAGTGGCTGCGGCCGACCCGGGGGAGGGGTCGCCCGCCGGGTGGCTGTTGATCCAGGACAAGCCGCCGATGTCGAGCTGCGCGCGGGCGCGGGTCACCGCCACATACGCCAGGCGTGCCTCATCGATGTCGATCGGGCCGGGCAGCGGGGTGCCGTCCTCGTCGCACTCGTCGAGATCGTCGGGGCCGGTGAAATCGTCCGCGATGCGCACGCTCGCCCATTCCCGTCCCTTGGCGCGGTGCGCCGTGGACACCGTCACCTCGGCGGAGCTCTCCGGGGAGAGCCGGTCCAGGGCGCGCAGCAGGGCGGTCGTGCCGTGCTCGTCGACCAGCTCCACCAGGGGGAGCAGATCCCGTCCGGCCGGGTCGTACTCCGCGTATTCGCGCAATTCCGACCAGGACTCGAAGAGCATCAGCTCGGGGTGCGTGGCCCGTCGTCCCTCCCTGAGGTCGTGTGCGGCGCGCGCCAGTGCGCTCAGTGCCTCGCCGCCGCCCGCGAGGGCGACCCTGCGGTGCGTCTCCAGTTGGCGTATCACTTCCACCATCGCCCCGACATTCGACCGGCACAGGATCGCCGCCGGGGCGGGAACCGCTCTCAGCTCCGTCTCCACCTGCGGTGATCCGGTGAGCCGGAGGGGTGCGCCGACGATCGACAGCCAGCGGTTGGCCTCCGCCGCGAGCGTCGGCCCGAAGCGGAAGGAACGGGAGAGGGCGAGCCGTTCGCCGTCGAAGCCGGTCATGACGTCGCGTGCCCCGCGCCAGCCGTAGATGGCCTGCGCGGAGTCGCCGACCAGTACCAGCTGGGCGTGGTCGCGCTGGGCCGAGAAGACCTGCTCGACCACGGGGTTGGTGTCCTGCGCCTCGTCCAGCAGCAGGTAGTCCGCGCGGATCACGGGCTCTTGCAGGGCCCACATCTTGAGGTAGTGGTCGTGTTCGAAGCGGACCACACCGCGGTCCCGGTGCTGAAGATCTGCCCAAGCCTTGCGTGCGTACGGCAGGACGAGGCCGGCGAGCTGATCGTGCAGGGCCTCCGCTTCGGCGCCGCGTAAGGAGGGCACGTGGTGGCGGGCGAGGTCGGTGTCGGCGGAGTGGCAGAAGCGGCTGACCGTGCGCAGGACCGTATAGGAGAGGGCCTTGTTGGTGACGTTGCGTGCGCCGATGCGTACGGTCATGCCCTCGTCGATGCCCAGGGCCGCGCCCGTTCGCCAGCCCGCTTGCCGCGGCGCGTTCAACCGCGCCTGGTAGTCCCGGCCGACCGCGGTGTACGCGAGGGAGTGGGCGGTCCCGCACGCGACGTCGGCGGGGAATCTTCTCGCGGCGTCGCGGGCGATGGCCCTGTTGAACGCGATATAGCGCCCAGCCGGCCCTGGCGCCGCGCCGTGTGCGCGAGCATCGCGAGGGTCGTCGTCTTGCCCGTGCCGGCGCCGGCCTGCATCACGAGATGCGCTCCGGTGCGGAAGGTGTCGGTCGCCGCGGTCTGCTCGGGAGTGGGAGTGGGAGTGGGAGTGGGAGTGGGAGCGGGAGCGGAAGTAGGGGTGTACATGAGGGCCTCCTCGCCGAGTTCGGGCCATCACCGAAAGTGACGATGTGACGGACTGTAGCGAGTTGTGGCGCCGCGCGGGGAAGTGTCCTTCTGCCTGTGGATAACTCGGGTTCGGGTCGGTCCGGCGACGCTGCCGTCTCGTCGGAAGAGGGCGGAGCGGGCGGCGGGCCGCATTGTCAGTGCCGTGTGCTTCCATCGGTTTTGCGCCGCGGCAGGCGCGGAGCGATCAAGTGGTGGAGACGAAGGGACGCACGGTGAGGCGGTGGGAGACGGCGGGCGACAGCGTCGGCGGCGCCGGGGCTGCGCTCGGCAGCTGTGCCGTGGCCTTCCTCCCCGCCCGGCCGCCGCGTGACGGGAGGATGGCCCTCTGGCGGCCCGACGGCGGTCCGCTGCCCACAGGGGACGGCGGGCCGGCCGGTGAGCCGACGGAGCTGACCGTTGCCCGGCGGCACGGCAACGGGGCCCGCGGCCGCACGGTCCCCGCCGTGCTGCTTCCGCTGGCCGAGGCCGTGCCGCTGCTGGCCGGGGCCCGGCACGATCCGGGTGCGCATCCGACCGCCGCCTGCTGGGGCGCGGCCACGCTGCACGCCCTGCATCTCGCTGCGCGCGGCAGGCTGCTGCCCGGTCTGACGGCCGACGACATCGACGCCTGGCGGGCCGGCCCGCTGGATCCCGCCGACATCGTGCATCTACGGGCCATCGCCGCGGCCATGCCCGGTGAGGCGTACGCCGTCCCGGTCCCCGACAGCCGTCCGCTGCGGCTGCCCGATCCGATGGGGCTGCTGCGGCTCTTCGTGGACGCGGTGGCCGACACCCTGCCCCGTACGCCCGCCGCCGCGCTCGTGGCCGGCGCCCCGTTCGCGGCCGGTGCGCCGCAGTCGCTGCCCGGTGCCCGCGAGTGGGCCGCCGAGGCGGCGGCCGGTATCGACGCCGGTGTACGGCTCTCGCTGCGCCTCGATCTCCCCGCACACAAGCTCTTCGACGCCGGGCCGGACGACGTCCGGGAAGGCGGGCCGGACGACGGCCACGGGGAGGGGCGCGGCGCCGGGGAGCGCAGCGCGGCGGCCGTTGTGCTCCAGGTGCACAGCCTGACCGACCCGACCCTGGTCACCGACGCCCGCCGCCTGTGGGAAGGCGAAGGCCCCGACCACTTCGGGCCGCGGTCCCGCGTCGACACCCTGCTGGCGCTCCGGCGGGCGGCCCGCGTCTGGGAGCCACTGGCCCGCCTTCTGGAGCGGCCGGTGCCCGACGTACTGCCGCTCAGCGAGGACGAGTTGAACGACCTCCTGGGCCCGTTCACGCCGAAACTCGCCGCCGCCGGGGTGGCCGTGCACTGGCCCAGGGAACTGGCACGCGGACTGACCGCCACGGCGGTGCTGCGCCCCGCACCGGGTTCGGCGGCGGACGGCTTCGGGTTCTTCGACACCGGGCAACTGCTCCAGTTCCGCTGGCAGCTGGCCATGGACGGCGAACCGCTGACCGAGGCCGAGATGGACGCCCTCGCCGAGGCCCACCGCCCCGTCGTCCGGCTGCGTGACCAGTGGGTTCTGGTCGACCCCGCCCTCGTCCGCAAGGCCCGCAAACGCGAACTGGGCCACCTGGAGCCGGCCGACGCGCTCGCCGCGACGCTGGGCGGCACCGCCGAGGTCGACGGTGAAGAGGTGGAGGTGGTGCCCCTGGGGCCGCTCGCTGCGCTGCGCGCCCGCCTCACCGCGCCCGCCCGCCCCCTGCCCCAGCCACCGGGGCTGCACGCCACCCTGCGCGACTACCAACTGCGCGGTATGGCCTGGCTCGACGGCATGATGTCCCTCGGCCTCGGCGGCTGCCTCGCCGACGACATGGGCCTGGGCAAGACCGTCACCGTCATCGCGCTGCACCGGCACCGGCGTCCCGCCGCCCCGGTGCTCGTCGTCTGCCCGGCCTCCCTCCTGGGCAACTGGCAGCGCGAGATCGAGCGTTTCGCGCCCGGCACGCCCGTACGCCGCTTCCACGGCACCGGCCGTTCCCTCGACGACCTGGACGGCGGCTTCGTCCTGACCACCTACGGGACGATGCGCAGCAGCGCCGCCCGACTGGCCGCCCATGAGTGGGCCTGGGTGGTCGCCGACGAGGCGCAGCATGTGAAGAATCCGCGGTCCTCGACGGCCAAGGCGCTGCGCCGTATCAAGGCCCCGGCCCGGATCGCGCTGACCGGCACCCCGGTGGAGAACAACCTCTCCGAGCTGTGGGCCCTCCTGGACTGGACGACCCCGGGCCTCCTGGGGCCCCTCAAGACCTTCCGCGCGCTGCACGCCCGCGAGGCCGAGGGCGGGGAAGATCCGCAGGCGGCGCAGCGGCTGGCCAGGCTGGTGCGGCCGTTCATCCTGCGCCGCAAGAAATCCGACCCGGGGATCGCGCCGGAGCTGCCGCCCAAGACGGAGACGTACCATCCGGTGGCCCTCGGGCGCGAACAGGCCGCGCTGTACCAGGCCGTTGTCCACGAGGCGCTCGACCGGATCGGCGCCGCCGAGGGCATCGCACGGCGCGGCCTGGTGATGAAGCTGCTCACGGCCCTCAAACAGATCTGCAACCACCCCGCGCAGTACCTCAAGGAGACCGCACCGGGCCTGGCGGCGCGCTCCGGGAAGCTGGAACTCCTCGACGAACTCCTGGACACCATCCTGGCCGAGGACGGCGCCACCCTGGTCTTCACCCAGTACGTGGCAATGGCCCGCCTCCTCGAAGCGCACCTCGCCCACCGCGGCATCCCTGCCCAACTGCTGCACGGTGGAACGCCCGTCGCCGAGCGGGAGCGGATGGTCGAGCGGTTCCAGTCCGGCCACGCCCCGGTCTTCCTGCTGTCTCTCAAGGCGGCGGGTACGGGCCTGAACCTCACTCGCGCCGGCCATGTGATCCACTACGACCGCTGGTGGAATCCGGCGGTGGAGGAGCAGGCCACCGACCGCGCCTACCGCATCGGCCAGACCCAGCCGGTCCAGGTGCACCGGCTGATCGCCGAGGGCACCGTCGAGGACAACATCGCCGAACTCCTCGCCGCCAAACGGCAGCTCGCCGACGCGGTGCTCTCCGGCGGCGAGACCGCGCTCACCGAGCTGTCCGACGCCGAACTGGCCGATCTGGTCTCCCTGAGGAGGTCCGCATGAGCCCGAGGTGGTCGGATGCGGCCGGGGAGGTCCGTAGGGAAGCCTCCGGTTTCCGGGGGCGGCCCGCGGCACGGGGGCGCGCCGCCGTGGCAGACCGGCAGGCGCGCGCCGACCGTTCGCGCACGTTCCCGCCGCTGCCCGCCCGCGCCGAGGGCCCGTTCGCCGCATCATGGTGGGGGAATGCCTGGGTGGACGCGCTGGAGAGCACCGCGCTCGACGGCGCCCGGCTGGACCGCGGCCGGGCGTACGCGCGGGAGGGGCACGTCGACACCATCAACGTCACTCCGGGCCGCATCGTCGCCACCGTACGGGGCAGCAGACCCCGCCCCTACAGCGCGGAAATCCGCCTGCGGACCCTCTCCGGCCAGGAGTGGGACGAGGTGCTCGGCGCCATCGCCGCGGAGCCCGCCCAACTGGCCGCGCTGCTGGCCAAAAAGCTGCCCAGGGCCCTGGCCGAAGGGGCCGTGCGGCTCCTCCCCGGGCCGGGCGATCTCGTGCCCCGCTGCTCGTGCCCCGACCACGGGCGGCCCTGCAAACACGCCGCCGCGCTGTGCTTCCAGGTCGCCCGCCTCCTGGACGCGGACCCGTTCGTGCTGCTGCTGATGCGCGGCCGCGGCGAACGGGAGCTGCTCGATGAGCTCTCCCGCCGTCATGCCACGCGTACGGCGCAGGCGGCGCGTACGACGGCGGAGTCGGCGACGCTTGCGGCGCGTACGGCGAGGCATACGGCCGACGAGAGCCGCGCCTCCCGGATGCCGGGCCCGGTCCCCGATTCCCCAGCCCCGGATTCCCGGGCTCCCGGATCGCTGACCCGCGAGACCCCGGTCTCCGGCACGCCGTTCCCCGACGCCCCGTCCCCCGCAGCCTCCGCCCCCGGCGAGCCCACCGGGGTCCTCGCCCGGGACGCCCTCGCCGACCGCCACCGGCCGCCGCTCCCGCCGCCCCTGCCGCTCCCCGAGCACCCCGGGCGGCCGCCCGCCCTCCCGGACGCCGACGGCCTGCCCTTCGATCCGGCCGCCCTGGAATTCCTGGCCGCCGACGCCGCGGCCCGCGCCCATGGCTTCCTGTCGTTCCCGGCCGCCGCACCCGCTGCGACCGCCGCAGGAAGTGCCTCCACCGGAAGTGCCACCACCGGAAGTGCCACCGCACCCACCGCCCCCGGGGGCGAACGGCCGCCCCTGCGCAGCCCGTTCCCGCAGCTGCCTGCATGGCAGGACGCCGTCCGCCTGGCGGCCACCGCCCATCCCACCGCCGGCCTCACCTCGGCCACGCGCGCCCTCTACCGCGACCTCGCCGCCGCCACCGGCCGCACCCCCGCCGAGGTCGCCCGTTCCGTGGCCGCCTGGCGGCAGGGCGGCCCCGAGGGCCTCGCCCTCCTCGACACCACCTGGAACCCTCCGGCCGGCGACTTCGACCGCGCCCGCAGCGCCCTGATCGCCGCGGATCTCCCGCCCCTGCGCCCGCGCCACAACCACCTCACCGACCCCCTGCGCCGCATCCAGCTGCGCTACGGCCGCGACCACCGCTGGTACCCGTACGAATCCGAACCCGGCGCCGAGGACTGGTGGCCCACCGGGCCCGCGGACCCCGACCCGGTGGGCGCCCTGACCACCCTGCTAGCGCGATGACTAACCTCGGCACCGTGGAAGGTCTCGACACACTCACCCGATCCCTCGCCCGGCGCACCCCCGAGCAGCTCGCCGTACTCCTCACCCGCCACGGCGAGCCGCTCGCCCGCCGCCCCGCACCCACCCAACTGCGCGAACTGGCAGGCGCGTTGTGGTCGTACGAGGTCCTCCACCAGCTCGTGATCCACCTCGACCACCCCCGGTTGCAGGTGCTCGCCACCACCGCCCGCCTCAGCCAGGAGCGCGCCGCACGCGCCGCCCCGGGGCCCGCCGCCCCCGCACCGGGCGCCGACTACCAGTCCCTGATGGCGCACCGGCTGTCCTTCGCCCACCTGGCGAGCGAACCCGTCCCGCCCGAGGAGGTGTACGCCGCGCTCGGGGCCACCGCCGCACCGGCGCGGACGGCCGCCGAGAGCGCCCTGCACGCCCTGTACGACGACGGCCTGGCCGCGCGGGCCGAGGACGGCGCGATCGTGGTCCCGCCGCGCACCCCGCAGCTCCTGGCCGCCCACGACCTCGGCCCCTTCGTCGCGCACGCCCCACGGCCGGCCCCGCAGACCGCGCCCGCCCTCGCCGGGCGGACGCCCACCGACGCGTCCCTGCTCGACGAAGCGCGGACCGCCACCACCGCCCTCGCCGCCACCCTGGAACGCCTGCTGGCCTCCCTGGCGGCGCAGCCCGCGGCGCTGCGCAAGTCCGGCGGGCTGACGATCCGTGAGATCAAACGGCTGGCCAAGGCGGCCGGCGCCACCGAACCGCTCACCCGGCTCCTGCTCGATCTCGCCCTCGCCGCCGACCTGATCGCCCTGACCCGCACCCCGTCGGGCATCACCGCGCTGCCCACCGGCGCCTACGACGACTGGCTCACCCGCCCGCCCGGTGAGCGCCTCGCGCCCGTACTGGCCGCCTGGTCCGCCCTGTGGGACGTCCCCACCCACACCCCCTTCGGCCAGACCCCCACCGCGCTGGTACGGGGCCACGACCGGCATGCCCCGGCCCTGCGGCACGCCCTCCTGGCCACGCTGGCCACCGTCCCGCTCGGCGCCGGGGCGCCCCTGCCGCCCCTGGCCTCCCCCGACCACAAGCCGCTGACCGACCTCCTCGCCGCCGCGGACTGGCACCGCCCCCTCGCCGTCACCGCACAGCCGCCGGCCGAGGAGCGGGCCGCCCACACCCTGCACGAAGCCGCCTGGCTCGGCCTTCTGGCCCACGGCACCCTCACCCCCCTGGGCCGGGCCCTCCTCGCAGATCCGCACGACCTGGACGCTCCCCTAAGGGATCTGCTCCCACCGCTCGTCGAACAGGCCCATTTCCAGGCCGACCTGACCGCCGTCGTCCCCGGGCGCCCCGCCGCCGCCCTCGATGCACTGCTCGCCGCGACGGCCGACCGGGAGTCCGAAGGCCACGCCGTCACCTGGCGTTTCACTCCCGCCTCCGTACGGCGCGCCCTGGACACCGGCCACTGCGCCGACACGCTCCTCGACGGGCTCACCGCCGCCTCGGCCACCGGCGGCCTGCCGCAGCCGCTGGACTACCTCATCCGGGACACCGCCCGCAGCCACGGCCGGATGCGGGTCCTGCCCGCCGCCTGCTGCATCCGCTCCGACGACGAAACCCTCGTCCAGGAGCTGGCCGCCCACCACGCCCTGCGCACCCTCGGGTTGCGGGCCGTCGCCCCGACCGTCCTGGTCAGCGGCCGGCCGCCGGCCGCCACCCTGGAGGCGCTGCGCGCAGCGGGGTACGCCCCCGCCCTGGAGTCCGACACCGGCGCGACGACGGTCGAGCGGCCGCCCACGCACCGGACCAAGGCCCCGGTGCCGGCCCGGGACCCCGGCGCCCGACTGGCGCTCGCGCAGCGCCTCCTGGAGCGGACCGGCTGACCGTTCGGCCCGGACCGGCCGACCCACGGCCCGGGCCGGCGGCCGACCGACGCACCGGACCGACGGCCAACGGGCGGGCGGCTACTCGTACTCCGTCCCGCCCTTGCGGGTCAGATACGCGCCGCTGACCACCTTGGCGACGGCCCGGCCGCCGACCACCGGGCTGTAGCGCTCGCCCAGCGGACGGACCACCACACCCTCCCGGAGGTGCACCGCGCGCCCGGAGACCGTCTCGCGTCCGTCGGCCAGCTCCATCACCCGCCGCGCGTCGTACGGGCCGGTGAACAGCGTCGGCACCAGCGGCAGCCGCCCCTCCACCGCCGTGGCCAGCTCCTGCGGGGCCAGCCAGCGCACCCGCCCGCCGACCTCCACCGCGACGTCGAACGCGGCGTACGCGGGCTCGCCGCGGCGGCTGTCCGCGCCGTACCCCAGATCCTGGACGCCGTCGCCGTACACCTCGCCGAAGACGCCGATCCGAGCAGCCCCCAGCTCCGCGGCGAGCTCCGCCGCGACCTCGGCCACCCCATGGGCGCGCACCGCCCGCCAGTACAGGTTCCCGGGGTCCTCCACCAGGGCCAGCCGCTGCGCGCCCAGCCCCTTGGACGTCACCTGGACGCGGCCGGAGGAGGCGCTGTAGGTCAGACAGCAGGCGGTGCCGTGCACCTTCTCCGTGACCGCCACCGGCTCGCCCTCGGCGAACACCTCCGGATAGCGCTTGAGATGCTCGATGTCGATCCACGGCAGCAGCTCGGGTGCCGGCTCCACCTCGCCGCTCATCGACACCGGCACCGGCGGCACCCACTTCACGATCCCGAGCTGCGCACCGAAGTCCGTGCCCTCCTCGGCCGCCCGCGCCAGATCCGTGCCGTCCAGAGCCCGCGGCCGGCAGACGATGCCCTGCGACAGCTCGCCGCGCAGCCGGATCGCCTTGACCCGGTTGGCCGCGCTGCCCGCCAGCTTGCCGGTCAGTCCCAGCTCGGCGACCAACTCCTGAGGGAGGACGGCCTGCTCGGGGATGTACAGGGCGACGTCGCCGGTGCGGAACGCCCCCTTGGCGACGACGGCGCGGTAGAGCCCGACCTGGGCCAGCTCCAGCGCATCGGCGTTCGGATGGTCATGAATCGTCAGGTGCTCCACCGTGACGCGCAGCGTCGACATGCCCCGTCCCCGTTTCCGTTCCCCCGGTGGCGCGGCAGATGCGCACCGGTCGTCCGCGCCGCCCCGTGCGGCGCCCCACCACTGTGATCGACCGAACGGGCACCGGGCGAACGGATTTTTCCCGCCGGTGGCCGGGCCCGGCCCGGAGGAGGGGACGCAGCGGCGGTCAGTGGTCGGCCGGTTTGCGCCGCGCGGCCGGCGCCGCCGCCGGTAGGGGCACCGAGGCGGACGGCCGTGCGAAGCGGGCCGCGGGTTTGACCACATCGACATAGGCGCGGCAGACCGGCGAGCGGCCGAGCGTGGTGCCCAGCACGCCGTTGACGGCCCCGCGGACGAACCGGCCGGCCGCCGAGGGCCGGGCTCCGGCGGCGGCCGCAGGCAGCGGCCGTCCGGTGGCGTCGGTCCAGGGCGCCTGGGCGATGCGGGCGAGGGACTGCTGCACCGTACGGGCGAACCCCGGAGCGTCCAGCCCGCGCCGGCGCAGCGCCTGACGCAGGGCAAGGGCGCTGTGCGCGGCGATGGACAGGCCCTGGCCGTAATCGGGGGTGAAGGCGGCCACCGCGCCGCCCAGGGCGACGAATCCGGTGGGCCAGGGCAGCAGTTGTTCGTAGCGCCGTAGCCGGCTGGCGGTGTCGCGGGTCAGATGGACCTCGCTCAGCGGCTCGGCGTCGGCTATCAGGTCGCCGATGACGCACTGGGGTATGCGGCGCGCGAACGGCACGAAGCGGTCCGCGTGCTCACTGGGGCGGTCGGACCCGGCGCCGGTGAGGGTGACCAGCCAGCGGCCGCCTTCGATGGGCACCAGCGTCGCCGTTCGGCCGTGGCCCGCATGCTCCTCGGGGGCCGAACGGGCCGTGATCACCGGGTAGTTCGGGGCGCCGGGCGGGGCGCGGAAGATCCGGGTGGCGCTGACGATGCCCGGGTCGGCCCTCTCCTCGGCGACGGCGGGCAGACCCAGCTGCACGAGCCGGTCGGGCGTGGTGGAGTGCCGTCCGGTGGCGTCGACGACGAGGTCCGCGTCCAGGCGGCGGACCCTGCCGGTGACGGTGTCCCGTATGCGCACCCCGGTGATGTGCTCCGCCGTGCCGGTCAGCCCCTCGGCCTCCGTCGCGTCCAGCACGCCGATCCCGTCGAGGGCCGGCACCTGCTCGCGTACGACCCGGTCGAGCAGATCGCGCGAGCAGGCGATCAGGCACTTCGCGGGACGGCGCGTCGACCGGCCCTGCGGGGCGGCCGCCGAGGCCCCGGACGGCAGCGGCAGGGCGCGCGCGCCCTCCGCCAGCCATCGCTCGGTCACCCCCGGCAGCAGCGACTCCACCGCGCGGGCGCCGTCCGCCGACAGCAGATGGGCGTGCCGGGCCTGCGGCAGGTCCGTGGGCAGGGCGGGGGTGCGCGGCAGCCGTTCCCGTTCGACGACGATGACGTCGGCGTACCCGGACAGCGCCGCGGCGGTGAGCATCCCCGTGAAACCTCCGCCCAGCACGACGGCGAGAAACGGGTGGGTGAACTGGAGCCCGGAAGGGCCCGTACTGCGCGACGCGTTCATGGGCAGTGCCTTTCTCGGCGGGAGCGCGCGGTGTCCCCGGGATAGCGGGTCGCCTCCAGAAAGGGCGGTGCCGCATGCATACGGGAGTGCCGGCGCGCGGCGGCGATGACGGCGTCCGTGGCGGCCGTGAGCGAGGCCGTCACCGAGGCGGGCAGGGAAACCGAGGCGGACCGCAGAACGCGCACCGCTGTGGTCAGGAGCGGCTGAGCTCGTTGAGGGTCCCGGCAGGCCGGCGCCAACGCCGGCCTGCCGCCCCCCGATTTCCCCATCATGATTCCCCCTCAGGCCGTGCCCGCCCCACCGCACACCGGGCCACACCCTCGGCCACCCGCCCGTATCACCGGGTGGGACGGACCGGCGCAACTGCCTCGCATACTGCGTGCGGTCCCATGGGGCACGGCCGTCACATCCGGTCGACGGCGGGCACAGTTCCGGATCGTAGGCGGCGTCGATCACTTCCGGTAGCCGGAATACGACGAGGGATGCGTAGGAGCCACCCCGGGGATACTGCCGGGTAGACCCCCACCAAAGCGGCGTAATGGGAAGAAAGCGGAACATTGCTTTCTCGCGTCGTGAGAAAGCCGTCGGATATGCGTCGCCCCCAGCGGAAAGTTGGCGCAACACAGGCCGGATGGTTGGCGCGAAATGATCGGGTGACCCCGGATTGTCGGGCGCCGTGCCTACCCTGTGCGGGCACCGCACCGAAGAATCCGAGGGAGAGTCGTGCGCGCGATCGTGATGCGAGAATTCGGCGGCCCGGACGTCCTGCGGCTGGAGGACGTGCCCGAGCCCGAACCCCGCGCCGGGCACACGCCGGTCGATGTGACCCTGGCGGGCGTCAACTTCGCGGATATGCACGTACGCGACGACTCCTACCTCGCGCCCGTCCAACTGCCCTACATCCCCGGCAACGAAGTCGTCGGCACCGTCGACGGCGGCCGCCGCGTCGTCGGCCTGACCCGGGGCGGCGGCTACGCCGAACGCGCGCTGCTGCACCGCCGGGTCACCTGGGACGTGCCTGACGCCATCACCGACGAACAGGCCGTCGCGCTCGCCCTCCAGGGCAACAGCGCCTGGCATCTGCTGTTCACCACGCTGCGCATCACCGAGGGCGAGAGCGTCGTCGTCCCGGCCGCCGCCGGGGGCGTGGGCTCGCTCGCCGTCCAACTCGCCGCGCACGCCGGCGCCAGGGTCATCGCCCTGGCCGGCTCCGAGGAGAAGCGCAAACTGGCGACGGAACTGGGCGCCCACGCCGCCGTGGACTCCACCGCGCAGGACCTGACGGAGCGCATCGTGGACGCGGCGGGCGGCCCCGTGCAGGCGGCGCTGGAGATGACCGGCGGGGCCACCTTCGCCCGGACCCTCGCCGCCGTCGCCCCGCGCGGCCGGCTGGCGGTGTACGGCTTCGCGGGCGGTGAGCTGGCGAACGTGTCGACCCGGGAGCTGATGGAGCGGTCCCTGACGCTCTCCGGCTTCTGGCTGCCGCAGCTGTACGCCGACCGCACGGCCCTGCCGGAGTCCATGCGGGCGCTGTTCGAGGCCGTGGCCGACGGATGGCTCACACCGCTGACCGGCGCCACCTACGCTCTCGGTGAGGCGGCGCGGGCCCATCACGATCTGGCCGCGCGCACCCCGACCGGGAAGCTCGCCCTGGACGCCGCCCGCTAGCCGGCGGTGGACGGCGGGCACCACACCAACCGCGCGCCGGTGCGCACGGATCACTGCCAGGGGAGAGAGCACACGATGGGCAACGGCACCACAGCATCGGGGGCCGCGGCTTCGGCCGCGACGCCGCGGGCGTCGGGATCCGGCCATGCCGAGCGGGTCTTCCTCGTCCAGACCGCCTTCGCCGAACTCGGCGGATACGCCCACGGGCCGGGGGAGATCGCCGACTTCACCGGCCTGGACGACTCGGTCGTCTACCGCATCCTGCAGTCCGGCATCTACCAGCGCATCTTCGAACGCGTCGACCGCGGCCTGTACCGGCTGCGGACCTCGGCCGCCCAGCTCGCCTTCACCGCGCTCGACCACCGCCTCGACGGCGACATCACCCAGACCGTGCTGCGCCGGCTGCGCGAGGCCACCGACGGCGGGCTGGCGTTCCTCTACATGGTCGCGCCGTTCTCCGGCGCGCAGCGCCAGTGCGTCGACATGGCCGTCGGCGACTCGGACCTCGCCGAACTGGGCATGACCCCGCGCGATGTGCTGTCCGTGACCCGCTCGCTGCGCACCGGCGCCTCCGGGCGCACCATCCTCGCCTACCTGACACCGGTCCTCCAGCAGCGGGTCCTGGCCGAGCCCGTGCCCGACCAGGCGGGACCGGGCGTCTACCGGGATAACGACGCGCTGCTGACGTCCCTGACGGAGGTCCGCGACCTCGGCCACGCCCTCGGGTTCGAGGAATGCATGGCCGGCTGGAACTCCTGCGCGGCCCCGATCATGTGGGACGGCGCCATCATGGGCTCCGTACTGCTCCTCAAGCCCAAGACGGTGATGCCGCAGCCGCCGCAGAGCGTCATCGACGCGACGAAGGAGGCGGCGGCCGAACTCAGCCGCCACGGAGCCGCCCGCCCGGCCTCGGACGGGGCCTGAGCCCCGGCGACAATGGTGTAACCACACACAAGGGGGTCCGATGGACGCGGAGTTGGTGACGCTTGCCACCGCGGGCGCGACCACGCTGGTGCAGCAGATGACGACGCAGGGCTGGGAGGCCGTACGCCACAGGGTGGCGGCGCTCCTCGCCCGACGCCGGGGCGGAGCGGAGGAGGAGGCGGCCGAACGGGAGCTGGACGTCTGGCGGGCCGATCTCGTCGCCGCACTGGAGGAGGGCGACGAGGCCACCACGGCGGACATCACCGCGCACTGGCGGCTGCGGCTGCGCCGCCTGCTGCGCGACGACCCGGAGGCGGCGGCCGAACTGCGCGCCCTGCTCGGGGAGTTGCCCGCGACCGAGGTGCACAACTCCATCAGCGGCGGGGTCCAGTACGGTCCGGTGATCCAGACCGGCACCATCTCCGGCGGACTCACCCTCGGCGGATCCCCCGACCGTCCGAGGCCGCCGCGCTGACCCGGCCGGGTCCCTCCCGGGCGGCCGGGCACAATGTCCGGGTGCGGCTCGAAGCGATCACCTGGGACCGGCTGACCGACGCCCTCGCCGGGCACATCGCCGCGATGACGGCGGCGGACGGGAGCCCCTGGCTGCGGATCGCGGTCGACGGGGCCCCCGCCGCGGCGCCCGGCGAACCGGCCGGGCGGCTCGCCGAGGCGCTGCGGATCCGAGGGCGGGCGGTGCACCAGGCCGGCGCCTCCGGCTTTCTGCGCCCCGCCTCGCTGCGGCTGGAGTACGGCCGCGAGGACCCCGACGCCTTCCACGACGAGTGGTTCGACCGACGCGCCCTGTGGCGCGAGGTGTTCGGACCGCTGGAGCCGGGCGGCACCGGCCGGGTCCTGCCGGACCTGTGGGACCCCGTCGCGGACCGCGCCACCCGCAGCCGGTACGTGGAACTGCCGCCCGGCGGCGTGCTGGTGCTGCACGGTCCCCTGCTGCTCGGTCATGGTTTCCCCTTCGACTTCTCGGTCCACCTGAAGCTGTCGCCCGCCGCGCTGGCCCGCCGTACACCGCCGGACCAGCGCTGGACGCTGCCCGCCTTCGCGCGCTACGAGGACGAGACCCGGCCCGAGGAGACCGCGGACGTCGTCGTACGGGCCGACGACCCCCGCCGTCCCGCCTGGTCCGGACTGCGCTGAGCGCCTCCGGGACCGGCCCCGGGCGTCAGACCAGCTGCCGGATCTCGCCGCGGACGCGATAGAACCCGCCCGCGGACGCCGACAGGTCCTCGACGACGTACCGCGCCCCGGGACGGCGTATCTGACGGGGGAACTGGACGTTCCAGGACGGCTCATAGCCCTCGGAGACCACATGGACCCGCAGCCGGCCGCTCTCCTGGACGCACTCCACCACGATCCCGGAGGCCGCCGCGGAACTCACCGTCTGCACCGTGGCCGACGGGGTGTACGTCGGCAGCGCGGCGGCCGACTTGACGTCCCGGGCGACGGGGACCGTGCCCGAGCGGGCGGCGGCGATCGCCGCATCGCTCGCATCCACGCACACCAGGGAGCCGTCCGTGGTCACCATGTACAGCTTCTCGTCCAGATACTGCATCGACAGCGCCGAGCCGCCGCCCGTGCCCAGCTTCCACAGCCGGGTGCCGTCGGCGGCGAAGCAGTACACCGACGACGCCGAGTCCCCGGCGAAGACATAGCGGCCGTCGAGGGCGGTGGCGCAGGCGTAGACGACCGAGTCGCAGGCGTAGGTGGCCTCCACGGTGCCGCTGTCCTTCGCCAGCCGCTGGACGACGCGCTTGTCCGTACCGGCGTACACCGCGCGGTCCTCCTGCCAGCCGAACAGCACCGCCCCCCTGGTCGGGGTGTGCCACAGCTCGCCGCTGCCGTCGGCGCGGTAGGCGGTCACCCCGAGGCGGTGGCCGTGGTAGACGGCGTGCTCGTCGCGCCGCACCATCCAGGCGTGCTCGCCCGCGCTGCGCCGCGACCACTGGTACTCGTCCTCGTGGTCGATGACCGTCAGCCCGCCCCGCCGGTCGGAGACGTTGAGGATGCCCTCGCGGATGTCCAGCCAGAAGATGTCGACGTCGGGTGCGATGTCATAGGCGGCGAACGGCAGCTTCGAGGACAGGTCGTAGACCGTGCCGTCGTCGCAGCCCGCGTAGATCCAGAAGTCGTCCGCCACCAGGCACTTGACGCCCTCCGGCAGCTGATAGCGGGCCAGCACCTCGCCGTCGTGGCCGAGGGTGAAGACATCGCCGTTCTGGTTGCCCACCCAGCAGCGGTCCTCGGCGATATGGATCCCGAACGCCGAGGCACCCGTCCGGAAGCGCCACAACACCGGCGCGA
Organism: Streptomyces gilvosporeus; assembly: GCF_002082195.1. Lineage (GTDB taxonomy): Bacteria > Actinomycetota > Actinomycetes > Streptomycetales > Streptomycetaceae > Streptomyces > Streptomyces gilvosporeus. The sequence goes on along the minus strand of NZ_CP020569.1, from coordinate 2,683,372 downwards.
CCGCACGCGCCGTGGACGGCGCCGAGGCGACCTGACGGCGTGTCACCGGCCGGGCGGCGCGCTGCCCCTGGACGGCCGGCGCATAGCCCTTGCGCACCTTCTCACCGATCTTCCGGGCGGCCGCGGCCTGCGCCTTCTCCCGCGTCGGGAAGGACGACGTCTGCCGCTGGCCGGCCGCGCCGATCCGCCCGTAGCGCACCGAGACGGTGGTGCCCGACACCGTCACCTCGTAGAACTTGTGGGCGCCGCCGCCGTCTTGGGACAGCTCCAGATAGGTCGTGGTGTCGGACGCGGTCTGCGTCATGGTCTCGGACATGGCGAACTCCCCTCCCCGGGCCGGTCCCAGCGACCGTCCCCCCGCTGCTGAAAACCGTAGAACCCACCACTGACAATCGACCGCCGCACGCCGGCCGGGGCCGCCGGGCACTCCCCTGACGAGGGCGGATAGCGTGACGCCATGACCACGTCATCCGCGTCCTCCACGCCCTCCGCCTCCTCCGACGACTCCGCGCTGCCCGGCCGCCACGGGCCCACCGCGACCGTGGAGGCCACCCCCCGCTCCGTCGGCACCGTCCGCACGTCCTACGCACCCGACCACGACGGCGACCCGGACCCCGGCGAGATCGTGTGGACCTGGGTGCCGTTCGAGGAGAACGACGGCCGCGGCAAGGACCGTCCCGTCCTCGTCGTCGCCCGCGAGAGCGCCGGCACCCTCCTGGCCGTGCAGCTGTCCAGCAAGCGGCATGCCGACGACTACGACTGGGTCGCCATCGGCGTCGGCCCGTGGGACCGCGCCGGGCGCGACTCCTGGGTCGCGGTGGACCGCGTGCTGCGGGTGCACCCGGAGGGCATGCGACGCGAGGCGTGCGCGCTGGACCGGGGCCGCTTCAACCTGGTCGTCAACCGGCTGCGCGAGCGCTACGGCTGGCGCTGACGGGCCCTCCCGTCGCCCGCCACCGCCCTTCCCTGGAAGCGCTGCGCGCTGCCCCCTCGATGCGGCGCGGCCGTCAGGCGTCCGCCAGAGCCAGCAGCTTGGTGACGGTGTTCCAGTTCCGTGCGGTGGCCGTCACACCGAGCCGGGCGCGGCCGACCGCATCGGCGAGCTTCGAGCGGCCGATGCCGTCCGGGCACCACAGATACAGTTCGCGCCCGGCCAGCTGGAAGCGGTCGGGCGCGAAGGCGTCCTGATCGAGCGCGTCCAGCGCGGAGGTGTCGGCCGGCACCGCCGACAGGAACGTCAGATGCAGGGTCTTGGGCTCCGCCGTGGCCTGCGGAAACGGATTGGCGGCCACGGCGGCGGCCAGCTCGTCCCGGGTGCGCACCATGACCGGCACCGTCAGCCCCAGATCGGCGGCTATCCGCTCATGGAGCCGCCGGGCCGTCTCCTCCGGCGGCGCCCCGGGGTCGGCGAAGACGAGGTTGCCGGTCTGGAGCAGCACGGAGACGTCCTCCAGGCCCAGGGACTCGGCCAGCGCCAGCTGCTGCGCCTTGGGGAAGGAGTGGTGACCGCCGACGTTGATACCGCGGAGCAGAGCGATCTGACGGGACATGGCACGGACCCTTCGGAGAAACCGGACGACGGCGGGGACGGGGACACGGTCAGAACAGCGGCGCGGGCAGCACGCCCTCCAGGGCCAGCAGCAGCCGTTTGGTCTCCAGCCCGCCGCCGAAGCCCCCGATACCGCCGTCGCTGGCGACGACCCGATGGCAGGGCACGACGACCGGCAGCGGATTGGATCCCATCGCCGCGCCCACCGCACGGGCGGCGCCCGGCTCCCCGACCCGGTCGGCGAGGTCCTGATAGCCGACGACGCTGCCGTAGGGCACGCCGTCGGCCAGGGCGTGCAGCACCCGGGAGTTGAAGCCGGAGGTCAGCGACCAGTCCAGCGGGACCCTGAAGGACCGCAGCTCCCCGGCGAAATAGGCGGCGAGCTCGGCCGTGGCCGCCACCAGATGGGGTATCTCCGGGACCGGCGGCCCGCCGAAGTACTGCTCCAGCCGGGTCAGCGCGCGCCGGCTGGTGCGCTCGTCGGCATGGAAGACCACCTGGGCCAGGCCCCGGCGGGTCGCGGCCAGCAGCAGCGGACCGATCGGCGTCGCCGTCCGCGTCCAGCCCCAGTCGCGCCGCTCCCCGCCCGCCGGGGCCGTGGTCCCCGGCGTGCTGCGCTCGGCGTCGTGCCCGGAATCGTGCTCGGAATTCCTCACACGATCAGCGTAGGACGTGCCACTGACAACGCGGCCCGATCGGGCGAAGGGGAGCCTCCCTGCGCTGCTCGGTCCTTGCCGCTCAGTCCTCGCCCGTCTCCAGCGCATCGCGGATCTCGTCGGCCTTGTTGCTGATGATGCCGTCGACACCCATCCGGTCGAGCGCGATCGCCTTGCTGTCGTCGTCGACGGTCCAGGCGTTCACCTGCATCCGGCGGTCGTGCGGGCCCGTCAGCCGGTGCACGGCATCGACGTAGCCCTGGGTGACCGTCGTGTAGTTGGGGTTGATCTCATCGCAGAACGCCGCGTACTTCGGCAGCTGGGCGACCGACGGTGTGCCGAGGAAGCCGGTCTTGATGTCCGGGCGCAGGCTGTGCACGGTCCTGATGGCGTCGGCGTTGAAGCTCTGGATGACCAGCCGCCGCCGGATATGGCTGCGGTCCAGCCAGCCCGTACGGTGCAGCACCCGAAGGGTCTGGAGCTCGATCCCGGGGTAGAGCTCGGGCGACTTGAGCTCCAGCAGGAGCCGCTGCCCGTTGTCCTCGACCTCGTCCATGTAGTCCTCGAGGGTGGGCACCCGCTCGCCCTCGAAGTCCGGGCTGAACCAGCTGCCCGCGTCCAGCTTCTCGATCTCGTTGAGCGTGAAGTCCTTGACGTTCCAGGGCTTGCGGTCGGGGAAGACCTGTTCGACGTTGGTGGTCCTGGCCAGCGAGTTGTCGTGCAGCACGACCAGCTCGCCGTCCTTGGTGCGCTGGACGTCGTTCTCGACCCAGACATCGCCCAGCCGGCTGGCCGCATCGATCGAGGCCAGCGTGTTCTCGGGGGCGTGCGTCGGGGCGCCGCGGTGGCCGACGACCACCGTTTGGTGCCCGCTGGCCGCCGCCTGCGCGGGCGCGCCGGAGAGGACGAGCGCGGACAGACCCATGAGCGCACCGGCGAGCGCGGTGGCGACGGGGCGGATACGCATACGGACTCCTCGTGACGTCGGGGGAACGTGGCTGACCTCGGGTGACGTGCACCGGTCATACGGGGTGGGGGCTCGCAGCCGGGCCGTAGCGGTGGGTGGACGGCGATTGCCGGGGACTGAAGGGGACGTGGCCGGTATTCCGTGTGAGCGCCGTAGTTGCAGGATGCCCGTAATCGCCGTGCAGCAGACGTGCGCCCGATGCCGTCCAACTTGCCGGAGCCCGCACCGTTACGCATCTCGGCCGACACCGCGTCACCCCTCGTTCTTGCGCCCGGTTTTGCCCCGTGCGCACGCCTCCCGGCGCCCCTTCCCGCGCCCTCCGCCGCGCCCCCGGCGAGGTCAGAGCCGCCGCGGCGACCAGGCCCCGGCCCGCCCCGGCCCGGCGAAGACCGCCGCGGGGCCGCCCGGACGGTCCGCCCGGCCTCCCCGCGCGGCCGCGGCCATTCCGGCGAATCCGCTGGTCGGAGGGTTTGTCACGCCGGTTGTCAGTGGGGGGTCGTACGGTGGGTTCCATGCGGCCCGTATCAAAGATCGAACGCACGGTGGCGCCCTTCGAGGTCGTCAGCCCCTATCAGCCCAGCGGCGACCAGCCGGCGGCCATCGCCGAGCTGGAGCAGCGCATCCGCGGCGGTGAGAAGGACGTCGTCCTGCTGGGCGCGACCGGCACCGGCAAGTCGGCGACCACCGCGTGGATGATCGAGAAGCTGCAGCGCCCCACCCTCGTCATGGCGCCCAACAAAACCCTCGCGGCCCAGCTCGCCAACGAGTTCCGCGAGCTGCTGCCCAACAACGCCGTCGAGTACTTCGTCTCCTACTACGACTACTACCAGCCCGAGGCGTACGTCCCCCAGTCCGATACGTACATCGAGAAGGACTCCTCCATCAACGAGGAGGTCGAACGGCTGCGCCACTCGGCGACCAACTCACTGCTCACCCGGCGCGACGTCATCGTGGTCGCCTCGGTGTCGTGCATCTACGGCCTGGGCACCCCCCAGGAGTACGTCGACCGGATGGTTCCCCTGAAGGTCGGCGACGAGATCGACCGCGACCAGCTGCTGCGCCGCTTCGTCGACATCCAGTACACCCGCAACGACGTCGCCTTCACCCGCGGCACCTTCCGGGTCCGCGGCGACACCATCGAGATCTTCCCGGTCTACGAGGAGCTCGCCGTACGGATCGAGATGTTCGGCGACGAGATCGAGGCGCTCTCCACGCTCCACCCGCTCACCGGCGAGGTGATCAGCGAGGACCAGTCGCTCTACGTCTTCCCGGCCAGCCACTACATCGCCGGCCCCGAGCGCATGGAGAAGGCCATCGCCGGCATCGAGGCCGAGCTGGCGCAGCGCCTGGCCGAGCTGGAGAAGCAGGGCAAGCTCCTGGAGGCCCAGCGGCTGCGGATGCGCACCACCTACGACATCGAGATGATGCGCCAGATCGGCTCCTGCTCGGGCATCGAGAACTACTCCATGCACATGGACGACCGCGAGCCCGGCTCCGCGCCCAACACCCTCATCGACTACTTCCCGGAGGACTTCCTCCTGGTCATCGACGAGTCGCATGTGACCGTCCCGCAGATCGGCGCGATGTACGAGGGCGACGCCTCCCGTAAGCGCACCCTGGTCGAGCACGGCTTCCGGCTGCCGTCCGCCCTGGACAACCGGCCGCTGAAGTGGGAGGAGTTCCTCGAACGCATCGGCCAGACCGTCTATCTGTCCGCGACCCCCGGCCCCTACGAGCTGGCCCGCGGCGACGGCTTCGTCGAGCAGATCATCCGGCCGACCGGTCTGGTCGACCCGGAGGTGGTCGTCAAACCCACCGACGGGCAGATCGACGACCTGGTGCACGAGATCCGCCGGCGCACGGAGAAGGACGAGCGCGTCCTGGTCACCACCCTGACCAAGAAGATGGCCGAGGACCTCACCGACTACTTCCTCGAGCTCGGCATCCAGGTCCGCTATCTGCACAGCGATGTCGACACCCTGCGGCGGGTGGAGCTGCTGCGCGAGCTGCGCGCGGGCGAGTACGACGTCCTGGTGGGCATCAACCTGCTGCGCGAGGGCCTCGACCTGCCCGAGGTGTCCCTGGTGGCCATCCTCGACGCCGACAAGGAGGGCTTCCTGCGGTCGGGGTCGGCGCTGATCCAGACCATCGGCCGCGCCGCCCGTAACGTCTCCGGCCAGGTCCATATGTACGCCGACAAGATCACCGCGGCGATGGAGAAGGCCATCGAGGAGACCAACCGCCGCAGGGAGAAGCAGCTGGCCTACAACAAGGCGAACGGCATCGACCCGCAGCCGCTGCGCAAGAAGATCGGCGACATCGTGGCGACCCTCGCCCGCGAGGAGATCGACACCCAGGAGCTGCTCGGCACGGACTTCCGCAAGCCCGCCCAGGCCGCCGGGGGCAAGGCGGGCAAGGGCGCCAAGGCACCGGTGCCGGCGCTCGGCGCCGCGGCCGCGCGGGGCAAGGGCGGCAAGGCCGGTGCGGTGGTGACCGACCGTCCGGCCGCCGAACTGGCCGCGCTGATCGAGGAGATGTCCGAGCGGATGCGGGCCGCCGCGGCGGAGCTCCAGTTCGAGGTCGCCGCCCGGCTCCGCGACGAGGTCGGGGAACTGAAGAAGGAGCTGCGGCAGATGAAGGAGGCCGGAGTGCAGTAGGCGGAGACCAGGAGGGCCGAGGGGCTTCGCACACCGGGGAGGGCCCGCCGGCGCCGGTGTGCGGCCGGGCCTGGCCCCGTGCGCGGGCCTGTGTTGCAGAAACGCCACAAAACGCGGGGCCGCGGCGGCGATGCCGTGCCGCCGTGCGTAGGGTCGGGAACACCGCCGGAAATGCGGGCGGGGACGTACGAAGAGGGGACAGCGCGTGTCGGTCAATTTGTCCAAGGGGCAGGGAATCAGCCTCCAGAAGTCCGACGGAGGCACGCTGACCGCGGTGCGGATGGGGCTGGGCTGGCGCTCGGCGCCGCGCCGGGGGCTGTTCGGGCGGCGCACCAACGAGATCGACCTCGATGCCTCGGCGGTGCTGTTCGCCGGGCAGACCCCCGTCGACGTGGTCTTCTTCCAGCATCTGATCAGCGACGACGGCTCGGTGCGGCACACCGGCGACAACCGCGTCGGCGGCGCCGGCCAGGGCGGCGACGACGAGGCGATCCTGGTCGACCTGGCGCGGGTGCCGGTGCACATCGACCAGATCGTGTTCACCGTCAACTCCTTCACCGGCCAGTCCTTCGCCGAGGTACAGGACGCCTTCTGCCGCCTGGTCGACGAGACCACCGGCCAGGAGCTGGCCCGCTACACCCTCACCGGCGGCGGCCAGTACACCGCGCAGGTCATGTCCAAGGTGCACCGCGCGGGCAACGGCTGGTCGATGACGGCCATCGGTGAGCCCGCCAACGGACGCACCTTCCAGGACCTGGTGCCCGCGATGCTGCCGCATCTGTAGCCACCGCACCACGACGGCAGCGCACCCCGGGCCGCGCCGCCGCCCCCCGGGCGCCGCGCCCGGCACCCGGCCCGGACGCGACACCCACCAGGGGGAACAACGATGACGGCCGAGCTGGTCCGTGGCCAGAACCATCCACTGGACCGCACCCGTGTGGAGATCCGGATCACCGCGGGCGGGCCCGTCATCGCCGGCGTCACGCTCGGCGACGACCAGGGCAGGCTGTCCGGCGCCGACGCGGTGGCCCACCCGGGGGCACCGTGCCGCGCCGGCGTCGAGGTCCCCCGCCAGGCCGCCTCCGAGCACCGCGTCGCGGTGGACCTCGACGCGGTGGCGGACGCCGTCCACCGGGTGAGCGTGCTGCTCGCGCTGCCCGCCAGGGTGTCCTCGCTGAGCGGTTTCGGTGCGGCCGCCGCGCCCCGCGTCGCCGTCACCGGCCTCGACGGCACCCCGCTCACCGACTACACGATCACCGGCCTGGGCGCCGAGACCGCCGTCGTCGCCGTGGAGCTCTACCGTCGGCAGGGTGCCTGGAAGGTCCGCGCGGTGGGCCAGGGCTACGCCGACGGCCTGGCCGCGATGCTCCGCGACCAGGGGCTGCCGCAGGCGGCCGAACTGGCCGCGGAGATCGAGGAGGCGGTGGGCCTGGGCCATGCCCGAGCGGTGCCCTCCCCGGTGGCGGCCGGCCGCGCCGAACAGCCGACGGCCGCGCCACCCGCCCCCGATGCACCCGCCCCCGCGCCCGGCGGCGACCGCGTCGACTACCGCCACCCCCGGCGCCGTACGGCCCCCGCCCTGTCCCCCGCGGCCGCCCCGGAAGGCCCGGGCACCCCGACGGCCCGGGCACCCCGGAAGCCCCCGACGGCCCGCAGACCCCGGTGCCCGGGGACGCCGCCGGATGGAGCATGGACGAGCGGCTCTACAACCAGATCTGGGGCATGTTCGAGGACCTGGCCCGCTCGGTGGCCGCCTACCGCAGCGCCTGCTCCTTCGCCGAGTCCCGGCTGGAGCAGGAGCTCGACCAGGCCCTCGCCGACCCGCGGAACCGCCTCGGCTCCGCCGCCGACGCCGCCCGCGCCGCCGCCCGCGACCGGCACGCCGCCCTGGTCACCCAGGCCCGCGCCGCCCTCGACCGCGACCTCGCCCAGCTCACCGCCGAATCCGAGGTCGTCGAGCCCGCCCTGCCGCCCGCCTTCGCCCGCTGGGACAGCCCCGTCTGGCAGGGCCACCACGCCCCGCAGGAGCCCCCGATGGCGGTCCGGCTGGGCGATCTGCATCTCCCCGAAGTCCTGGACCTGCGCATCCCCATGGTCGTCCGGCTCCCCCTGGAGCGCGGCCTGTGGATCGACAGCGGACCGTCCTCCTACGCCTGGCAGGCCGACCCCGGACGGGAGTACGGCCGCCGCGAGCTGGGCAGCGCGCTCACCGAAGGCCCGCCCGACGAGGCCGTGCTCGGCCGCCTCGCCCTGGACACCGCCGTCGCGGTCGCCGCCCGGTTGCTCGCCGCCCACCCGGTGGGGGACTTCGCGCTCCAGGTCATCGACCCCGGCGGTACGGCCGCGCCCGCGCTCGCCCCACTGCTGGAGACCGGCGCCCTGCGCGAGCCCCCGGCCCCCGGCGCCCAGGGGGTCGCCCGGACCCTGGAGGCGCTGATCCGACGGGTGGACCTGGTCCAGATGGCGGTGCGCAACCGCGCGGCCGACTCCCTGCCGCCGGATGTCGACACCGCCCAACAGCTGCTGATCGTCCATGACTTCCCGCACGGCTTCGACGACCGCGCCGTCAATCAGCTGCGCTATCTCGCCGACGAAGGCCCGGCGGTCGGGGTGCATCTGCTGATCGTCGCCGACCGCGCCCAGTCCCAGGAGTACGGCCCGGTCCTCGACCCGCTGTGGCGGTCCCTGCTGCGCCTCACACCGGTGCCCGACGCCCATCTCGCCGACCCCTGGGTGGGGCACGCCTGGACGTACGAGCCGGCGCTCGCCCCCCAGGGCAGCCCGATCGTCCGCCAGGTCCTGACCCGCCTCGCCCAGGCCCGCCCGGCCGGGCGACACTGAGCCCGGCATCGCCCGGCCCGATCACACCACCCCATCCCACCAGCACCTTTGCCATTCTCTTTACTCTTCCTTGGGTTTCCTTTACTCTTCTTGGTGCGGAGGGGAGTATTCCCGCTGCGGCGTACCCGTCATCACGGACCGACGAGCTTCACCGGATCCCGGGGCGCCGGCCCGGCATCTGCCCGGGCGGAAGAGACCTCCGGCAGCGACGACGCTGTGAGTGCCGTACGACTCTGCCGGAGGAGCAGTGGACGTTTCCCTGACCCTGTGGGCGCTGACCATCCTCGGTCTGTGCGCCCTGATCGCCGCCGACTTCTTCATCGGCGGCCGTAAACCCCACGAGGTCTCCCTCAAGGAGGCCGGAATCTGGACCGCCGTCTGGATCGCGCTCGCCGCGCTGTTCGGGCTCGGACTGCTCGTCTTCGGCGGTGGCGCGCCCGCCGGTGAGTTCTTCGCCGGCTTCGTCACCGAGAAGTCGCTGAGCGTCGACAACCTCTTCGTCTTCGTGCTGATCATGGGCAAGTTCGCGGTCCCGGCGAAGTACCAGCAGCGGGTTCTGATGGTCGGCGTGCTGATCGCACTCGTCCTGCGGGCCGGTTTCATCGGCGCCGGCGCCGCGATCATCACCCACTTCTCCTGGATCTTCTATCTCTTCGGCGCGTTCCTCATCTGGACCGCGTGGAAGCTCATCCAGGAGGCGCGCGCCGAGGAACACGACGAGGAGTTCGAGGAGAACCGCTTCCTCAAGATGGTCGAGCGGCGCTTCCCCTCGACCGACGCGTACCACGGCACCAGGCTGTTCATCGTCGAGAACGGCCGACGGCTGATGACTCCGATGCTGATCGTCATGCTGGCGATCGGTACCACCGACGTCCTGTTCGCCCTGGACTCCATCCCGGCGATCTTCGGCCTCACCCAGGACCCGTACATCGTCTTCACCGCCAACGCCTTCGCCCTGATGGGACTGCGGCAGCTGTACTTCCTGATCGGCGGGCTGCTGGAGAAGCTGGTCCACCTCTCCTACGGCCTGTCGGTGATCCTCGGCTTCATCGGGGTGAAGCTCGTGCTGCACGCGCTGCACGAGTCCGGAGTGGCCGTACCGGAGATCAGCATTCCGGTCTCGCTGGGGGTGATCTGCGCGGTCCTCGTCGTCACGACGCTCACCAGCCTGCGCGCCTCGAAGAAGCAGCAGCAGGCGGCCGAGACGGCGGCCAGGGAGGACCTGACCGTCTGAGACCGCCGCCGGGCCCGTACGACCGACCGGCCGTACGGGCCCGCCGCGGCTACCAGCCGCGCTCGCGCCACTCCGCGAGATGCGGACGCTCCGCCCCCAGCGTGGTGTCGTCGCCATGGCCCGGGTAGACCCAGGTCTCGTCCGGCAGTTGACCGAAGAGCTTGCTCTCGACGTCGTCGATCAGGCTGGCGAAGTTCTTGGCGTCGCCCCAGGTGTTGCCGACGCCCCCGGGGAAGAGGCAGTCGCCGGTGAAGACATGCGGCGCGCCGTGCGGATCGTCGTAGACCAGCGCGATGCTGCCCGGGGTGTGGCCGACCAGATGACGCGCGGTCAGCCGCACCCGGCCGACGGTGAGGGTGTCGCCGTCGTCGACCAGGACGTCCGTCGGGACGGGGATGCCCTCGGCGTCATGACGTCCCGCGTACGTCGCCGCGCCCGTGGCATCGACCACCTCGCGCAGCGCGCCCCAGTGGTCACCGTGCCGGTGGGTGGTGACCACGGAGGCGATGCCGCTGTCGCCGATCAGCGTGAGCAGGGTGTGCGGTTCGGCGGCCGCGTCGATCAGCAGCTGCTCGTCGGTGGCCCGGCACCGCAGCACATAGGCGTTGTTGTTCATCGGACCGACCGCGACCTTCGAGATCATCAGGTCGCTCAGCTCATGTACGTCGGCCGGTCCGCCGACCTGGACTGCTCCGCTGTAGGCCATCATGCGATCACTCTAGAGCGGCGGGACGGCGGGCAGGGGGGAGCCTGCGCTGTCGAGTTGCCCGCCGTCGGAGCGCCCGGTCAGCCAGCCGACCAGCTCCGCCGCGGCGCCCGTCACCACCACCGGGGCGGCCCCGGGCGCCCCGCCTCCCGTGCGCCAGTGGCGGCCGTCCTCCGTATGCAGCTCCAGGGTGGGCAACTCCTTGTGCCCGGCGAACTTCACCGTGGCCAGCAGGTCCAGATAGCCGTCGACGAAGACGGGCAGCAGCTGGTCGAGGGTGTGGCCGACGCCGAGGTCGACGTGGTGCAGCTCGACCTCGGCCAGCCGGCGCAGCGCCAGCCGGCCGGCGCGCTCGACGACGCCGTTGCGCATCTCGACCTCGTACGCCCGGCCCTCCTCCGGGAGCGCCCGCGCCGCCGCATCGAAGCGGGCGGCGCTCTCGCGCAGATCCTCCAGATGGGCGGCCAGCGAACGGCCGGCGTCGCGCTCGATATCGGCGTCGCGGGCCGTGTCGCTCGCGTACATCGGCGTGCGCACGGCCGTACGCGCCCAGGTCAGGAGGTTGGTCAGGGCATCCGCGTTGCGGGAGAGGTGCGCGAGGACGTGGCCACGGGTCCAGTGCGGCAGCAGGGACGGTTCGGCGATCGCCTCGTCGTCCAGTTTGCCGGCCGAGACCAGAAGCCGGTCGGTGGCCTCACGGACGGCACTGGCGTCGCGCGGGAAGTCCGGCAGGGTGTGGGTCATGCTCCGAAGCTAGCGCCACCGGGGCGAGTTCGGGAGTCGTCCGGCGGCCACCGGGGCGTACGCGGGGGCGGGGGAGGGGGCGGGCGGCAGGCCGGAAACCGCCGCCGGCTCGCCGTCCCCCCAGGTCAGACGGCAGTCCCCTCGGGCGCCCCGAACCACCGGTGCAGCGCGGCGTCCAGCCCGTCCGGCGCCTCGCCCGTGTCGGCCGCCCAGGCGGTGGCGCCGTCCGGGCGCACCAGCAGCGCCGCCAGGCCGGGCCGGTCCGGGCAGGCGGCGGTGTGCACCTCCACCCGGCCGTCGTATCCGTCGGCGCGTTTGCGCAGCTCGGGGTCGTCGGCGAGATCAAGCAGCAGCGCCCGCCCGTGGTGCAGGTGGTCCGCGAGCCGGGTGCCGTCGGACAGCTCCAGGTCGGGCGCGCTGCGGCCGGTCAGCGGATGGTCGCCGGGCAGGTCGTAGCGCTGCCAGACGCCGGAGATCTTCTTGACGAAGAAGGTCGTGGCGTCGGGCGTCCCGGTCAGTTCGGCGATCACCTCGCGCAGCGCCTGGGCGTGCGACTCCGGCCGCATCAGCGCCACTTGGGCCCGCGTCCAGTCCAGTACCCAGGCGCCGAGGGGGTACCGCTCGGCGGTGTAGGTGTCGAGCAGGCCCTCGGGGGCCCAGCCCCTGACCGTGGCGGCCAGCTTCCAGCCCAGATTCATCGCATCACCGAGGCCGAGGTTGAGGCCCTGGCCGCCGAACGGGGAGTGCACATGCGCCGCATCACCGGCCAGCAGGACCCGTCCCGAGCGGTAGTCGGGCACCTGGCGGGCGTGGTCGGTGAAGCGGGTGGCCGTGTGGACCTTGGTGATCGTCACGTCCGGCACGCCGGAGACCCGGCGCAGCGCGGTCTGCAACTCCTCGGTGGTGACGGGGGCTTCGCGGTCCTTGGGCGGGCCGTCGAACTCCACCGTGAGGATCCGGCCGGGCGTCGGCCCGTGGGCGTACGTCCCGGTCTTCGTCCAGTTCCAGCCCACCCCCAGGGCCTCCGAGCCGGTCATCTCCACGAACGCCTGGTGGCCGGTGATCCCCGGATCGGTGCCGGGGAACGGGAATCCGGCGAGTCGGCGCACCGTACTGCGGCCGCCGTCGCAGCCCACCAGCCAGCCGGTGCGCAGCGTTCCCCCGGAGGTGTGCACGTCGACGCCCTCGTCGTCGGCGTCGAGGCCGGTCACGGTCACCCCGCGGCGCAGGGAGACGCCGAGTTCGGCGGCGCGGGCGGCGAGCAGCCGTTCCAGGGCCTCCTGGGGGAGGATGCCGAGGTCGGCGGCCGGGCCGCTGGTGCCGAAGTCCGGGTCCGACTCGTCCAGGAGGTCGCCGCGGAGCATGATGCCCGCGAAGTGCCCGGCGAACCTCGGCGCCGCCTTGATCTCCGAGGCCCCGGCGGCCTGCCGCTGCCGCAGGAAGGCGCTGAACCGCTCCATGGCGGGGCGCTGCACCTCCATCAGGGCCGGCAGCATCCCGCGCCGGTAAAGGGCCTCCGCACTGGGGGAGTTGATCGCTCCCGCCTTGACCGTCGTGTCCACTTCGGTCAGCCGCTCCAGGACGACGACCGTGATGTCCGCCAGGGCGAGTTCGCAGGCGAGCATCAGCCCCACCGGGCCGCCCCCTGCCACTACTACGTCTGCGTCGTGATTCATGCAGGGGACTATAGTCACTAAAAATTTGTGGCGACTAAAAATTAATGCTTCGGCGGCGCCTAAGATCCCGGTATGGCGAAAAAGGAGTGCGCGGGCCGCGAGGGGGCCGGGTACGCGGAGGAGGCCGGGTATGCGGCGGGGGCGGAGCATGCCGAGGACGAGGTGCGGCTGACGCTGCGCGAGCGCAAGAAGCTGCGGACCCGGCAGCGGATCTCGGCCGAGGCCACGCTGCTCTTCATGGGGCGCGGCTTCGACAATGTCACGGTCGCCGAGGTCGCCCGCGCCGCCGAGGTCTCCACGATGACCGTCTTCAACTACTTCCCGCGGAAGGAAGACCTCTTCCTCGACCGGATCCCCGAGGGGCACGAGCTGATCACCCGGGCCGTACGGGACCGCGAGCCGGACGAGACGCCGCTGGCCGCGCTGCGCCGGATGTCCCTGGAGCTGCTGGCGCAGCGTCATCCGCTGGGCGCGGTGGGGGAGGGTTTCGAGCACTTCTGGCGTACGGTGCTGGACTCGCCGGCGCTGCGGGCGCGGGCGCGCGAGGCGGTCGAGGAGATCGAGCACACGCTGGCGGGGCTGCTGGCCGAGGCCGCGGGCGAGGACCCGGGGCGGCCGGGTCGCGGCTCCCGGCTGGCCGCGGCGCTGATCATCGCGGGGCTCCGGGCGGTCCATGTCGAGGCCGCGGGCCGGCAGCTCGCGGGCGACCCGGTCGACGATGTGGCGGCCGGGCAGGAAGAGGTCCTGCGGCGGACCTTCGATGCGCTGGAGCGGGCGCTGCCGGACGGGGGTCTGGGCGGGGGCTGACGGGGGCGGGGGCGGCCCGGATGGCGTCGTCGCTGGTCGGCGGGGCGGGAAGGTTTGGGGGCCGCCACACGTTTGGGTGAACTGGGCTTGCCCGTGCCGTAAATCGAATGCACGTGCTATACGCTCGTTATGGCATCACAAAGACAGTGCCGCGGCGGTCCCCATACCCTGGGGCGGGGGCTCCGCTCCGCGCCGCCGCCTCTGCTCCATCACCGAGCGGCGGACGCAGAGCCGCGGCTTCCGCCCCTCTCCAAGAAAGGTGCCGACCGGCGTGGCCGACCGTCTCATCGTCCGTGGCGCTCGCGAGCACAACCTCCGCAACGTCTCGCTCGACCTCCCCCGCGACTCCCTGATCGTCTTCACGGGGCTCTCCGGGTCGGGCAAGTCCTCGCTCGCCTTCGACACGATCTTCGCCGAGGGGCAGCGGCGCTATGTCGAGTCGCTCTCCTCCTACGCCCGGCAGTTCCTCGGGCAGATGGACAAGCCCGATGTGGACTTCATCGAGGGGCTGTCCCCGGCCGTCTCGATCGACCAGAAGTCGACGTCGCGCAACCCCCGCTCCACCGTCGGCACCATCACCGAGGTCTACGACTACCTCCGCCTGCTGTTCGCCCGGATCGGCAAACCGCACTGCCCCGAGTGCCGGCGCCCCATCGCCCGGCAGTCGCCGCAGGCCATCGTCGACAAGGTGCTGGAGCTGCCGGAGGGCAGCCGCTTCCAGGTCCTCTCCCCGCTGGCGCGCGAGCGCAAGGGCGAGTTCGTCGACCTCTTCTCCGACCTCCAGACCAAGGGCTACAGCCGCGCCCGCGTGGACGGCGAGACCATCCAGCTCTCCGAGCCGCCCCAGCTGAAGAAGCAGGAGAAGCACACCATCGAGGTGGTCGTCGACCGCCTCACCGTCAAGGAGAGCGCCAAGCGCCGGCTGACCGACTCCGTCGAGACCGCCCTGGGTCTGTCCGGTGGCATGGTCATCCTCGACTTCGTCGACCTCGATCCGGACGACCCGCAGCGCGAGCGGATGTACTCCGAGCATCTGTACTGCGCCTACGACGACCTGTCCTTCGAAGAGCTCGAACCGCGCTCCTTCTCCTTCAACTCCCCCTTCGGCGCCTGCCCCGACTGCACCGGCATCGGCACGCGCATGGAGGTCGACCCCGAGCTGATCATCCCCGACGAGGACCGCTCGCTGGACGAGGGCGCCATCCACCCCTGGTCCGGCGGACACACCAAGGAGTACTTCGGCCGCCTGGTCGACGCCCTGGCCGACGCCCTCGGATTCCGTACGGACATCCCCTGGGCCGGCCTCCCCGCCCGCGCCAAGAAGGCCCTGCTGCACGGCCACAAGACCCGTATCGAGGTGCGCTACCGCAACCGCTACGGCCGCCAGCGGGCCTACACCACCCCCTTCGAGGGCGCCGTGCCGTTCGTCAAGCGGCGCCACAGCGAGGCCGAGAGCGACAGCAGCCGGGAGCGCTTCGAGGGCTATATGCGCGAGGTGCCCTGCCCCACCTGTGAAGGCACCCGCCTCAAGCCGATAGTGCTCGCCGTCACGGTCCAGGAGCGCTCCATCGCCGATGTCGCCGCCATGTCGATCAGCGACTGCGCCGACTTCCTGCGACAGCTCACGCTCAACGCCCGCGAGAAGAAGATCGCCGAACGGGTCCTCAAGGAGGTCAACGAACGGCTGAGGTTCCTGGTCGACGTCGGCCTGGACTACCTCTCGCTGAACCGCGCGGCCGGCACCCTCTCCGGCGGCGAGGCCCAGCGCATCCGGCTCGCCACCCAGATCGGCTCCGGCCTGGTGGGCGTGCTCTACGTCCTGGACGAGCCCTCCATCGGCCTGCACCAGCGCGACAACCACCGGCTGATCGAGACCCTGGTGCGGCTGCGCGACCTCGGCAACACCCTGATCGTGGTCGAGCACGACGAGGACACCATCAAGACCTCCGACTGGGTCGTCGACATCGGCCCAGGCGCGGGCGAGCACGGCGGCAAGGTCGTGCACAGCGGCCCGTTGAAGCAGCTGCTGACCAACAAGGAGTCGATCACCGGGCAGTACCTGTCCGGCAAGCGCGCCATCGCCACACCCGACGTCCGCCGGCCCGCCGACCCGGCCCGCCGGCTGACGGTGCACGGCGCGAAGGAGAACAACCTCCAGGACATCGACGTCTCCTTCCCGCTCGGGGTGCTGACCGCCGTCACCGGCGTCTCCGGCTCCGGCAAGTCGACGCTGGTCAACGACATCCTCTACACCCACCTGGCGCGCGAGCTGAACGGCGCCAAGTCGGTCCCCGGGCGGCACACCCGCGTCGACGGCGACGACCTCGTCGACAAGGTCGTCCATGTCGACCAGTCGCCCATCGGCCGCACGCCGCGGTCCAACCCGGCGACCTACACCGGCGTCTTCGACCATGTCCGCAAGCTGTTCGCGGAGACGATGGAGGCCAAGGTCCGCGGCTATCTGCCGGGGCGCTTCTCCTTCAACGTCAAGGGCGGCCGCTGTGAGAACTGCTCCGGCGACGGCACGATCAAGATCGAGATGAACTTCCTGCCGGACGTGTACGTCCCGTGCGAGGTCTGCCACGGCGCGCGCTACAACCGCGAAACGCTGGAGGTCCACTACAAGGGCAAGTCCATCGCCGAGGTCCTGGACATGCCCATCGAGGAGGCGCTGGACTTCTTCGAGGCGGTGCCGACCATCTCCCGGCATCTGAGGACGCTGCACGAGGTCGGCCTCGGCTATGTCCGCCTCGGCCAGTCCGCGCCGACCCTCTCCGGCGGTGAGGCGCAGCGGGTGAAGCTGGCCAGCGAGCTCCAGAAGCGTTCGACGGGCCGCACGGTCTACGTCCTGGACGAGCCGACCACGGGTCTGCACTTCGAGGACATCAGCAAGCTGATCACCGTGCTGTCCGGGCTGGTCGACAAGGGCAACTCCGTGATCGTCATCGAGCACAACCTCGATGTGATCAAGACCGCCGACTGGGTCATCGACATGGGCCCCGAGGGCGGCAGCGGCGGCGGACTGGTCGTCGCCGAGGGCAGCCCGGAGCAGATCGCCTCGGTCCCCGCCAGCCACACCGGCAAGTTCCTGCGGGAGATCCTCGGCGACCGGGTCAGCGATGCCGCGACCTCGGGGACTCCGCCGAAGAAGACGGCCGCGAAGCGGGCGGCCACCAAGAAGGCGGCCACGAAGAAGACGGTGGCCAAGGCGAATTCGACCGAGGTCGACGCGGCGAAGGTCACCACGACCAAGGTCACCGCCGCCAAGACGGCCGCGGCGAAGAAGGCGGCGGCCAAGAAGGCGGCGGCGAAGGCCCGTCGGCTCACCTGAGGCCGAGCGGGGGAGGTGCGGCCGCTGCCGGCCGTACCTTCCCCGGACCGAGGCCGCCGCGCCTCAGCCGAGCTCCGACGCATACGGCGGCTCCGCGCCCGCGCGGGAGCAGGTGACGGCGGCGGCGCGGGCGGCGAAGCCGAGGATGTCGCGCCAGTCGTCGGGGCCGAGCGCGGCGACGGCCTCGCGGGAGAGGGCGTCATGGGCGTCCAGCCGGTGCAGCAGCGCGGCATTGACGGTGTCGCCCGCCCCGATGGTGTCGACGACCTCGACCCGCCGCCCCGGCACGCTCACCTCCCCGCCGCCCGGCGTCAGCACCGTCAGCCCCTCGCCGCCCCGGGTGAGCACGATCGCCGCGGGCCCGGCGTCCAGCCACTCCCGGGCCGCGACGGCGACGGCGTCCCGGCACCCGTCCGCTCCACCCGCCGCCCCCGCCAGCCACCCGGCGTCCTCCTCCGACAGCTTCAGCAGGGCCACGGACGGCAGCCAGGAGCGAAAGCGCGCCCGGTAGGCGTCGGCGTCCGGGATCAGTCCGGGCCGGACATTGGGATCGAGTGCGGTGAACACGCCGCGTGCCGCCTCGCGCCGCAACAGGTCCTCGTAGGCGCTCGCGCCCGGCTCCAGGACCAGCGAACAGGTCCCCAGCGAGAGCGCGCGCACCCCGTCGGGCAGCGCGGGCGGCAGGGCGAAGAGGCGGTCGGCCGTGCCCTCCACATAGAACCCGTAGCCGGCCGAGCCGTCCGCTCCGATGTCCGCCACCGCGAGCGTGGTCGGCTCGTCGCCGCGCTGCACCAGCGAGAGGTCCACCCCGCCGGCCCGCAGCCCGTCCAGCAGCGCCTCGCCGAAGGCGTCGGCCGAAACCCGCGAGCAGAAGGCGGTGGGCGACCCCAGCCGCCCCAGGGCGACCGCCGTGTTGTACGGACCGCCGCCGCGCCGGGGGAGCAGCGCGGGCAACTGGCCGTTTCCACTAGGGACTTGGGGACCGGGGACGAGGTCGATCAGCGCCTCGCCGGCGACGACGATCACGGGGTGCGGTTCCTTTCCTCGGCGGCCGGGGAGGCGGCCGCGGCGGTGGGCGGGACGGTGCGAGGGAGGGTGGCAGGGCGGGGCGTCGAGGCAGTGGTCGGGGCCGTGGCCGGGGCGGGCTCGGGACAGCCGCACGACGTACGGTGCCTCAGGGTGCACGGCAGCCGGACCGTACGGGGCGCCCGGTCCGGCTCCTCCAGGCGCTCCAGCAGCAGCCGCACCGCCGTGGCCCCGATCTCCCTGCTGGGCTGGGCGACCGCGGTCAGCCGGGGGGCGAACAGATCGGCCCAGGAGAAGTCGTCGAAGCACGCCAGCGCGAGATCGCGGGGAACCTCCAGCCCGCGCTCGCGCAGTGCCCGCAGGGCGCCGATGGTCATGGCGTTGTTGGCGGTGAGGAGCGCGGTGGGCGGCTCGGGCGCGGCGAGCAGCCGCCCGGTGGCCTCGCGGGCGCCGTCCGCCGCGGAGTTGCCGTCCGCCACCAGTTCCGGGACGAACGGCAGCCCCCGGGCACACAGCCCCTCGCGATAGCCCTGGAGGCGTTCGGTGGTCGTACTCAGGCCCGGCAGTCCGGCCACCAGGCCGATCCGGGTGTGCCCCAACGCGGCCAGATGCTCGACCAGCTGCCGCATCGGCCCGGTGTTCTCGGCGCACACCTGGTCATGGCGTGCCCCGTCCGGCGAGGGGCCGACGAGCCGGTCCAGGAAGACGGCCGGCACCGTGCGGCGGGCCAGATAGCCGACCATCTCCGCGGGCTCCGCGGACGGTGCGACGATCACGCCGTCCACCCGCCGCTCGTGCAGCAGCTGCACGACCGTGCGCTCATGGCGGGGATCGTCGTGCGGATCGGCGATCAGCAGGCCGTAGCCGGCCTCCAGGGCGCTCGCCTCGACGCCCTGGAGGATCTCGGTGAAGTACGGGTTGCTGATCGCGGAGACCGCCAGGCCGATGGAGCGGGTGCGGGCGGTGACCAGCGAGCGGGCGAGGGTGTTGGGGGTGTAGCCCAGCTCGTCGACGGCGCCGAGCACCGCGGCGCGGGTGTCCGGGCGCACCGGGCGGGTCGCGTTGAGCACATGCGAGACTGTGGCCACGGAGACACCCGCCCGCCGCGCCACGTCCACCATCGTCGTCATCCGCCTCATCCTCCCCGGGGTCCCGGCCCCGCGACGCCCCTCACAGTACGAGCCCGGAGGCCCCGCGTAAACGCTTGCGCAAACGTTTACGCACCGCGTCCGCGCCACGCGTCTGCGTACACACCCGCTGCGTTCCCCATCGAGCGGAAGCCGCCGCCGGGCCGGGGCCGGGGACCGGCCCCGAAGCGGAAAGACCTGCCCCGGTATCGTCGGGAGCCGTCGGCCGGTGGCCCCCTGTCCCGCCGCCCCCCGCCTCACCGACCCCTCCTGGAGCAGCCATGAGCCAGTCCCCCGACCGCCGGACCGTACTGCGGGGCGCCGCGCTCGCCGGTGCCGCCGGCTTCGGGCTGGCGGCCTGCTCGCCGGGGGACTCCGGCAGCTACGCCTCGGCGGTGCCCGACAAGCCGGTCGAGCTGGGGCCCGCCGCGGAGATCCCGGTCGGCGGCGCCAAGCTCTACCGCGAGGACCGGCTCGTCGTCTCGCAGCCCGCCAAGGGCGAGTTCCGGTGCTTCGGCGCCATGTGCACCCACCGCGGCTGCGTCCTGGCCGAGGTCGAAAAGAAGGAGGGCAGCTGCCCCTGCCACGGCAGCCGCTTCGACGTCACCACCGGCCAGGTCCTCCAGGGCCCGGCGGCCGAGCCGCTGCCGAAGGTGCCGGTCAAGACCAAGGACGGCAAGCTGATCGCGGGCTGACGCGCCCCGGCCGCCGCCCGCGCCCCCGCGCGGGTCCCTCGGGCAGGCCCTATCCCCAGTCCCAGTCGATCCCCAGTATTCCGGGCCGCACGCTCTGCTCCACCAGATGCACGGCCCGGTGCGTACCGCTGAGCGTCAGCTCGTGCCGGCCGCTGCGCGGGGCGCCCGCCGAGACCTGGGCGAAGCGGCGGCAGCGCACCGGCAGCGCCGCCTCGTCGAAGCGCACCTGAAGGACATAGTGGCCGCCCGCGAAGCTGAAGCCGCGCACGTACTCGGTGCTGGGGCCGCCGCTGCCGTCCTCGAAGGCGTACCCGAAGACATGGGTGTCGCCGGCCCGCAGCCGGGAGTCGAAGAGCAGCTCGGCGACCACCACCCCGCTCTCCGCGTCCCCGCGCACCCGGCCCAGCCGGCAGTTCTCCGCCGCCCGGACCCGCACCCGGGACGGCACACAGCCCGTATCGCCCCGGTGGATGGCGACATAGCGGTCCACGCCGTCCCGGTGGGCGCGGACGACCTGCTGCGAGGTACGGGCGCTGAGCTCGCGGCGCGGCCCGATCAGGACCCGTTCGTGATGGCCCAGGGTGTGCACGCCGCCGTCCGCGGGGGTCTCCAGCTCGGCGAACAGCTGCTGGAGCGCGCCGGCCGGTGCGACCAGGGAGCGGTACGAGCGCGCGGCGGGGCGTTCGGCCTCGGGGCGGGCGCCGCCCTCGGGGACCAGGAGCCGGTGCAGCGAGTGCGCGGGCAGGTCCAGGACCTCCTCCAGGGCGCGCACCGCCCGGAGCGATTCGGGCCGCTGCGGCCGCCGGGCGCCCTGCTGCCAGTAGCTCAGGCTGGTCACGCCCACCTTGATGCCGCGCTGGGCCAGCTTGTGCTGGACCCGCGTGAGCGCGAGGCCGCGGACGGTGAGCGCGCAGCGCAGGGCGAGATGGAACGGTCCGGTCCGCAGCAGGTGCGCCAGCTCGGCCGACTCGGGAGTGTTCTGTGCCATTGCCTCAATCCTCCGGCGCGCGGGTGAACGTTCACAACCGGCTCGCACGCCGCATGCTCTAACTGCCTGTTCACTGCAGTACGCCGGACATCGGACGTTCACATCCGGGCCCGTCCGTCCACACCCCCATGTCACCTCGCATTGAAGCGTGTTGACCCGCGTGCGACAACACCCGATGCTCCACATCAGCATCCGGATGCGCTCCTCTCACTCCCTCACCCCCCTCATCAGGGAGGAACGCCATGACCCGTGCTCCCCACGCACGTCGTGCGCGCCGTAGACGGCTGTCGGCAGCAGCGCTCACCGTCACTGCACTCACGGCGCTCACCACGCTCCCAGGGGCGACCGCCTCGGCGACCACGCCCCCCGCGCACGCTGTCGCGGCCGCCGCCAACCGGCTCGACATAGCCATGCAGGCCCAGCAGAAGTCCAACTGGTGCTGGGCCGGCTCCGGCAACACCATCGCTTCCTGGTACGGCAGGAACTACAGCCAGAACCAGTTCTGCAACGCCGCCTTCGGCCGCCAGCAGGGCACCACCTGCCCCAACGACCAGGCGACCCTCGGCAATGTGCAGAACGCCCTCGACTGGATGGGCATCGCTCCCGGCTCCTATGTGACCGGATATCTGCGCTACGGCACGGTGCAGAACGAGATCAACGCCAAGCGGCCCGTCGAGACGCGCATCGAGTGGTCCTCCGGCGGCGGTCATATGCATGTCCTCTACGGCTTCGACACCGCCCAGAACTGGGTCTACTGGGGCGACCCGTGGCCCTCCAACAGCCGCTACAACTGGGGTGACTACGACTACTACGTGAACGGCAGCTCCTTCTCCTGGACGCACTCCCTCTACCGGATAGGAGCCTGAGGCCATGCCGAAGCGCACCGTGCGCACCACCCTGCGCGCCGCCGCCACCGGGGCGTTCGCCCTCGCTCTGACCGGCCTGGCCCCATGCGCCTCCGAGGCGGCCGCGGCCCCCGCGGTTCCCCAGGCCCCGCCCCGTGCCGGCCTCGCCGCCGCCCACGAGGCGGCCACCGCCCCCGCCACCCTGGACACGCTGGCCCGGTTCTTCGCCGCCGAGCCCGGCGCGGCCCGGGAGTCCGGAGCCGCCCGCCGTCCCGGTGGCGCCGTCCCGAAGGGAGCCCCGCACATCGAGGGCGCCGCCGTCCCGGTGTACGTCCTGTCCCCGGACTTCGTCCGCGGCCGGGCCGGCGCCCCCGTCGCCCGGCTGGAGTTCCTCGCCAGCAAGGCGGTCGCCGCCGACGGCCGGACGGCCTCGGTGTGGACGGTGCGGCGGGGCACCGCCTGGAAGGTCGTCAACATCGCCAGCGGGGACGACGAGACCCGTTACGCCGAGGCCGCCGGCGACAAGGCCGGGACGGTCTTCCACGAGCCGCAGATCGACGCCTGGTACGTGCAGCGCGGAGAGCGCATCGAGCCCCTGGATGCGCACGCCAGGAAGGCGGTCGGCGCTCACGGCACCACCGTCGCCGCCTATCGGGAGCGGGTGATGAAGGCGTACGGCGACAAGCTCCCGGGATCCGCGTACGACAAGCGCGGCGAGGCCGGGGGGTACGGGCCCGGGGCCGCGGCCCCGAAGGACGCGCCCGCGCCGACGGCCCCGGGCAAGGAGGCCGCCGTGGCCGGTGCGCCCGCGGGCCACAGCATCCCGGTGACGGCCGCCTCCGCCGTCGCGGGCGCCGCCGCCCTCCTCGCGCTCGGCCTCTGCGGCACGGCCGCGATACGGAGACGGCGCAGCGGCTGACAGGGACGGGGGCGGGGAGGGGGCCGGGTCCGCGGCTTCCCTCCCCGCCCCCGGCCCGTCCTCCCCGCCCCCGCTCGCTCGGCCCGCCGTGATTGTCGGTGGCGGTCAGTAGGGTGGTGGGCATGGCAGACCCCAGCAGCTACCGACCCAAGCCGGGACAGATCCCCGACTCGCCGGGGGTCTACAGATTCCGCGACGAGCACGGCCGGGTCATCTACGTCGGCAAGGCCAAGAGCCTGCGCCAGCGCCTGGCGAACTACTTCCAGGACCTGGCGGGGCTCCATCCGCGCACCCGCACGATGGTCACCACCGCCGCCTCCGTGGAGTGGACGGTGGTCTCCACGGAGGTCGAGGCGCTCCAGCTGGAGTACAGCTGGATCAAGGAGTTCGATCCGCGATTCAACGTCAAGTACCGGGACGACAAGAGCTATCCGTATCTGGCGGTGACGCTCAACGAGGAGTTCCCGCGGGTCCAGGTGATGCGCGGCGCCAAGAAGAAGGGCGTGCGCTACTTCGGTCCGTACGGGCACGCCTGGGCGATCCGCGAGACCGTCGACCTGATGCTGCGGGTCTTCCCCGTACGCACGTGCTCCGCGGGCGTCTTCAAGCGGTCCGCCCAGATCGGCCGCCCCTGTCTGCTCGGTTACATCGGCAAGTGCTCGGCGCCCTGCGTGGGCCGCATTTCGGCCGAGGACCATCACGAACTGGCCGAGGAATTCTGCGACTTCATGGCAGGCCGTACGGGTGCCTACATCCGTCGCCTGGAGCGGCAGATGCAGGACGCGGCCGAGGAGATGGAGTACGAGCGCGCGGCCCGGCTGCGCGATGACATAGGCGCGCTCCGCCGGGCGATGGAGAAGAGCGCGGTGGTGCTCGCCGATGCCACCGACGCGGACCTGATCGCCGTGGCCGAGGACGAACTCGAAGCCGCCGTGCAGATCTTCCACGTCCGCGGCGGCCGGGTGCGCGGCCAGCGCGGCTGGGTCACGGACAAGGTGGAGGCCGTCTCCACCGCCGGTCTGGTCGAGCACGCCCTCCAGCAGCTCTACGGCGAGGAGCGGGGCGACGCCGTCCCCAAGGAGGTCCTGGTCCCGGCGCTGCCGGAGCCCGTCGAGCCGGTCCAGCAGTGGCTCGCCGAGCGCCGCGGCTCGCAGGTCTCGCTGCGCATTCCGCAGCGCGGCGACAAAAAGGACCTGATGGCCACGGTGGAGCGCAACGCCCAGCAGGCGCTGGCCCTGCACAAGACCAAGCGCGCCTCGGATCTGACGACCCGCTCCCGCGCCCTGGAGGAGATCGCCCGCGCCCTGGGCCTGGAGACGGTGCCGCTGCGTATCGAGTGCTTCGACATCTCCCACCTCCAGGGCGAGGACGTCGTCGCCTCGATGGTGGTCTTCGAGGACGGTCTCGCCCGGAAGAGCGAATACCGCCGCTTCCAGATCAAGACCTTCGAGGGCCAGGACGATGTCCGCTCCATGCACGAGGTCATCGGCCGCCGCTTCAAGCGCTACCTCCAGGAGAAGCAGAGGTCGGGGGAGTGGACGGAGGAGCCGGCCGGCGAGGCCCCCGTGGAGGACGACGGGGTGCCGGACGCCATGGCCGGGCGGCCCACGGACGACGACGGCCGGCCGAAGCGCTTCGCCTATCCGCCGCAGCTGGTGGTCGTCGACGGCGGTGCGCCCCAGGTGGCCGCGGCCCGCCGGGCGCTGGACGAGCTGGGCATCGACGATGTCGCCGTCTGCGGGCTGGCCAAGCGCCTGGAGGAGGTCTGGCTGCCCGAGGAGGACGATCCGGTGGTCCTGCCGCGGACGAGCGAGGGGCTGTATCTCCTCCAGCGCGTGCGTGACGAGGCCCACCGCTTCGCGATCTCCTACCAGCGCAGCAAGCGCACCAAGCGGCTGAAGTCCTCGCCGCTGGATGCCGTCGCGGGCCTGGGGGAGAGCCGCCGCCAGGCGCTGCTGAAGCATTTCGGTTCGCTGAAGAGGCTGCGGGCCGCCACCATCGAGGAGATCTGCGAGGTGTCGGGCATCGGCCGCAAGACGGCCGAGTCCGTCGCGGCGGCGCTGGCCGGGGCGGCGCCGTCCGCCCCGGCGGTGAACACCGCCACAGGAGAGATCATTGAGGATGACGGGGTCCCCTCGGCCGCGTTGTCAGCAGAACGGGGGCAGGACCGATGAGCACAGAGCATGCAGCACAGGGAACCGACAGAGACGGGGCACAGGTGAGTACGGGCACGACCGACCAGGGCGAGGGCGCCGCGATCCCGGAGCTGGTGATCATCTCCGGTATGTCCGGGGCCGGCCGCAGTACGGCCGCCAAGTGCCTGGAGGACCTCGGCTGGTTCGTCGTCGACAACATCCCGCCCGAGCTGATCCCGCCGATGGTCGAGCTGGGTGCCCGCTCCCAGGGCAATGTCGCCAAGATCGCCGTGGTGGTCGATGTCCGCGGGCGCCGCTTCTTCGCCAATCTGAAGGAGTCCCTGGCCACCCTCGACGCGCAGAACGTCAAGCGCCGGATCGTTTTTCTGGAGTCCTCGGACGACGCCCTGGTGCGCCGTTTCGAGTCGGTGCGCCGTCCGCATCCGCTCCAGGGCGACGGCCGGATCGTCGACGGCATCGCCGCCGAGCGGGATCTGCTGCGCGAGCTGCGCGGCGACGCCGACCTGGTGATCGACACCTCCAGCCTCAACGTGCACGAGCTGCGCGCCAAGCTGGACGCCCAGTTCGCCGGCGAGGAAGTGCCCGAGCTGCGTGCCACGGTCATGTCCTTCGGCTTCAAGTACGGCCTGCCGGTGGATGCCGATATGGTCATCGACTGCCGTTTCATCCCGAATCCGCACTGGGTCCCGGAGCTGCGCCCCTTCACGGGCCTGAACGACGAGGTCTCGCACTACGTCTTCAGCCAGCCCGGTTCCAAGGAGTTCCTGGACGGCTACGCCGAGCTGCTGCGCATCGTCGCCGAGGGCTACCGCCGCGAGGGCAAGCGCTATGTGACCATCGCGGTCGGCTGTACGGGCGGTAAGCACCGCAGCGTGGCCATGTCGGAGAAGCTCGCCCGCCGGCTGGTGACCGAAGGCGTCGAAACCGTTGTCGTCCACCGGGACATGGGGCGCGAATGACCGGCCGTACACCGCGGCTGCGCCGGGTCCGCAGGTTCGTCCCCGGAGGCCGTACGACGAAGAAGGGCGCCACCCCCAAGGTGGTGGCGCTCGGCGGAGGCATGGGGCTGTCCGCCTCGTTGGCGGCGCTGCGCCGGATCACCGGCGATCTGACGGCCGTGGTCACGGTCGCCGACGACGGCGGCTCCAGCGGCCGGCTCCGTGACGAGCTGGGCGTGCTGCCGCCGGGCGATCTGCGCAAGGCGCTGGCCGCGCTGTGCGGCGACGACGACTGGGGCCAGACCTGGGCCCGGGTGATCCAGCACCGCTTCGAGTCGGAGGGCGAGCTGCACGATCATGCGGTGGGCAATCTGCTGATCGTCGCCCTGTGGGAGCAGCTGGGCGACCATGTCCAGGCGCTCGACCTGGTCGGCAGGCTGCTCGGCGCGCACGGCCGGGTGCTGCCCATGTCCGCGGTGCCGTTGGAGCTCCAGGCACAGGTCAGGGGCCATGATGCGGACCGCCCGGACGCGGTCTCCACGGTGCGCGGTCAGGCGACGGTCGCGCTCACCCCGGGCGAGGTGCTGTCGGTCCATGTGGTGCCCGAGGACCCGCCGGCGGTGCCGGAGGCGGTCGCCGCGGTGCGCGACGCCGACTGGGTGGTGCTGGGCCCCGGCTCGTGGTTCTCGTCCGTCATTCCGCATCTGCTGGTGCCCGAGCTGCGCGAAGCGCTGGAGGAGACCAAGGCCCGGAAGGTCCTTTCGCTCAACCTTGCGCCCCAGCCCGGCGAAACCGATGGCTTCTCACCGCAGCGTCATTTGGAGGTTTTGGCCCGACACGCCCCTAAACTCGCCTTCGACGTGGTGCTGGCCGACAAGGCCGCCGTGCCCGACATCGAAGGTCTGACGGTTGCCGCCAAGCAACTGGTGGGCAGCGAGGTCGAGCTGGCTGCGGTCGCCGCCCGAGGAGACGATGCCCGGCCAGGTGCCGGGCCGGCCCCCGACCGGCACGACCCGGAGCTGCTGGCAGCCGCGTACGACCGTATTTTTCGGATGCATGGAAGGATCGGCCCATGGCGATGACGGCTGCGGTGAAGGATGAAATCTCCCGGCTCCCCGTCACCCGGACCTGCTGCCGGAAGTCGGAGGTCTCGTCGATCCTGCGGTTTGCGGGTGGTCTGCACCTGGTCAGCGGCCGCATTGTGATCGAGGCGGAGCTCGATACGGGCATCGCCGCCCGCCGGCTGCGCAAGGACATCCTGGAGATCTTCGGGCACAGCTCCGACCTCGTGGTGATGGCCCCGGGCGGGCTGCGCCGCGGCAGCCGCTATGTCGTACGGGTGGTGGCCGGCGGCGACCAGCTGGCGCGGCAGACGGGCCTGGTCGACGGCCGCGGCCGACCGATCCGCGGGCTGCCACCGCAGGTCGTCTCCGGCGCGACCTGCGACGCCGAGGCGGCCTGGCGCGGCGCGTTCCTGGCCCATGGCTCGCTGACCGAGCCCGGCCGTTCGTCCTCGCTGGAGGTCACCTGCCCCGGCCCCGAGGCGGCCCTCGCGCTGGTCGGCGCGGCGCGCCGGCTGGGCATCGGCGCCAAGGCCCGCGAGGTGCGCGGGGTGGACCGCGTGGTCGTCCGTGACGGTGATGCGATCGGCGCGCTGCTGACGCGGCTGGGCGCCCACGAGTCGGTGCTGGCGTGGGAGGAGCGGCGGATGCGCCGGGAGGTGCGGGCCACCGCCAACCGCCTGGCCAACTTCGACGACGCCAACCTGCGCCGCTCGGCGCGCGCCGCGGTCGCCGCCGGCGCCCGGGTGCAGCGGGCCCTGGAGATCCTGGGCGAGGAGGTCCCCGAGCACCTCGCCGCGGCCGGCCGGCTGCGCATGGAGCACAAGCAGGCGTCCCTGGAGGAGCTGGGCGCCCTGGCCGATCCGCCGCTGACCAAGGACGCGGTCGCCGGCCGGATCCGCCGTCTGCTGGCGATGGCCGACAAGCGCGCGCAGGACCTGGGTATTCCGGGCACGGAGTCCAACCTCACCGAGGAGCTCGCCGAGGGCATGGTCGGCTGACCGCCCGCGTGTCGTGAACGCACCTCGTGTTCCCCTCGCATCATCCCGTCACATCCGCATCGCCCCCGGTCGGGGGCGGTGTGATCAGTCGCGGAAGGAGCAGACCGCGGCGCTCGTTTGAGGGGCTGGAAGCGCTTTTGTCAATGTCACGTACGTCTCCTTTAGGGGGTAGGGTCGGAGGCGGTCGGGGACATCCCATACAGCTCGCCGGTAACTGCGCCGGCGTACCAACGAGGAGATCGGTTCGTGACGATCCGCGTAGGCATCAACGGATTCGGCCGCATTGGTCGTAACTACTTCCGCGCGCTCCTGGAGCAGGGTGCGGACATCGAGATCGTCGGTGTCAACGACCTGACCGACAACGCCACCCTGGTCCACCTGCTCAAGTACGACACCATCCTGGGCCGTCTCAAGCAGGACGTCAGCCACACCGACGACACCATCACGGTCGGCAGCCAGACCTTCAAGACGATGGCCGAGCGCGACCCGGCGCAGCTCCCCTGGGGCGAGCTCGGCGCCGACATCGTCATCGAGTCGACCGGCATCTTCACGAAGAAGGCCGACGCCGAGAAGCACCTCCAGGCCGGCGCCAAGAAGGTCCTGATCTCCGCGCCCGCCAAGGACGAGGACATCACGATCGTGATGGGCGTCAACCAGGACAAGTACGACGCGGCCAACCACCACGTCATCTCCAACGCCTCCTGCACCACCAACTGTGTGGCGCCGATGGCGAAGGTTCTGGACGAGAGCTTCGGCATCGTCAAGGGCCTGATGACCACGGTCCACGCGTACACCAACGACCAGCGCATCCTGGACTTCCCGCACAAGGACCTGCGCCGCGCCCGCGCCGCCGCGGAGAACATCATCCCGACCTCGACGGGCGCCGCCAAGGCCACCGCCCTGGTCCTGCCGCAGCTCAAGGGCAAGCTCGACGGCATCGCCATGCGCGTGCCGGTCCCCACCGGCTCGGTCACCGACCTGGTCCTGGAGCTCGACCGTGAGGTCAGCAAGGACGAGATCAACGCCGCCTTCCAGAAGGCCGCCGAGGGCCAGCTCAAGGGCATTCTCGAGTACACCGAGGACCCGATCGTCTCCTCGGACATCGTGAACTTCCCGGCCTCCTGCACCTTCGACTCCTCCCTGACGATGGCGCAGGGCAAGCAGGTCAAGGTCGTCGGCTGGTACGACAACGAGTGGGGCTACTCCAACCGTCTGGTGGACCTGACCACTTTCGTCGGCGGCCAGCTCTGATATTTGGTTGATCCGAGGCACCCAGATGTGAGGACGGGGCTCGTAGGGCGCGATGATGCGCCGTACGGGCCCCGTCCCGTGACCGACCTATGCAACGGAGCCATTGCGCATGAAGACGATCGACGACCTCATCAGCGAAGGCGTCGCAGGCAAGCGGGTCTTTGTCCGCGCCGACCTGAATGTGCCGCTGGAGGGCACCACCATCACCGATGACGGCCGTATCCGCGCCGTCGCCCCGACCGTCGCCAAGCTCGCCGAGGCCGGCGCCAAGGTGATCGTCGCCTCGCACCTGGGCCGTCCCAAGGGCGCCCCGGACCCGGCGTTCTCGCTGGCCCCCGCGGCCGGGCGGCTGGGCGAACTGCTGGGCCGCGAGGTGGCGTTCGCCACCGACACGGTCGGCGAGTCCGCGCAGGCCGTGGCCGCGTCCCTGGCCGACGGCCAGGTGGCCGTGCTGGAGAACCTCCGCTTCAACGCGGGCGAGACCAGCAAGGACGACGCCGAGCGCGGCGCGTTCGCCGACCAGCTCGCCGCCCTGGCGGACCTGTACGTCGGTGACGGCTTCGGCGCCGTGCACCGCAAGCACGCCTCGGTCTACGACCTGCCCAAGCGCCTTCCGCACGCCGCCGGCGATCTGATCGCCACCGAGGTCGGCGTGCTGAAGAAGCTCACCGAGGACGTCAAGCGCCCCTACGCCGTCGTGCTCGGTGGCGCCAAGGTCTCCGACAAGCTCGCCGTCATCGACCAGCTGCTGGAGAAGGCCGACCGCATCCTCGTCGGCGGCGGCATGGCGTACACCTTCCTCAAGGCCAAGGGCCACGAGGTGGGCATCTCGCTGCTCCAGGAGGACCAGGTCCCGGTGTGCCTGGAGTACCTGGCGCGCGCCGAGAAGCGCGGCGTGGAGTTCGTTCTGCCCGTGGACGTCCTTGTTTCGCCCGAATTCCCGGACCTGAAGGGGAAGACGCCGGCCCACCCCACCGTCGTCGCCTCGGACGCCATCCCGGCCGACCAGGAGGGCCTGGACATCGGCCCGAAGACCCGCGAGCTGTACGCCGCGAAGCTCGCCGACGCGGGCACGGTCTTCTGGAACGGCCCGATGGGTGTTTTCGAGCACCCGGATTTCGCGGACGGCACCAAGGCCGTCGCGCAGGGACTGCTGGACTCGCCGGCCTTCACCGTCGTCGGCGGCGGTGACAGTGCCGCCGCGGTCCGGCTGCTGGGCTTCGACGAGAATGCTTTCGGCCACATCTCGACCGGCGGCGGCGCCAGCCTCGAATACCTCGAGGGCAAGACGCTCCCCGGCCTCGCCGCACTGGAGGACTGAACAACCGTGACGGACCGCACTCCGCTGATGGCGGGCAACTGGAAGATGAACCTCAACCACCTCGAGGCCATCGCCCATGTCCAGAAGCTCGCCTTCGCCCTCAACGACAAGGACTTCGACGCCGTAGAGGTCGCCGTCCTGCCGCCCTTCACCGATCTGCGCTCCGTGCAGACCCTGGTCGACGGCGACAAGCTCAAGATCAAGTATGGCGCCCAGGACGTTTCGGCGCACGACTCCGGGGCCTACACCGGCGAGATCTCCGGTGCCATGCTCGCCAAGCTGAAGTGCACGTATGTGGCCATCGGCCACAGCGAGCGCCGCCAGTACCACGGCGAGGACGAAGAGATCTGCAACGCCAAGGTCAAGGCCGCCTTCAAGCACGGCCTGACCCCGATCCTGTGCGTCGGCGAGGGCCTGGACGTCCGCAAGGCGGGCAACCAGGTCGCGCACACCCTCGCCCAGGTCGACGGCGGCCTCAAGGACATCCCGGCCGAGCAGGCCGAAACCCTCGTGATCGCCTACGAGCCGGTCTGGGCCATCGGCACCGGCGAGGTCGCCACCCCCGAGGACGCGCAGGAGGTCTGCGGTGCGATCCGCGGCCGCCTCGCCGAGCTCTACAGCCAGGAGCTGGCCGACAAGGTCCGCATCCAGTACGGCGGCTCGGTCAAGTCCGGCAATGTCGCGGCGATCATGGCGCAGCCGGACGTCGACGGCGCGCTGATCGGCGGCGCGGCGCTGGACGCGGACGAATTCGTCAAGATCGTCCGCTTCCGCGACCAGTAGCAGCTATGACGACGGGCCCGGCCCGTCGTACCCTGTCGGGGCCGGGTCCGGTGTCCACTGCGCCGTCCGGCCCCGCACCATTTTCAACCAGTCCCAGAGAGTTGGTCCAGCCGTGGTCATCGGGTTCTCGATCGCCCTCATCCTCTTCAGCGTGCTGCTGATGATGCTGGTGCTCATGCACAAGGGAAAGGGCGGCGGCCTGTCCGACATGTTCGGCGGCGGTATGCAGTCCTCGGTGGGCGGCTCCTCGGTCGCCGAGCGCAACCTGGACCGCATCACCATTGTGGTCGGTCTGCTGTGGTTCGCGTGCATCGTGGTCCTCGGCGTCCTGATGAAGCTCGGCAACTGACATCCCGTCGGAGGCGCGGCCTATCATTGGGGGCGGCGTCCTTGGGCGGGGTGTAACTCCTGTCACTGGACGCGCGTTGGGCCTTTCATAGACTGGAGCGCCCGCAGCGCAGCTGCTGTTCATGCTTTGCAGCACCATCACGCAGGGAGTTACGACCGTGGCAAGTGGCAACGCGATCCGAGGAAGTCGGGTCGGGGCGGGGCCGATGGGGGAGGCCGAGCGCGGCGAGTCCGCGCCGCGCATCCGCATCTCCTTCTGGTGCTCCAACGGGCACGAGACGCAGCCCAGCTTCGCCGGCGACGCACAGGTCCCGGACACCTGGGACTGCCCGCGCTGTGGTTTTCCGGCCGGCAAGGACCGGGACAGCCCGCCGGACCCGCCGCGCACCGAGCCGTACAAGACCCACCTCGCCTACGTCCGGGAGCGCCGCAGCGACGCCGACGGTGAGGCGATCCTCGCGGAGGCGCTGGCCAAGCTCCGCGGCGAGATCTGACACGCACCGGCAGCCGTAGCACCGGCCCGGCCGGAGGGACGCCCCCTCCGGCCGGGCCGCCGTGCGTTTGCGGGCCGGTCAGCCCGCCGTCCCCCACAGGACAGATGCGTTGTACCCCGCCCTGATCAATTAGGTTGGGTTCCGGCGGGGTGCCGGTATCGAGACGAAGAAGGCTGATGTCCGAGATGAACGCAGAAAGCCGCAGCAGGCTCGACCAGATGCCTGAGTGGACCGCGTTGAACAAGCACCGCGAGCAGCTGGGGGAGGTGCATCTGCGCGAGCTGTTCGACCGCGATCCGGGCCGCGCCGGGCGCTACACCCTCCAGGTCGGGGATCTGTTCCTGGACTACTCCAAGCACCTGGTCACCGATGAGACGCTGCGGCTGCTGGGCGAACTGGCCGAGGCGACGGGCGTCGCCGCGCTGCGCGACGCGATGTTCCGCGGCGAGAAGATCAACGTCACCGAGGGCCGCGCCGTCCTGCACACCGCGCTGCGCGCGCCCGGCTCCGCGGTCGTCGAGGTCGACCGGGAGAACGTGGTCCCGGCCGTGCACGCCGTGCTCACGAAGATGGCGACCTTCGCCGAGCGGGTCCGCTCCGGCGACTGGAAGGGCCACACGGGCAAGCGCATCAAGACCGTCGTCAACATCGGCATCGGCGGCTCGGACCTGGGCCCGGCGATGGCGTACGAGGCGCTGCGCGCCTACACCCACCGGGACATGCAGTTCCGCTTCGTGTCCAATGTGGACGGCGCCGATCTGCACGAGGCCGTACGGGATCTGGACCCGGCCGAGACGCTGTTCATCATCGCGTCCAAGACCTTCACCACCATCGAGACGATCACCAATGCGACCTCGGCGCGCGACTGGCTGCTGACCGGCCTGAGGGCCGGAGAAGAGGCTGTTGCCAAGCACTTCGTGGCGCTGTCGACCAACGCCGAGAAGGTGGCGGAGTTCGGCATCGACACGACCAACATGTTCGAGTTCTGGGACTGGGTCGGCGGCCGATACTCCTACGACTCCGCCATCGGCCTCTCGCTGATGATCGCGATCGGCCCGGAGCACTTCCGCGAGATGCTGGCCGGTTTCCATCTCGTCGACGAGCACTTCCGCACGGCCCCGCCGCAGGAGAACGCCCCGCTACTGCTGGGCCTGCTGGGGATCTGGTACGGCAACTTCTGGGACGCGCAGTCGCATGCGGTGCTGCCCTACAGCCACTACCTCTCCCGGTTCACCGCGTACTTGCAGCAGCTGGACATGGAGTCGAACGGCAAGTCCGTGGACCGCGACGGCAATCCGGTCGGCTGGGAGACCGGTCCGGTCGTCTGGGGTACGCCCGGGACGAACGGCCAGCACGCCTACTACCAGCTGCTGCACCAGGGCACCAAGATGATCCCGGCCGACTTCCTCGGCTTCGCCGAGCCGGTCGCCGATCTCCAGCCGGGCCTGGTGGCCCAGCACGATCTGCTGATGGCCAATCTCTTCGCCCAGACCCAGGCGCTGGCCTTCGGCAAGACGCCCGAGGAGGTACGGGCCGAGGGCGTGGCCGAGGACCTGGTCCCGCACAAGACCTTCCGCGGCAACCACCCCACCACCACGATCCTGGCCACCGAGCTCAGCCCGTCCGTGCTGGGCCAGTTGATCGCGCTCTACGAGCACAAGGTGTTCGTCCAGGGCGCGGTGTGGAACATCGACTCCTTCGACCAGTGGGGCGTCGAACTGGGCAAGGTCCTCGCCAAGCGGGTCGAACCGGCGCTGACGGAAGGGGCCGAGGTGCCGGGACTGGACGCGTCGACTGCCGGGCTGGTCGCCAAGTACCGGGCGCTGCGCGGGCGTTGAGTGAACGACCGAGGGCTCCCGTACCGGGAAGGTACGGGAGCCCTCGTCGTGTGAGGCGGTGTGCTCAGGCCGAAGCCGGCGGATACAGGTCCCGCGGCAGCTGCGCCGCGGCGGCCTCGTCCAGGAGCCACAGGGTGCGGCTGCGGCCGCGGGCGCCCGCGGCCGGGGCCTGGACCTCGCCCGCGCCGGAGAGGGCGATGGCGGCGGCATTGGCCTTGTCCTCGCCGGCCGCCAGCAGCCACACCTCCCGGGCCGCGCGGATCGCCGGCAGGGTCAGCGAGACGCGGGTGGGCGGCGGTTTGGGCGCGCCGTGCACGCCGACGACCGTGCGCTCCTGCTCGTAGACGCCGGGCAGCTCCGGGAAGAGCGAGGCGACATGGGTGTCCGGGCCGACGCCCAGCAGCAGGACGTCGAAGGACGGCACCGCGGCGTGGTCCTCGGGACCGGCCGCGGCGGCCAGTTCGAGGGCGTATTCCTCGGCCGCCGCGTCCGCGTCGTTGCCGAACCGGCCGCCGGCCGGCTCCATCGGGTGCACCCGCGCCGGGGCCAGCGGCACGCTGTCCAGCAGCGCCGCTCGGGCCTGCGTCTCGTTGCGCTCCGGGTCGCCCGCCGGCAGGAAGCGCTCATCGCCCCACCACAGGTCCAGCCGGTGCCAGTCCACCGCATCGCGCGCGGGCGAGGCGGCGAGGGCGGCGAGCAGGCCGTTGCCGTTGCGGCCGCCGGTGAGGACGACCGAGGCGGAGCCGCGGGCGGCCTGGGCATCGACGATCTTGGTGATCAGCCGGGCCGCGGCGGCCTTGGCCATCAGCTCCTTGTCGCGATGGACCACGACCTGCGGAGCGCTCACTTGGCGGCCGCCTTCTTGCCCGGCGCCTTCTTCGCCGCGGGCTTGGCCGGGGCCTCGTCCGGGGCTGCGTCCGGGGCCGCGGACGGCTCCGGTGCGGCGGGCCGTGCGCCGTCCTCGGCGAGCTTGTCCACGCCGTACTCGAGCGCGGCGGCGTAGATGTCGTCCGGGTCGAGACGGCGCAGCTCCTCGGCGAGCAGCTCGGAGGTCTCCCGCCGCTTGAGCGCCACCGCCCGGTCGGGCTGGCCGCGCATGGAGAGCGTGGCCAGCGAACCGTCGGGGCGGTCCAGCACGATCGTGCCGCCGCTGGACTCCATCCGTACGGCGGTCAGCCCGGGGCCGGCCGACACCTTGCGGGTGACCGGGACGTTCAGCCGGCTGGCGAGCCACATGGCCAGCAGCTCGCAGCTGGGGTTGAACTCCTCGCCCTCGACCTCGGCCGAGGAGACCGTGCACGGCGCCTGGTCCAGCGCCGCCGCGAGCATCGAGCGCCAGGGGGTGATGCGGGTCCAGGACAGGTCGGTGTCGCCGGGGGTGTAGGTCGCGGCGCGTCCGGACAGTTCCTGGACGGGCTGCTCGGCGGCGTAGGCGTCGGTGACCCTGCGCTGCGCCAGCGCGCCCAGCGGGTCCTTGGCCGGGTCCAGCGGGGCGTTGACCGCCCACCAGACCACCACCGGGGCGTCCGGCAGCAGCAGCGGCAGCACCACGGACTGGGCGTGGTCGATGGCCTCGCCGTACAGCCGCAGCACCACCGTCTCGCCGGTGCCCGCGTCCGTGCCGACCCGGACCTCGGCGTCGAGGCGGGCCTTGGCGCGGTCGCGCGGCGAGCGGCTGACCCGCTTGATGACGACGAGGGTGCGCGAGGGGTGCTCGCGGGATGCCTCGTTGGCCGCCTTGAGGGCGTCGTAGGCGTTCTCCTCGTCGGTGACGATGACGAGGGTGAGCACCATGCCGATGGCCGGGGTGCCCACCGCGCGACGGCCCTCCACCAGCGCCTTGTTGATTTTGCTGGCCGTGGTTTCCGTCAGATCTATTTTCATGGCCGACGCCAGCTCCGTCCGTCTCGTGCGAGCATTTCGTCCGCCTCGGCCGGGCCCCAGGTGCCCGCCGGGTACTGCGCGGGCCTGCCGTTCCTGTCCCAGTACTCCTCGATGGGGTCGAGGATCCGCCAGGACTGCTCGACCTCCTCCAGCCGCGGGAAGAGGTTGGCGTCGCCCAGCAGGACGTCCAGGATCAGCCGCTCGTACGCCTCGGGGCTGGACTCGGTGAAGGACTCGCCGTAGGCGAAGTCCATCGACACGTCCCGGACCTCCATCGAGGTGCCGGGCACCTTGGAGCCGAAGCGGACCGTGACGCCCTCGTCCGGCTGGACGCGGATGACCAGCGCGTTCTGGCCCAGCTCCTCCGTCGCCGTGTGGTCGAAGGGGGAGTGCGGGGCGCGCTGGAAGACCACCGCGATCTCGGTGACCCGGCGGCCCAGCCGCTTGCCGGTGCGCAGGTAGAACGGGACGCCCGCCCAGCGGCGGTTGTCGACCTGGAGCTTGATGGCGGCGTAGGTGTCGGTCTTCGACTTGGGGTCGATGCCGTCTTCCTGGAGATAGCCGACGGCCTGCTCGCCGCCCTGCCAGCCCTCGGTGTACTGCGCGCGGACGGTCTCCCGGCCGAGGTCCTTGGGCAGCCGTACGGCGCCGAGCACCTTGGTCTTCTCGGCGACCAGCGCGTCCGCGTCGAAGGAGGAGGGCTCCTCCATGGCGGTCAGCGCGAGCAGCTGGAGAAGGTGGTTCTGGATGACGTCACGGGCGGCGCCGATGCCGTCGTAGTAGCCGGCCCGGCCGCCGATGCCGATGTCCTCGGCCATGGTGATCTGGACATGGTCGACGAACGAACGGTTCCACAGCGGTTCGAACATCGTGTTGGCGAAGCGCAGCGCCAGGATGTTCTGGACCGTCTCCTTGCCCAGGTAGTGGTCGATCCGGAAGACCTCGTGGGGCGGGAAGACCTCGTGGACGATGCGGTTGAGCTCCTGGGCGCTTTCGAGGTTGTGCCCGAAGGGCTTCTCGATGACCGCGCGGCGCCAGGAGTCCTCCTTCTGATCCGCCAGTCCGTGCTTCTTGAGCTGCTGGACGACCTTGGGGAAGAACTTCGGCGGTACGGAGAGGTAGAACGCGAAGTTGCCGCCGGTCCCCTGGGCCTTGTCCAGCTCTTCTATCGTCGCCTTGAGCGTCTCGAAGGCCTCGTCGTCGTCGAAGTTGCCCTGCACGAAGCGGCAGCCCTGGACCAGCTGTTGCCAGACCTCCTCGCGGAACGGTGTCCGCGAGTGCTGCTTGACCGCCTCGTAGACCTCCTGCGCGAAGTCCTCGTTCTCCCACTCGCGGCGGGCGAAGCCGATGAGCGAGAAGCCCGGCGGCAGCAGACCGCGGTTGGCCAGGTCGTAGACCGCAGGCATCAGCTTTTTACGGGACAAATCGCCCGTGACGCCGAAGATGACCAGGCCCGACGGCCCCGCGATACGCGGGAGCCGCCGGTCCAGTGCGTCACGCAGCGGATTGCTGCTGGACATCAGCCCTCCGAGGGAGCGAGGCGCTTGAGTTCCGCCTCCGTGGACTTGAGGAGGTCGTTCCAGGCCGTCTCGAACTTGTCGACGCCCTCGTCTTCCAGGAGCTGGACGACCTCGTCGTAGGAGATCCCCAGCCCGGCCACCGCGTCGAGCTCGGCGCGGGCCGCCTGGTAGGTGCCGCGCACCGTGTCGCCGGTGATCTCACCGCGCGCCGCGGTGGCCTCCAGCGTGGCCTCCGGCATGGTGTTGACCGTGCCCGGGGCGACCAGCTCGTCGACGTACAGCGTGTCCTTGTAGGCCGGGTCCTTGACGCCGGTCGAGGCCCACAGCGGACGCTGCTTGTTGGCGCCGGCCTTGTCCAGCGCGGCCCAGCGGTCCGAGGAGAAGACCTCCTCGAACGCCTGGTACGCCAGGCGGGCGTTGGCCAGCGCGGCCTTGCCCTTGAGGGCCTTGGCCTCGTCCGTGCCGATGACCTCCAGGCGCTTGTCGATCTCGGTGTCCACACGGGAGACGAAGAACGAGGCGACCGAACGGATCAGGGACACGTCCAGGCCCGCGGCCTTGGCCTTCTCCAGGCCCGCGAGGTAGGCGTCCATCACCTCGCGGTAGCGCTCCAGCGAGAAGATCAGCGTGACGTTGACGCTGATGCCCAGGCCGATCACCTCGGTGATGGCCGGCAGACCCGCCTTGGTGGCCGGGATCTTGATCAGGGTGTTGGGGCGGTCCACCAGCCAGGCCAGCTGCTTGGCCTCGGCGATGGTCGCCGCGGTGTTGTGGGCCAGGCGCGGGTCGACCTCGATGGAGACCCGGCCGTCCTGGCCGCCGGTGGCGTCGAAGACCGGCCGCAGGATGTCGGCGGCGTCGCGGACGTCCGCCGTGGTGATCATGCGGATGGCTTCCTCGACGGTGACCTTGCGGGCCGCGAGGTCGGCGACCTGCTGGTCGTAGCCGTGGCCGTCCGAGATCGCCTTCTGGAAGATCGACGGGTTGGTGGTGACACCGACGACGTGCTGCTGGTCGATCAGCTCGGCGAGATTGCCGGACGTGATGCGCTGGCGCGACAGGTCGTCCAGCCAGATCGCGACGCCTTCATCGGAGAGGCGCTTGAGTGCGTCTGTCATGGGTTAAGCATCTCCTACTTGTCGTATACGGGCGTCAGCGCGCGGCGGCTTCCAGCGATTCCCGGGCGGCGGCCGCGACCGCGTCGGCGGTGAAGCCGAACTCGCGGAAGAGGACCTTGCCGTCGGCCGAGGCACCGAAGTGCTCCAGCGAGACGATGCGCCCGGCGTCCCCGACGTAGCGGTGCCAGGTCAGGCCGATGCCGGCTTCCACGGCGACCCGGGCCCTGACGGACGGCGGCAGCACGCTGTCGCGGTAGGCCTGGTCCTGCTCCTCGAACCACTCGACCGACGGCATCGACACGACCCGCGTCGCGATGCCCGCGGCCTGGAGCTGCTCGCGCGCCTCGACGGCGAGCTGCACCTCGGAGCCGGTGCCGATCAGGACGACCTGCGGCTCGACGGCCTTGCCGTCCGTCTCCGCGTCGAACAGGACGTAACCACCCTTGGCCGTGGCCTCGTTGGCGGGGTAGGTCGGCACGCCCTGACGGGTGAGCGCGAGGCCGTGCGGGGCCCCCACGCCGTACTTCTTCGTCCAGCGCCGAAGGATCTCGCGCCAGGCGAGGGCGGTCTCGTTGGCGTCGGCCGGGCGCACGATGTTCAGGCCCGGGATGGCGCGCAGCGAGGCCAGGTGCTCGACCGGCTGGTGGGTCGGGCCGTCCTCGCCCAGACCGACGGAGTCGTGCGTCCACACGTACGTCACCGGCAGGTGCATCAGCGCGGACAGCCGGACGGCGTTGCGCATGTAGTCGGAGAACACCAGGAAGGTGCCGCCGTAGATGCGGGTGTTGCCGTGCAGCGCGATGCCGTTCATCTCCGCGGCCATGGAGTGCTCGCGGATACCGAAGTGGATCGTGCGGCCGTAGGGGTCGGCCTCCGGCAGCGGGTTGCCCGCCGGCAGGAACGACGACGTCTTGTCGATCGTGGTGTTGTTGGAGCCGGCGAGGTCGGCCGAGCCGCCCCACAGCTCGGGGATGACCGCGCCCAGGGCCTGGAGCACCTTGCCGGAGGCGGCGCGGGTGGCGAGCGCCTTGCCGGTCTCGAACGCCGGGAGGTGCTCCTCCCAGCCCTCGGGCAGCTCGCCCGCGGCGATCCGGTCGAAGTCGGCGGCGCGCTGCGCATTGGCCGTGCGCCAGGCGGCGAAGGACTTCTCCCACTCCTTCTTGGCGTCCCGGCCGCGGTCCAGGGCACCGCGGGTGTGCGCCAGCACCGCCTCGGCGACCTCGAAGTCCTGCTCGGGGTCGAAGCCCAGCACCCGCTTGGTGGCGGCGACCTCCTCGGCACCCAGCGCCGAGCCGTGCGCGGCCTCGGTGTTCTGGGCGTTGGGGGCCGGCCAGGCGATGATCGAGCGGATGGCGATGAAGGACGGACGCTCGGTCTCGGCCTTGGCGGCTTCCAGGGCGCGGAAGAGCGCCTCGGGGTCGAGGTCGCCGTCCTCCTTGGGCTCCACCCGCTGGACGTGCCAGCCGTACGCCTCGTAGCGCTTGCAGGTGTCCTCGGAGATCGCGGTCTCGGTGTCGCCCTCGATCGAGATGTGGTTGTCGTCCCACAGCAGGATCAGATTGCCGAGCTTCTGGTGGCCGGCCATCGAGGACGCCTCGGCGGAGATGCCCTCCTGGAGGCAGCCGTCGCCGGCGATCGCGAAGATGTGGTGGTCGAACGGCGAGGTGCCGGGCGCCGCCTCGGGGTCGAACAGGCCGCGCTCGTAGCGGGCCGCCATCGCCATGCCCACGGCGTTGGCGACGCCCTGGCCCAGCGGGCCGGTGGTGGTCTCCACGCCGGTGGTGTGGCCGTACTCCGGGTGGCCCGGGGTCTTCGAGCCCCAGGTGCGGAACGCCTTGAGGTCGTCCAGCTCCAGGCCGTAGCCGGCCAGGTAGAGCTGGATGTAGAGGGTCAGGCTGGAGTGGCCCGCGGAGAGGACGAACCGGTCACGGCCGGTCCAGTCCGCGTCCGCCGGGTCGTGCCGCATCATCTTCTGGAAGAGGACATAGGCGGCGGGAGCCAGGCTCATGGCCGTACCCGGATGGCCGTTACCGACCTTCTGCACGGAATCCATGGCCAGGACGCGGACGGTGTCCACGGCCCGCTGGTCCACATCGGTCCACTCGAAATCTGTGGTCGGCTTGGTGCTCACCCTGAGTCAGGGCTCCTCTCCACATGTCGAACGCCGGGACGGTATGTCGGCGGCGGTGCTGCCGAGCCTACCCCCGCCGGTGCGTGCGCCTTTTCGACGCTCAGTCGGCGTTTTCGGCGCTCAGTCTGTGCTCAGTCGGTGGCGTCGGCGCTCAGTCGTCGGGCGGTGTCGAAAGGACTCGTCGCTCTGCACAGCCAAGTCGGGACTTCGAGTGTTCCCGACCGGGATGCGGTCCTGGGCACGGGCCATACGACCAGACTGACGGGCGGCGGTCCCGTTCGCCTCCTGAACCCCGGGCGAACGTCCGGGGAAAGGTCCCTTTTCCGGTGTCCCCTCCCGTGACAGAGGCGGGCCAACACGACCCCACCCCCGCGAAGGGCAAGGTATGGGCAACGTCTAGAGTGGCGTGGTACGCGCGAGTCGTTGCCGGGACTTCACATTCAAGTGGTCTGCTTCGGGGGCTCGCTGGAGTCTCTGTCAGGGGTGTGCGTGACGGCCGTCGAATCCCGTCCAGCGGGAGCGCTGACGAGCAGCAGCCGGGGCCGACGGCCGTTCGGTGCCCGAGTCAAGGCGTTCGTGGCGCTGACCAAACCGCGGATCATCGAGCTTCTGCTCATCACCACGGTTCCGGTGATGTTCCTCGCCCAGCAGGGCGTGCCCGATCTGAAGCTGGTGCTGATCACCTGCATCGGCGGTTACCTCTCCGCGGGCGGCGCGAACGCGCTGAACATGTGGTACGACCGCGACATCGATGCCCTCATGGAGCGCACGTCGCAGCGGCCGCTGGTCACCGGCATGGTGAGCCCGACCGAATGCCTGGTCTTCGGCATCTCGCTCGCGGTGGTCTCCACCCTGCTGTTCGGCTTCGCGGTCAACTGGCTGTCGGCCTGGCTGTCCCTGGGCGCGCTGCTCTTCTACGTGGTCGTCTACACGATGATCCTCAAGCGGCGGACGTCGCAGAACATCGTGTGGGGCGGCATCGCCGGGTGCCTGCCCGTCCTCATCGGCTGGTCGTCGGTCACCGACTCCATGTCGTGGGCGCCGGTCATCCTCTTCCTGGTCATGTTCTTCTGGACGCCGCCGCACTACTGGCCGCTGTCGATGAAGGTGAAGGACGACTATGCGCGGGTGGGCGTGCCGATGCTGCCGGTCATCGCCTCGAACAAGGTGGTCGCGCGGCAGATCGTCCTCTACAGCTGGGTGATGGTCGGGGTCTCGCTGCTGCTGACGCCGCTCGGCTACACCGGCTGGTTCTACACGGCGGTCGCGCTGCTCGCGGGCGGCTTCTGGCTGTGGGAGGCGCACGGTCTCCAGAACCGCGCCAGGGCCGAGGTCACCGGCGCGAAGCTCAAGGAGATGCGGCTGTTCCACTGGTCCATCACCTATGTCTCGCTGCTGTTCGTGGCCGTCGCGGTGGACCCGTTCCTGCGCTGAGCATCACGTTCCCGGGCCGTGTCCGAACCCTTCCTCAGGTGATTACCGGCGGGTAGCATGCTGTCCATGGCAGACACCCAGCAAGCGGACGAGGCGGCCGAGCCGGTGGCGACGGCGGCCGGCAAGAGCGGGGACCGGCGGGCGGCCCGGCTGGCCCGGCAGATCCGTGCCTTCGCCGCCTCCCACGGCGGCAGCGCCGAGGGCCAGCTCGCCCACATCGGCCGCGGCCGCACCCGGATCGCCCTGGTCGGCGCCAACGGCGAGTGGGGAAACCTCGTCGCGGACAGCTTCGACCAGGCCAAGGACGCCGCGGCACAGGCGGGCCTGACCCTCCACGACGACTTCGACGGCGACCTCGCCGCCAAGGTCCGTACCGGCCGCTACGAGTGGACCCGGATGGCGGGCCTCCAGCTCGGCGGCCCGGCCAACGCCGGCGCCTGACGCCGTACGGCTGCCGTGCGCCGGAGCGCACGCCGCGCGAGCACAGCCCGCTACCTCACCACCCCCTTGCCCGTTAAGCCCACTGGGCGCGACGTCTCGTTCGCGTCCGGCGGGCTCTTGGGTAGGAGGAGCGGATGGACGGCCTTCCCTCCCCGGTGGATCAGTCACCGCTCATCGATCAGCACAGCCACGGCGCGGTCCACGGCGAACTGGGCCTCGGCTCCTTCGAGGCCCACCTGGCCGCCGCCACCGGCGCCCACGGCCCCGCCCCCGCGGGCACCAGCTACTTCGACAGCTGGACGGGCCTGGCACTGCGCCGCTGGTGCCCCCCGCTGCTCGGCCTCGAACCGCACTGCCCGCCCGCCCGCTATCTGGCCCGCCGCCGCGAGCTCGGCGCCTTCCGCGCCGGCCGGATGCTGCTGCGCGGCGCCGGTATCGGCACCTTTCTGCTGGAGGCCGGCACCCCCAGCGATCTGACCTCGGCCACCGAACTGGCCACCGCCGCCGAGGCCCGCGCCCACGAGGTCGTCCGGCTCGAAGCCCTCGCCGAACAGGTCGCCGACACCTCCGGCAGCGTCGACTCCTTCATCGGCTACACCGCCGAGGCCCTCTACGCCGCCGCCCAGCACGCCACCGCCTTCGCCTCCGGCGCCGCCTACTGCGACGGCCACGCACCCCCGGCCGGCGAGGTGCGGCGTGCCGCCGACCGCTGGCTGCGCGGCCGCCGCCCCGGACAGCGGCTCGCCGAGCCCGCCCTCGCCCGCCATCTGCTGTGGAGCGCCATGGCCACCGGGCTGCCCGTACAGCTGCACTGCCCCGACCCGCAGCCGCTGGCGGGCTTTTTGCGCGCCACGGCCGGTATCGGGGCGGATGTCGTCCTGCTGCCCGGCGCGCCGCACCACCGCCGCGCGGCCCAGCTCGCCGCCGTCCACGCCCATGTCTACGCCGACACCGGTCCGCGCCCCGAGGAGACCCTCGGGCACGCGCCGTTCGGCAAGCTGCTGTTCTCCTCGGGGGCGCGCGGGCTGCCGGAGCTCTACGTCACCGGGGCGCGGCTGTTCGTACGGGGCCTGGAGCGGGTCGTACGGGAGTGGACCGAGGAGGGGATGTGCGGCCCCGGCGAGGGGCGGCGGATCGCGCAGATGATCGGCGCCGGGACGGCGCGGCGGGTCTACCGGCTTCCGGCGGCGACCGGCTGAGCCGCCTCGGACTTCTCGGCGGGCTCCTCGGGGCCCGCCGGGAGCGGGCCGCGGTCGCGCAGCGACAGGGCGAGCCGCAGCGCGCAGATCCACACCAGGGTCGAGCCCAGCATGTGGAACCCGATGACGATCTCGGGCAGGCCCATGAAGTACTGGACGTAGCCGATGACGCCCTGGAGGGCGAGGCAGGCGAACAGCTCCCCGACCATCCGGCGGGGCGCCGCCGGGGCCTTGACGGCGCGCAGGGTGAACCACAGGGCGGCGGTCAGGCCGACGACGATGTAGACGAAGTCGACGTGCAGCTGGGTGATCTCCTGCCAGTTCACCGGAATGCGGTGGACCTTGTGC
This sequence comes from Streptomyces gilvosporeus, assembly GCF_002082195.1. Lineage (GTDB taxonomy): Bacteria > Actinomycetota > Actinomycetes > Streptomycetales > Streptomycetaceae > Streptomyces > Streptomyces gilvosporeus. Next base: position 2,639,338 of record NZ_CP020569.1, on the reverse strand, counting down.
GCATCGCCCGCGTGCGGACCCGCGCCGGTGACGACGGTGCCGATGACGGTGAGCGCGCCGGTCGCTGCGACCAGCAGCCAGGCCAGCTGCCGCACCGGGCGGGCGACCAGGTCGCGCGGTTCCTCGTCGCCCTCGCTTGCCCGCTTCCAGCTCAGTACGGCGACCGTGAGGAGGGCCGTGGCGGCGAGGAAGTGCGCGCCCACGATGTAGGGGTTCAGGCCGGACAGGACCGTGATGCCGCCGATGACGGCGTTGCTCATGACGAGCCAGAACTGTCCCCAGGCGAGCCGGGTCAGCCCGCGGCGCCGCGGGTGGCGGGCGCGGGCGGCGATGATGAACACGCCGACGACCACGCACAGCACGTCCGTCAGCATGCGGTTGCTGAACTCGATGATGCCGTTGATGCCCATCGCCGCGGTCGGCGTCAGGCTGTCCGGGGTGCACTTGGGCCAGGTCGAGCAGCCCAGTCCGGACTGGGTGAGCCGGACGGCGCCGCCCGTGACGACGATGATCACGGCCATGACGACGGTGGCCAGCGCGGCCCGTCGCACGAAGGCGGCGGACGGCTGCCAGCGGCGGGCGATCAGCTCGAGGGGATTCAGCGTGTTCGGCACGGGTGCCATCGTAGGCGGCGGCTTGTGCGTGTTTTCACGAGGGGGGCGGTTGCGTACGTATCCCCTCCCACGGGAAGAACTTCGCCTACTCCCAGCGGAAGAACGCCGCCGCCGCGCCCAGCCCCAGGACCGCCCACGCGCCCAGGATGCCCAGGTCGGCCAGGGGGAGCCCGGCGCCGTGCTGGAGGACGCCCCGCAGCCCGTCCGACAGGGCCGCGATCGGCAGCAGCCCGAGGACGGTCTGCACCGCCTCCGGGAACTTCGTCAGCGGGACGATCACCCCGCCGCCCACCAGGAGCAGCAGGAAGACCAGGTTGGCCGCGGCGAGGGTGGCCTCCGCCTTGAGAGTGCCGGCCATCAGGAGACCCAGACCGGAGAAGGCGGCGGTGCCCAGGAGGAGCAGCAGCCCCACCCAGAGGGGGTTGCCGTGCGGGGACCAGCCCAGCGCGAGGGCGACCGCGGTCAGCAGGGCCACCTGGAGGACCTCGGTGACCAGCACCGCGCAGGTCTTGGCGGTCATCAGCCCCCAGCGCGGCAGCGGCGAGACGGCCAGCCGCTTGAGGACGCCGTAGCGCCGCTCGAAGCCGGTGGCGATGGCCTGGCCGGTGAAGGCGGTGGACAGCACGGCGAGCGCGAGGATGCCGGGCGCCAGGAAGTCGACGGCCGGTCCCGAGCCGGTGTCGACGATGTCGACGGCGGAGAACAGCACCAGCAGCAGGGTCGGAATGACGACGGTCAGCAGCAGCTGCTCGCCGTTGCGCAGCAGCATCCTGGTTTCCAGCGCCGCCTGCGCGCGGATCATCCGGGGCAGCGGGGCGGCACCGGGGCGCGGGGCGAACGTCCCGGTGGCGGCCGCGGGGTCGGCCTCGATGGCGGTCATACGCGCAGCTCCTTACCGGTGAGCTCCAAGAAGACGTCCTCCAGGGTGTGCCGCTCGACGGCTATCGCATCGGGCATCACGCCGTTCTGCGCGCACCAGGAGGCGACGGTGGCCAGGAGCTGCGGGCCGACGGTGCCGGTGACGCGGTAGGTGCCCGGCGCCGGCTCGGTCGCGGTGCTGTCCTGGGGCAGCGCCTTGAGGAGGGAGGCGAGGTCCAGCCCCGGGCGGCCGGTGAAGCGCAGGCTGTTCTCCGCCCCGCCGCGGCACAGCTCCTCGGGGCTGCCCTGGGCGATGACCCGGCCGCCGTCGATGATCGCGACATCGTCGGCCAGCTGCTCGGCCTCGTCCATGAAGTGCGTGGTCAGCACGATGCCGACGCCGTCGGAGCGCAGTTCCCGTACGAGGTCCCAGGTGGCGCGCCGGGCCTGCGGGTCCAGGCCGGCGGTGGGCTCGTCGAGGAAGACCAGCTCGGGGCGGCCGACGACGGCCATGGCCAGCGCGAGCCGCTGCTGCTGGCCGCCCGAGAGCCGCCGGTAGGGCGTACGGCCGCAGCCGCCCAGGCCCAGGCGCTCGATCAGCAGGCCGGTATCGAGGGGATGGGCGTGCAGGGTGGCGGTGTGCCGCAGCATCTCCTCGGCCCGGGCGCCCGCGTAGACGCCGCCCGACTGGAGCATCACGCCGATCCGGGGGCGCAGCGCCGCGGCGTCGGAGACGGGGTCCAGGCCCAGGACGCGGACGGTGCCCCCGTCCGGGTGCAGATAGCCCTCGCAGGTCTCCACGGTGGTGGTCTTGCCGGCGCCGTTGGGGCCGAGCACGGCGGTCACCGTGCCGCGCGCGACGGTCAGGTCGAGCCCGTCCACGGCGGTCTTGGTCCCGTATCGCTTGACCAGGCCGACGACCTCGACGGCAGGCTCGGTACGCATGGCGGGCAGTTTACGGAGCGCGGCCGGACGGGGGACGGGCGGGGCTCGGCTTCGGCCACCGAGGGGCTGGAATCCGTCGAGGGCGCTGGAATTAGGTGACCCTTAGTGATAGAGGCCACCAGTCCGTGATCCGGACATGGGTTGAATCGCTCTGAGGAATTACGCAACAATGGCGTTGTGAAAAAGCCGAGCGAGGATCGGGTAGCGCCCGCGGTCGAGCCGACCGCCGGGCCGGCTGACTCCGCGCACGGGCGCACGGCGCAGCCGAAGGCGTCCCCGCCCGCCCCGTCGGTGCACGACGAGGGTCAGGGGACCCGCAATCGCGTCGCCCGTTCCATTCTCGACCACGGTCCGTCCACCGCGGCCGAGCTGGCGTTGCGCCTGGAGCTCACCCAGGCGGCGGTGCGCCGCCATCTGGATGCGCTGGTCGCCGAGGGCGTCGTCGAGCCCCGCGAGAAGCGGATCTACGGTGCGCGCGGCCGCGGCCGCCCCGCCAAGTCCTTCGCGCTGACCGACTGCGGCCGGGACGCCTTCGACCAGGCCTACGACCAGCTCGCCACCGACGCGCTGCGCTGGATCGCGCAGAGCGCGGGCGGCGGGGCGATGGGCGAGGCGGCGGTCGCCGCGTTCGCCCGCGCCCGGTTCGCGGCCCAGGCCCAGGGCTACCGCGCGGCGGTCGAGGCCGCCGGCCCCGAGGGCCGTACCGAGGCCCTGGCGGAGGCGTTGACCGCGGACGGGTACGCTGCTACGGCGCGCAGCGCCCCCAACCCCCAGCTCGGTGAACAGCTCTGCCAGCACCACTGCCCGGTCGCCCATGTGGCCGAGCAGTACCCGCAGCTGTGCGAGGCGGAGACCGAAGTCTTCTCCCGATTGCTCGGGACCCACGTACAGCGCCTTGCCACCATCGCCCACGGCGACGGGGTGTGCACGACCTTCGTCCCGAAGGCCGGTGCCGGCAAGGCGGCTCACCCCACCGGTGGGCGCACCACACAGACCACCACAGCATCTGCACGCACGGCCGGGAGGAACCCCGCATGACGCTCCCCACGGAGACTGCTCACCCTGAGCTCGAGGGTCTGGGCAACTACGAATACGGCTGGGCCGACTCCGACGTGGCCGGCGCTTCGGCGAAGCGCGGCCTCTCCGAGGACGTCGTCCGGGACATCTCGGCGAAGAAGAACGAGCCGGAGTGGATGCTCAAGCTCCGCCTCAAGGGCCTGAAGCTGTTCGACAAGAAGCCCATGCCGCAGTGGGGCTCGGACCTGTCGGGCATCGACTTCGACAACATCAAGTACTTCGTCCGCTCCACCGAGCAGCAGGCCGCCTCCTGGGAGGAGCTGCCCGAGGACATCAAGAACACCTACGACAAGCTGGGCATCCCCGAGGCGGAGAAGCAGCGCCTGGTCGCCGGCGTCGCCGCCCAGTACGAGTCGGAGGTCGTCTACCACCAGATCCGCGAGGACCTGGAGGAGCAGGGCGTCATCTTCCTGGACACCGACACCGCGCTCAAGGAGCACCCGGAGCTCTTCCAGGAGTACTTCGGCACGGTCATCCCGGTCGGTGACAACAAGTTCGCGTCGCTGAACACCGCGGTGTGGTCCGGCGGCTCGTTCATCTACGTCCCCAAGGGTGTCCACGTCGACATCCCGCTCCAGGCCTACTTCCGGATCAACACCGAGAACATGGGCCAGTTCGAGCGGACGCTGATCATCGTCGACGAGGACGCCTACGTCCACTACGTCGAGGGCTGCACCGCGCCGATCTACAAGTCGGACTCGCTGCACTCCGCGGTGGTCGAGATCATCGTCAAGAAGGGCGGCCGCTGCCGCTACACGACCATCCAGAACTGGTCGAACAACGTCTACAACCTGGTCACCAAGCGCGCCGTCGCCTACGAGGGCGCGACCATGGAGTGGGTCGACGGCAACCTCGGCTCCAAGGTGACGATGAAGTACCCGGCCGTCTACCTGATGGGCGAGCACGCCAAGGGCGAGACCCTCTCGATCGCCTTCGCGGGCGAGGGCCAGCACCAGGACGCCGGCTCCAAGATGGTCCACATGGCGCCGAACACCTCCTCCAACATCGTCTCCAAGTCGGTGGCGCGAGGCGGCGGCCGCACCTCCTACCGCGGTCTGGTCGAGATCGGCGAGGGCGCCGCGGGCTCCAAGTCCAACGTGCTGTGCGACGCCCTGCTGGTGGACACCATCTCCCGCTCGGACACCTACCCCTACGTCGACGTCCGCGAGGACGACGTCTCCATGGGCCACGAGGCGACGGTCTCCAAGGTCAGCGAGGACCAGCTCTTCTACCTGATGGCCCGCGGCCTGACGGAGTTCGAGGCCATGGCCATGATCGTGCGCGGCTTCGTCGAGCCGATCGCCCGTGAGCTGCCGATGGAGTACGCCCTGGAGCTGAACCGGCTGATCGAGCTGCAGATGGAAGGCGCGGTCGGCTGACGGCCACGGCACACTCAACGACCGACGCGGCGGCCGTCCTGCGGGCAGGCCGCGGACCGCAACCAGAAAGCGAGCATCACGACAGCCATGGCTGAGGCTCAGAACATCCCCTCGGGTTCCACGACCACCGGCTCCATTGCGGTGGCCGCGGAGTCCACCGTCGCCACCAGGATGAGCGCCCCGCCGTCCTACGACGTGGCGGACTTCCCGGTGCCGCACGGCCGCGAGGAGGAGTGGCGCTTCACGCCGCTCGCGCGCCTGAAGGGGCTGCACGACGGCAGCGCCGCGGCCGGCGGTCCCGACCTGAAGATCGACATCTCCGCGCCCGAGGGCGTCACCCACGAGCTGGTCGACCGCGCCGACCCCCGCGTCGGCAAGGCCGGCAAGCCGGTCGACCGCGTCGCCGCGCAGGCGTACAGCACCTTCGAGAAGGCGTCGGTCGTCACGGTCCCCAAGGAGACCGTGCTGACCGAGCCGATCCGCATCGCCGTGCACGGCGAGGGCGGCACCGCCTTCGGCCACCAGGTCATCGAGCTCGGTGCCTTCGCCGAAGCGGTCGTCGTCATCGACCACACCGGTGACGCGGTGCTCGCCGCCAACGTCGACTTCCTCCTCGGCGACGGCGCCAAGCTGACCGTCGTCTCCGTCCAGGACTGGGACGAGACCGCCGTCCACACCGGGCAGCACAACGCCCTGGTCGGCCGGGACGCCACCTTCAAGTCCGTCGTCGTCACCTTCGGCGGCGACCTCGTCCGCCTCCACCCGCGCGTGACGTACTCGGGCCCGGGCGGTGAGGCCGAGTTCTACGGCCTGTACTTCACCGAGCAGGGCCAGCACCACGAGCACCGCCTCTTCGTCGACCACGAGGCGGCCAACTGCCGCTCCAACGTCGTCTACAAGGGCGCGCTCCAGGGCGAGGACGCCCACGCCGTCTGGATTGGCGACGTCCTCATCCGGGCCTCGGCCACCGGTACGGACACCTACGAGCTCAACCGCAACCTCGTCCTGACCGACGGCGCGCGGGTCGACTCGGTGCCCAACCTGGAGATCGAGACCGGCGAGATCGTCGGCGCCGGCCATGCCTCGGCCACCGGCCGCTTCGACGACGAGCAGCTCTTCTACCTGATGGCCCGCGGCATCCCGGCCGACGAGGCCCGTCGGCTGGTCGTGCGCGGCTTCTTCGCCGAGCTGGTCCAGCAGATCGGCCTCCCGGACGTCGAAGAGCGCCTGATGAGCAAGATCGAGGCCGAGCTGGAAGCGTCCGCGGTATGAGCTACGTACGCGCAGCGGCGCTCAGCGAGCTGGAGGAGGACACCCCCAAGCGGGTCGAGATCGACGGCACCCCCGTCTCCCTCGTCCGCACGGAGGGCGAGGTGTTCGCCATCAACGACATCTGCTCGCACGCCAATGTCTCCCTCTCGGAGGGCGAGGTCGAGGACTGCTCGATCGAATGCTGGCTGCACGGTTCGAGCTTCGACCTGCGCACCGGCAAGCCCAGCGGCCTTCCCGCGACGCGCCCCGTCCCCGTATACCCCGTAAAGATCGAAGGGGACGACGTGCTCGTCTCCGTCACCCAGGAGTCCTGAGTCACCCATGGCAACGCTTGAGATCCACGACCTGCACGTCTCCGTCGAGGCCGAGAACGGCCAGCGCGAGATCCTGAAGGGCGTCGACCTGACCGTGAAGCAGGGCGAGACGCACGCCATCATGGGCCCCAACGGCTCCGGCAAGTCGACCCTCGCCTACTCCCTCGCGGGTCACCCCAAGTACACGATCACCGGCGGCACCGTCACCCTCGACGGCGAGGACGTCCTGGAGATGTCCGTCGACGAGCGCGCCCGCGCCGGCGTCTTCCTCGCCATGCAGTACCCGGTCGAGGTCCCCGGCGTCTCCGTCTCCAACTTCCTGCGCACCTCCGCGACCGCCATCCGCGGCGAGGCCCCCAAGCTGCGGCTGTGGGTCAAGGAGGTCAAGGAGGCCATGGAGCGCCTGCACATGGACCCCGCCTTCGCCGAGCGCAACGTCAACGAGGGCTTCTCCGGCGGTGAGAAGAAGCGCCACGAGATCCTCCAGCTGGAGCTGCTCAAGCCCGCCATCGCGATCCTCGACGAGACCGACTCCGGCCTCGACGTCGACGCGCTGCGCATCGTCTCCGAGGGCGTCAACCGCGTCCGCGAGACCGGTCAGGTCGGCACCCTGCTGATCACCCACTACACGCGCATCCTGCGCTACATCAAGCCCGACCACGTCCACGTCTTCGCCGACGGCCGGATCGCCGAGTCCGGCGGCGCCGAGCTCGCCGACAAGCTCGAGGCCGAGGGCTACGAGGCATACACGAAGGGTGGCGCAACCGCGTGACACAGCTGCCGGGCCTCCTCGACACCGAGGCGATCCGTAAGGACTTCCCCCTTCTGGACCGCCAGATCCACGACGGGAAGAAGGTCGTCTACCTGGACAACGCGGCGACTTCGCAGAAGCCGCGCCAGGTCCTGGACGCCCTGAACGCCTACTACGAACGGCATAACGCCAACGTCCACCGCGGCGTGCACGTGCTCGCCGAGGAGGCCACGGCGCTGTACGAAGGCGCCCGTGACAAGGTCGCGACCTTCATCAACGCGCCGAGCCGCGACGAGGTGATCTTCACCAAGAACGCCTCGGAGTCGCTCAACCTCGTGGCCAACATGCTCGGTTGGGCCGACGAGCCCTACCGCGTGGACCGCGAGACCGAGATCGTCATCACGGAGATGGAGCACCACTCCAACATCGTCCCGTGGCAGCTGCTCGCGCAGCGCACCGGCGCGAAGCTGAAGTGGTTCGGCATCACCGACGACGGCCGCCTCGACCTGTCCAACATCGACGAGATCATCACGGAGCAGACGAAGATTGTCTCCTTCACGCTGGTCTCCAACATCATGGGCACCATCAACCCGGTAGAGACGATCGTCCGGCGGGCCCAGGAGGTCGGCGCGCTGGTCTGCATCGACGCCTCCCAGGCCGCCCCGCACATGGTGCTGGACGTCCAGGCGCTCCAGGCCGACTTCGTCGCCTTCACCGGCCATAAGATGTGCGGCCCGACCGGCATCGGCGTCCTGTGGGGCCGCCAGGAGCTGCTGGAGGACCTTCCGCCGTTCCTCGGCGGCGGCGAAATGATCGAGACGGTGTCCATGCACTCCTCGACCTACGCCCCCGCCCCGCACAAGTTCGAGGCCGGTACGCCCCCGATCGCCCAGGCCGTCGGCCTCGGCGCGGCCGTGGACTACCTCACCGCGATCGGTATGGACAAGATCGCCGCGCATGAGCACGCGATCACCGAGTACGCCGTCAAGCGGCTGCTGGAGGTCCCCGACCTGCGCATCGTCGGCCCCAGCACGGCCGAGGACCGCGGGGCGACGATCTCCTTCACCCTCGGCGACATCCACCCGCACGACGTCGGCCAGGTGCTGGACGAGCAGGGCATCGCGGTCCGGGTGGGTCACCACTGCGCGCGTCCGGTCTGCCTGCGCTACGGAATTCCTGCGACCACGCGAGCGTCGTTCTATCTGTACTCCACCCCCGCCGAGGTCGACGCCTTGGTCGAGGGCCTGGAGCACGTCCGCAACTTTTTCGGTTAATCAAGCACAGCGGATGAGGCGAGGACTGACAAAGCCGTGAAGCTGGATTCCATGTACCAGGACGTCATCCTGGACCACTACAAGCACCCCCACGGGCGCGGTCTTCGGGACGGCGACGCCGAGGTGCACCATGTCAACCCGACCTGCGGCGACGAGATCACGCTGCGCGTCCGCCTGGACGGCGCGACGATCGAGGACGTGTCGTACGAGGGTCAGGGCTGCTCCATCAGCCAGGCCAGCGCGTCCGTCCTCAACGACCTGCTCGTCGGCAAGCAGCTCGGCGAGGCGCAGAAGATCCAGGAGACCTTCCTGGAGCTGATGCAGTCCAAGGGCCAGATGGAGCCGGATGACGCCATGGAGGAGGTGCTGGAGGACGCCGTGGCCTTCGCCGGCGTCTCCAAGTACCCGGCGCGCGTGAAGTGCGCCCTGCTCAGTTGGATGGCCTGGAAGGACGCCACGGCCAAGGCCCTCTCCGAGGAGGCGAAGACCGCATGACCGAAACGACCACCAAGCCGGCCTCGGAGGAAGAGGTCCGTGAGGCCCTCTACGACGTCGTCGACCCCGAGCTGGGCATCGATGTCGTCAACCTCGGCCTGATCTACGGCATCCACATCGACGACGCCAACATCGCCACCATCGACATGACGCTGACGTCCGCGGCCTGCCCGCTGACCGACGTCATCGAGGACCAGGCGAAGTCGGCCACCGACGGCATCGTCAACGAGCTGAAGATCAACTGGGTCTGGATGCCCCCGTGGGGCCCGGACAAGATCACCGACGACGGCCGTGAGCAGCTGCGCGCGCTGGGCTTCAACGTCTGAGGCGACCGCCTCCGCCGCGCCGATACGGCCGCGTTCACCGGGACCTCCCGGCGGGCGCGGCCGTTTCGCCGTTTCACGGAGCCTGCCAGGCGTTGTGTACGGTCGTACACAACGTTGTGTACGCTCGTACGCATGGGCTATCTGACGCTGGCAGGGGCGATAGTGTCCGAGATCCTCGCGACCACCTCGATGAAATACAGCGACGGTTTCACCAGGCTGTGGCCGTCGGTGGGCACCACGGTCGGCTATCTGCTGGCCTTTGCGCTGCTGGCGCAGACGTTGAAGACCATGAGCGTGGGCACCGCGTACGCCATCTGGGCGGGGACCGGGACGGCCGTCATCGCCGCGATCGGGATCGTGTTCCTGGGGGAGAGCGCCAGCCCGCTGAGGATCCTGGGAGTGCTGCTGGTGATCGCCGGGGTCGTGGTGCTGAACATGGGCGGGGCGCACTGATGGGACGGCGGCGCTACGACCCGGAAAGACGGCAGCGGATCATCGATGCGGCGATCGCGGTGGTCGGCGAGCGGGGGATCGCGGGGCTCAGCCACCGCGCCGTGGCCGCCGCGGCCCAGGTGCCGCTGGGGTCGACGACGTACCACTTCGCGAGCCTGGACGATCTGCTGGTCGCCGCGCTGCGGCAGGTCAACGGGGTGTGCCTGGCGGACTTCGCGCGCTGGGTGGAGCGGATCGACCCCGCGGTGCCGCTCGCGGAGCAGGTGGCCGAGCTGGTCGGGGAGACGCTGGCCGGGGACCGGTCGCGGGTGGAGCTGGAGTACGAGCTGTATCTGACCGCGCTGCGGCGCGAGGCGGTGCGGCCGATCGCCGCGGAATGCCTGGACGAGATGGTGCGGCTGCTCGGCCGCCGGATCGGCGACGACCGCACCGCGCGGGCCGTGGTGGCGTTCCTGGACGGGGTGCTGCTCCAGCATCTGCTCACCGGGCAGCCCTTCGAACCCGCCGCGGTACGGGCCGGGCTGGCCGGTGTGCTGGCCTGAGCCCGGCGCCGGACGGGACGGCAAACCGGCCCGTACGGCCCTGCGAAGCGGCGATCCGGTTCGTGCTCCCCTACGAACCCGGTTGTGCGACCGCACGGCCGCGGACCGGTCGCTGAGACCGGTTCGCCTCGGCGGGGGCCGTCCGGTTAGGTTTCGAGCATGACCGATGCTGCTTCCTCTCCCCGTACCACCGGCGCCGTTGCCGCCGGCCTCGCCACCCTCGCCTCCGACGGCACCGTCCTCGACACCTGGTACCCGGCCCCCCAGCTGGTGCCGGCCACCGCCGACAGCCCCGGCCCGGCCGGTACCGAGCGGCTGGAGGACGACCGCGCCGCCGAGCTGCTCGGCGACGCCGTGCTCAAGGCGATCGGCCCCGACCCGGTCCGTGAGGTGGAGGTCGTGGCCGTCCGCACGGTCATCTCCTCGCTGGACGACAAGCCGCTGGACGCCCACGACGCCTACCTCCGCCTCCACCTGCTCAGCCACCGCCTGGTCAAGCCGCACGGCCAGAACCTGGAGGGCATCTTCGGCCTGCTGGCGAACGTCGCCTGGACCTCGCTGGGCCCGGTGCCCGTCGACCGGCTGGAGACGGCGCGCCTCAACGCCCGCGCCGAGGGGCTCCACCTGATGGTCACCAGCGTCGACAAGTTCCCGCGGATGACCGACTATGTCGCCCCCGCCGGCGTGCGCATCGGCGACGCCGACCGGGTGCGGCTGGGCGCCCACCTGGCGGCCGGCACCACCGTCATGCACGAGGGCTTCGTCAACTTCAACGCCGGGACGCTGGGCACCTCCATGGTCGAGGGCCGGATCAGCGCGGGCGTCGTCATCGGCGACGGCACCGACATCGGCGGCGGCGCCTCGACCATGGGCACCCTCTCCGGCGGCGGCAAGCAGATCATCTCGATCGGCGAACGCTGTCTGCTGGGCGCCGAGTCCGGTATCGGTATCGCGCTGGGCGACGAATGCGTCGTGGAAGCCGGTCTGTACCTGACCGCGGGCACCCGGGTCACCATGCCGGACGGACAGATCGTCAAAGCGCTGGAGCTCTCGGGCGGCGACAACATCCTCTTCCGCCGCAACTCCACCACCGGCACCGTCGAGGCCCGCCCGAACAAGGCGGCCTGGGGCGGTCTCAACGAGATCCTGCACAGCCACAACTGACGCCACCGGTACGGCGTCGAACGGCCCGGCGGGCATTCCGCCGGGCCGTCGCCCTGCGGCGGACGGGGCCGGTGGGTGACCTGTGGGGGATGGTGTCCGGGCCGTGCGCGGGCGCAGGGCAGCGTATGCACCCGGCGCGGGGCCCGGGGCCGCAGTGCGCTGCTGTCGGCGGGGCCGGGGCTGGTCCACCATGGCGGGAACGGTGTACTACGGACCGTGCCGGGAGGCTCCATGAGGCTGGGCAAACCGCTCGCTGTCGGCGTCGCGGAGGAAGTGGGACCAGAGGCCGGCGAGGTGCTGGCCGAGGAGTGGGGGGCCGGGGCCTGGGCGGCCGTCGTGCCGCTGGACGAGGTGGCGGTGGCCTGTGCCGGGCAGGCGGCGCGGCCGTTCGTCGGGGCGCTGGTCGGCCGATGATGCGGCGCCTGCCGCGGGAACGCCCCGCCGAACCGCCCCGGGGATACCAGCTCGCCCATCCGGTGCTGGCGGAGGACTGCGGCCGGATCGGGTTCGCCGGGATCACCACCGGCGGGGCCCAGCCCTACGGGGTGGTCGACGAGGCGCGCTGCCAGTACGGGCGGCGGCACCGCGCTCCGGCGCTGCGCTGCGACTGCGGCTTCTCCTGTCTGCACACCTTCGCCCAGGCGTTCGCCCTGGCCCGCTCCGGTACCCACCGCCGGGCGGCGATCCTGGAGATCGCGGTGCTCGGCCCCTACATCCGCTTCGAACGCGGGATGCGCCATGCCCGCCAGCGGGTGCGGGTGGCGCGGATCGCGCCGTGCGGCTGCGGGCGGCCGCCGGAGGTCTTCGTGGACGCCGGCTGGGGACGGACCGGCTGGCGGGGGATGTCCGGCCGCTGCGGCGACTGCGCGGCCGGGCACGGCCAGGTGAGCTTCGAGGACTTCGTGCGGATCGGCGGCGGCCGGCTGCGGGTGCTGCCCGGCCACCGCGACACCGGACCGGCCCGTCCCGGCCCGGAGGCAGTGGGCGGAGGCCGCGGCGCGCGCCGATAGGCTTGGCCGTATGCGTGATCTGGCAGCGGGGATACGGTACTTGGGCAAGGGGCAGCGCTGGGTCGCCCGGCACGGCCGGTGGTGGGGGTTCGGGCTGATTCCCGCGCTGATCGCCCTGGTGCTCTACGGGGCGGTGCTCACCGTGCTCGCCCTGTTCTCCGGCGATATCGCCGCCTGGGCGACGCCGTTCGCCGACGGCTGGGGCGCGCCCTGGCAGGGGCTGCTGCGCGGGCTCTTCGTCGCGCTGCTGTTCGCGGGCGCGCTGCTGCTGTCCGTACTGACCTTCACCGCCGTCACGCTGGTGATCGGCGACCCCTTCTACGAGTCGCTGTCCGAGCAGGTGGAGAAGGACGAGGGCGGCTGTCCCGAGGGGGCGGACCGGCCGCTGTGGCGGGAGATCTGGATCGCACTGTGCGACAGCGTGCATGTGCTGCTGCGGGCGGCCGGGTTCGGGATCCTGCTGTTCGCGCTGGGCTTCGTGCCGTTCCTCGGGCAGACGGTGATCCCGGTCGTCGGCTTCTGCGTCAACGGCTTCTTCCTCGCCGTCGAGCTCACGTCGGTGGCGATGCAGCGCCGGGACATCCCGGTCCGCGAGCGGCTGCGGCTGCTGCGCGGCCGCAAGGCCCTCGCCGTCGGCTTCGGCACCCCGGTGGTGCTGCTGTTCCTGATCCCGTTCGTGGCGGTGGTGCTGATGCCGGGCGCGGTCGCGGGTGCGACGCTGCTGGTGCGGGACCTCCTGCCGGCCGACGAGCAGGAGCCCGAGGAGATGCGGGCCCAGGCGCCGCAGCCGGGGTACTGACCCGGGCAGCGACGCGGCCGCCGCACCCTAGGGGGCGGTGGCCGCGTCATGCCGTGACGGGTGGGCGACGGAGCCTACGGCCGGATGCGCAGCACCTGCGGATCGTGGTCGCTGGCCTGGTCGGCGTACTCGGAGTTGATGTGGACGATGTCGTAGTCCGGCCCGGCGAGCGCCTTGCTGGTGAGCATGTGGTCCAGGACCTGGGAGTTGCCCTGGTAGACGTAGCCGTAGCGCTCGGCCCGGGGCAGCCGGTTCACCTGGTCGGTGAGCACCCCGCCGTCGGTGAGGTCCTTCAGGGCGGGGGAGAACTGGTAGTCGTTGAGGTCGCCGACGACGACCACCTCGGCCTTGGGGTCCTTGCCCAGCAGATCCTTGACGAAGCCGTTGACCAGCTTCGCCTGCGCGGTGCGCTGGACCTCGGAGCTGCGGGCCGGCGGCTGGAAGCGGCTGTCGAGGCCCTGGTCGCCGCCCTTGGAGTCGAAGTGGTTGGCGACCACGAACACCCGGCTGCCCGGACGGCTCTTGAGCGAGAACTGCCCGACCAGCGGCTTGCGGCTGGTCTTCCACGCCGGGTCGGTGGGCGCGATACGGCCCGGGGACGCGGACAGCGTGGCCTTGCCGTGGTCGGAGACGACCTTCACCGGCGTGGTGGCGTTGCCGCCCTTGATGTCGGTGAACCCGACCCGCTGGGGGTTGAAGAGGAACGCGACCCGGATGTTGCCGCCGGGCTGCCCGCCGTCCTGGTCGTTGACCGGGTCGATCTGCCGCGCCTCGTACGCCGGACCGCCCGCCGCCTTGATCGCGTCGGTGAGCTTCTTCAGCGTGGTCCCGGCGGTGACCGTGCCGTCGTCCTTCGGGCCGCTGTCGTCCTGGACCTCCTCCAGTGCGACCACATCCGGCGCGGACAGGTTCTTCACCAGCGCCTTCGCCAGCCGGTCGAACTTGGCCTGCGGGGTCGCGGGGGAGAGGTTCTCGACGTTGTACGTGGCCACGGCCAGTTCGTCGGACTTCTGCTTGCGGGTGGTCTCCGGGGCCGGGCCGTGGCCGGTCAGCGACCCCAGCGTGGTGGCCTGGACGGTGTAGCCGCCGAAGTTGTCGTAGTCCAGCGGCCCGGCGGTGGTGCCGGCCAGTTGGTCGCCGACATCGGCTTGGGGGAACGGGTGCTGGGAGAAGGGGATCAGCGACTGGACCTTGACCCGGGCGCCGTTGGGGTCCGCGTACGAGCCGTAGAGCATCCCGCCGCGGGCGGTGCGGTCATGGTCCGGATCGGCGGTGATCCACAGCTCGTTATGGGGGTTGGTGGGGCCGACGACGCGGGGGTTGACGACCGCGACCCGCATGCCCTCCAGGGACTCGTAGCGGTCCAGGGCGTACTTGTCGGGCCGCAGGGTGAGGGATTCGATGCTCTTGCCGCGCGCGTCGGGAGCGTAAGTGCCCGGTATCGAGGACGCGTTGAGCTTGAACGGAGCCGGCAGCGGGGCCTTGGCGGCGGTGACCTTCCAGGTGGCGCCGGTGATCTCGGTGACGGACTGGAGGCCGGCGTTCTTGCCGCCGGGGTAGTACTCGCTGACCGTGCCGCTGACGGTGAGCGCGTTGCCGACCTCGACCTTCGGCGTCTGTTTGCCGGTGTAGACGAAGACGGCCTCGCTGGTGGCGTCGTTGGAGTCCGGATGCGGGTCCTGTAGCCAGAAGCCCCGCGCCGAGCCGAAGGAGCGGACCGCGGTGACCGTGCCCGGTACGTCGCTGACCTGCTGGCCGGCGAGCGGGGATATGCGGGTGGTGCCCTGGATGTCGTGGATCCGGGTGCCGGCCGCGGTGGCGGACTGGGTGGCCGTGACCAGGCCGCCGGCGAGGGCGGCCGCGGCCACCGCGCCGATGGCGGCGGGCCTGCGGAGCGAACGACCAGATGGCATGCTGTGCCTCCGAGGGAGTGTGGGGGATGGAGCAACAGTGCGTGCGAGCGTGCGGGACGGCGCTGTGCTACGCGCGTCAATCTCCGTTCTGCACAAGGGAGTTGTCAAGGTTTTCCGGGTGTCCGGCGGCCTACGGGAGGGTGAACCGCCCGAGATGCGGCGAATTCCGTCTACGCTGGGGCGGCGCACCCGCACGTCGTCCCCGAGGAGCTGACCGTTCATGTCCGCAGACCGCCCCACCCTGCCGCCGGTGCGGCTGCACTCCGAAGCGGAGCTGGCCCGGGAGGCGCTCGGCGCCCCGCTGATGGCCCGCGCCGCCAAGCTCGCCCGCTGGGCCGAGCGGGGCGTGCCCGTCGGTGCCGGCGGCGAGATCCTTCCGGAGGCGCTGGGCGAGGCCACCGTTCTCCTGGGACTGGCGGACGACGAGGACGGCCCGGCCCACACCGCCGAGGCATGGCAGCTGGCGGTGGACACCGGGCTGGTGGAGATCACGGAGCACCCCGGCGAGGAGGACGCCGCCGCCGACGCGGCGGCGGGCACCGCCCGCCCCGGCGAGGAGCTGGGCCTGCTCACCTCCGGCAGCCCGCACGACATCCTCGACATCTGGCTGGAGGGCATGGAAACGGTGCTCGCCGACGCGGCCGCCCCCGACCTCGCCGATATCGCCGACCAGATCGCCGAGGGCGGCGAGCTGGACCTGGACGCGATCGACTGGAACCCGGAGGAGGAGGCCGAGCTGCTCGACGGCATCCTCGGCAACCTCTATCTGCTCACCGCCCTCGCCGAGAGCCCCGACCAGGCCGTTCCGCTGCCCGCCCTGGCCGCGTCCATGATCGTCCCGGACGATATGGACGAGCCCACCGATGACGTCCTCGAAGAGGTCTCCGAGGCGATGATGCGGCTGGACGACCAGTTCCGGGTGCTGGAGCCGATCGGGCTGGTGGCCTACCGGCCGGTCGACGAGGCGCTGATCGAGGAGCTGGACGAGCAGGGCGAGACGGTGACCGCGGCCGAGCCGCTCACCGACGAGGACGTCTCCCGTTACGGCATGGTCCGCCTGACCCCGCTCGGCGTGTATGCGGTGCGCGCCCGGATGCTGGACGCGGGGGTGGACGCCCCGGCCGTCGGCGACCTCAGCGACAAGGGCGCCGACGTCCTGCTGGACGCGCTGCCCGAGTACCCCGAGGCGCTCGCCCAGTCCGAGTCCGAGCTGTGGCTCGCCGCCCGCAGCCCGCTGGAGGCGGCCCGCGATCTGCTGGCGGCCGCCCGCGGCGACGACGACCGCGCCCCCGGCCGCCGGCTCGCCGCCCAGCAGACCCTCTCCCTGGTCGCGCCGGAGGCCGAGACCGCGCTGCGCGAGGTGCTCGACGACCGGCAGCTGGGCGGTCTGGCCCGGGTCTGGCTCGCCGAACGGGCGCTGCCCGGCATCCCCGAGCCGACCCAGGACATGATCTTCTGGTTGACGGTGGACACCATCGCCGCGCAGCTGGAGAGCGCGGACGACGAGGCGGCGGCCGAGCTGCGCGATCTGGTGGCGGGCCTGACCGAACAGCACAGCGGGTTCTTCGAGGCCGCCTGGCGGGTGGACCACCCGGCGACCGCGGACGTCCTGGAGGCGATGGGGCGGCTGCACCCGGACAAGAAGGCCGCCAAGGATGCCCGTAAGGCCGCGTTCAAGGCACGCTCGCGCCGGACGGCCTGAGCCCCGGGCGGTCTGAGCCCCCGGACGGGGTGTTCCCGGTGTACGGCGGGCGGCCGGTGCGGCCGCCCGCCGTGGTGTGTGCCGCGGGGCGCGGGCGGCCAACCGCTTCCTGGCCGTAGGACGGCGTTCAACTGGAGTTCGACAGAGCACGACAGTGTGCGGCGCAGAACACAGGGGAAGCCACCGGCCGTCCAGGAGATGACAATGCCGCTCACCCGGAGACACTTCGCCAGGCGCTCCGCCCTCACCGGCGCCTCGGTGGCGCTGGCCGGCAGCGTCGGCGTCCTGGCCACCGCGCCCGGCGCGCTCGGCGCGGAGCTCCCGCAGGCGGACCCCGACGACGCGGCGGACGGCACCGCCCTCGGCTACGGCCCGCTCCTGCCGGACCCGGACGGCATCCTCGCGCTGCCCGCCGGATTCTCGTACCGGATCATCACCCGCACCGGGGTGACCACGCTGGAGAGCGGCGAGTCCACTCCCTCGAACCACGACGGCACCGGCACCTTCGCCGGCCCCCGCGGCACCACGCTGCTCGTCAACAACCACGAGCTCAAGGGCCCGCGCGCCGACTGGCCGCACCCGGTGCCGCTCGCCGAAGGCCTGGTCTACGACCCGGCGGCGGCCGGCGGCTGCACGGTCGTGGAGGTCGCCAAGGACGGTACGCCGGTCGGCGAATGGGTCGGCATCGCGGGGACGTCCACCAACTGCGCGGGCGGTACGACTCCTTGGGGCACCTGGCTGACCTGCGAGGAGAACGAGGACAAGGCCGGCGACCACGGCATGACCGAGGACCACGGCTATGTCTTCGAGGTCGATCCCCACGACCGGGCGGCCGGCCGTGACCCGAAGCCCGTCAAGGCGCTGGGCCGCTACCCCCACGAGGCCGTGGTCGTCGACCCGAAGCGCGGCCATCTCTATCTGACCGAGGACGCCGCGGGCCCCAACGGCCTGCTCTACCGCTGGACTCCGCCCAAGGGCTTCGAGCACGGCCGCGGCCGACTGCGCACCCTGGCCGAGGACGCGGGCGTGCTCGCGGCCCCCCAGTGCTTCGACTCCGGCGGCCGGTACGTCGACGATCTCTCGCGCGCCACCAAGGTCGGCACGGTCTACGGCGTCGACTGGATCGAGGTGCCCGACCGCGACGCCCGGACGGTCTCGGTCCGCAAGCAGTTCGCGGCGGGGGAGGTCACCCGCGCCCGCAAGCTGGAGGGCATGTGGTGGGCGGACGGCGGCGCGTATGTGGTGTCGTCCTACGCCCGCGAGGAGAGCCCGGGCCGGCACGACGGGCAGGTGTGGTTCTACGACCCGCGGCGGCGGACGCTGACGCTGAAGATCCGCTTCGGCGTCAACCCCGACCCGGACCGGGACGGCGCGTTCGACGGCCCGGACAACATCAGCGTCTCCCCGTACGGCGGCCTGATCATCGCCGAGGACGGCGAGGGCCTCCAGCACCTTCTCGGGGCGACGGAGGACGGGCGGACCTATCCCCTCGCCCGCAACGAGCTCAACATCGGCACCGCGGACGAGCCGGAGTTCAGCGAGTTCACCGGGCCGGTGTTCTCGCCCGACGGGCGGACGCTGTTCGCCAACATCCAGGAGCCGGGGATCATGCTGGCGATCACGGGTCCGTGGCAGCGGGTCGGCTCCGGGCGGTAGCGGCGGCGGGCGCCGCCGGGGGGCCCGCCGACGACCGGCGGGCCGGTGCCCCCGCACCCCGCGGCCGGGGTCACAGGGCCGCGGCGCCCGGTTTGATCATGCCGCGCACGGTGCGGGCGTCGACGAACTCGCCCATCGCGGTCATCTCCCATTCGCCGGAGAACTGGCGGATGAGCTTGGCCATCAGCACGCCGGTGCGCGGCTCGCCGTGGGTGAGGTCGAAGCGGACCAGTTCCTCGCCGGTGGTCGCGTCCGACAGCCGGCAGTACGCCTTGGCGACGTCGGAGAACTTCTGGCCGGAGAAGGAGTTCACGGTGAAGACCAGGCCGGTGACCTCCTGGGGGAGGCCGCCGAGGTGGACGGTGATGGACTCGTCGTCGCCGGAGCCGTCGCCGGTGAGGTTGTCGCCGGAGTGCTGGATGGCACCGTTGAGGATCATCAGCTTGCCGAAGAAGCAGTTGTCGATCTTCTTGCGGTCCGGGCCGTAGGCGATCACGGACGCGTCGAGGTCGATGTCCTTGCCCCGGTAGGCGGGCTCCCAGCCCAGGCCCATGGAGACCGAACCGAGCAGCGGCCGGCCGCCCTTGATGAGGGAGACGGTCTGGTTCTTCCGGAGGCTGACCCGGCCCTTGTCGAGGTTGACCTTGCCGGTGCCCGGGGCCGCGGGGGCCGCGGGGGCCGGCGCGGGCGGAGCCGGCGGCGCGGGCGGGGCGGCCTGGGCCGGGGCGGGCGCCACCGGGGGAGCGGCGGGGGCGGGCGGCGCGGCCGGGGCCGGCGGCGTCTGCGGGGCGGCGGCCGGTTCGTCCACGGTCACGCCGAAGTCGGTGGCGATCCCGGCGAGCCCGTTGGCGTAGCCCTGGCCGACCGCGCGGACCTTCCAGGCGCCGTTGCGGCGGTAGATCTCCATGACGACCAGCGCGGTCTCCGGGCCCAGCCGCGGCGGGGTGAAGGTGGCGAGCACGCTGCCGTCGTCGGCGCTGCGGACCGTGCCGGTCGGCTCGGTGCCCGCGAAGGTGGCGCCGGGTGCGTCGAGGCTCGCGGTGACCACGATCTTCTCGATCTCCGCGGGCACCGCCGCGGTGTCCACCGTGATGGTGTCGCCGCGGCCGCCGGCCGCCGCGGAGTGCGTCACCCCGGGGCCGCCGGGCTGGTTGTAGAAGACGAAGTCCGCGTCGGAGCGCACCTTGCCGTGGGCGGTGAGCAGCAGGCCCGAGACATCCAGTCGCGCGGGGGCGGTGACATCCACCGCCACCCGCGCCGTGGTGAGCGGGAGGTTCGAGCCGGGAGTCATAGCGGTCATATCAGGGGTAACGAACGGCGCGCCTTTGCGGTTCCATTACTCGCCGTCAACGGCGCACCAGGGCGCCGCCGTTCCCGGTTGCGCGCCCGTCGGCCGTTCTCAGCGCCGTTCGCGGGAGTTGCCGAACAGCAGGCGGTAGGCGATCAGCAGGACCAGGGAGCCGGCGATCGCGGCGATCCACATGGACGGTTCGCCGATGTTCTGGGGGATCGGGCGGTGCAGGAACTTCGTGGACAGCCAGCCGCCGATGAACGAGCCGGCGATACCGATCAGGGTCGTGCCGACCACGCCGCCCGGATCCCGCCCCGGCAGCAGGATCTTGGCCGCCAGGCCCGCGATCAGCCCCAGTACGAGCCACGTGATGATGCCCATGATGCCTTCCTCGTTCCTGCCGTGAGGTCCCGCCAAAAGGTTCCTGCCCTGCGGGCCGGTCCGTACACGAGGACGTCGCCGGAAGCGGACCGGTTGCACGGCGTGGTGCGCGCCACGTTCCCGGCGGCCGGTTCACGGGGCCCCCGCGCCCCCGTCACCGCCCCCGGTTCAGTGCGGCCACCGGGGCGGGTCGGTGCAGAAGGCGCCGCCCAGGTGGGCGTGTTCGGGGTTGGCGGGGTCGAGTGGCCCCTGGGCGGCGAGCAGTTCGGCGGCGTACGGCTCGGAGTCGTCCTGGGGGTCGTAGCCGAGGGCGCGGGCGGCGGACAGGTCCCACCACAGGCGGGTGTTGGCGGAGGAGCCGTAGACGACGGTGTGGCCGACACCGGGGGCGGTGAGGGCGGCGTGCAGCAGGCGGGCGCAGTCGCCGGGGCTCAGCCAGATCGACAGCATCCGCACGGAGGTGGGCGCGGGGTAGCAGGAGCCGATGCGCACCGAGACGGTCTCGATGCCGTGCAGATCCCAGTAGAGGGACGCCAGGTCCTCTCCGAAGCCCTTGGACAGGCCGTAGTAGGTGTCGGGGCGGCGCGGGGTGTTCACGGGGATGGCTGCGGAGCCGTCCTCGGGGCGCGGGGTGAAGCCGACGGCGTGGTTGGAGGAGGCGAAGACGACCCGGCGGACCCCGGCTTCGCGGGCCGCCTCGTAGAGGTGGTAGGTGCCCCCGATGTTGGACCGCAGGATCTTCTCGAACGGGGCCTCCAGGGAGATCCCCGCGAGATGCACGATGGCGTCGACCCCGGCCACGGCCGCGCGCAGCGCCTCCTTGTCGCTCAGGTCGGCGATGACGGCATCCGGTGCGCCGTCGACCGGCCGCCGGTCGAAGAGCCGGAGCCGGTAGCCGTACGGGGGCAGCAGCTCGCGCATCAGGGTGCCGAGACCGCCGGCGGCGCCGGTGAGCAGAACGGTGCGGGGTGCGGGCATGGGCGGGACTCCTTCGCGACCGGATGGCCGTATGGATGGCTGGCATTCACATGCGTGGGCACGCTAGGAAGGCGGGCACACCCGGTCAAGACACTTGACCGGCGCGGTGAATCCGCTTGCCGTCAGCCATGTGACGTGCGTTCCGACCGGGGCGCCGCACGCATTCGTCAGGGAGGGACCATGACCGCGCACCCCCGGCTCGCCGACCGTCTCGACGGGCCGCTGTTCTTCCCCGTGACCGCCTTCGCACCGGACGGCGCCGTGGACCTGGAGGCGTTCCGGGGTCATGTGCGCGACGGGATCGCGGCGGGCGCGGGTGCCGTCTTCGCCTGTTGCGGCACCGGCGAGTTCCACGCGCTGACTCCGGACGAATGCGCCGCATGCGTCGCCGTCGCGGTCGAGGAGGCCGCGGGCCGCGTCCCGGTGATCGCCGGAGCGGGCTACGGCACCGCGCTCGCCGTGCAGTTCGCCCGCCTGGCGCACGAGGCGGGCGCCGACGGGCTGCTCGCCATGCCCCCGTACCTCGTCGTCGCCGGGCAGCGGGGCCTGCTGCGGCACTACCGCCAACTCGCCGCCGCCACACCGCTTCCGGTCATCGTCTACCAGCGCGACACCGTCGTCTTCGAACCCGCCACCGTCGTCGCCCTGGCCGGCACGCCGGGCATCATCGGCCTCAAGGACGGCCTGGGCGACCTCGATCTGCTCCAGCGCATCCTCGGCGCGGTGCGCACCGAGGCCCCCGGCGAGGACTTCCTCTGCTTCAACGGCCTGCCCACCGCCGAACTGACCGCCCCCGCCTATCTCGGCCTGGGCGTGCGCCGGTACTCCTCCGCCGTCTTCGCCTTCGCCCCCGAGATCGCCCTCGCCTTTCGCCGGGCCCTGCTCGCCGGCGACCAGGACACCGTCGGCCGCCTCCTGGACGGCTTCTACCGGCCGCTGGCCGAACTGCGCTCCCAGGGCCGCGGATACGCCGTCTCGCTGGTCAAGGCCGGGGTGCGGCTGCGCGGCCGGGACGTCGGCGAGGTCCGGCCGCCGCTGGAGGCGCCCGACCCGGTGCACATCGAGCGGCTGGCCCGGCTGATCGGGCGCGGGCGGGACCTGGCCGCGGCCGCCCCGGGGGCATGAGGCGCGGCGCCCTTCGACGCCGCCCCGGCCGGGGCCGCTCAGTTCCCGCCGCGGCGGTGACGCCGTCGCAGTACCCAGGTGCCGCCCCCGGCGGCGGCCAGCATCAGGGCCGTGCCCAGGAGGACCTCGGTGGTGCCGGGGCGTTCGGCAGGGGTGCCGGCGCCGGTCCGCATTCCGCCCCGAGGCTTGGGGCCGGGCCTGGTGGCGGCGTGCTCGGCGCTCTCGTCCGGCCCGGCGCCGGCCGGGCCCGGCTGTTCGCCGCCCCCACCGCGGGCCGCGCTGACCATGCCGGTGAGGTCCTTGCCGTCGGCGCAGCTGCCGCCGATGCCGTAGTTGCCCGGCCGGGTGTCCGGCCGCAGGCTCAGCTCGCCGACCAGCGCGCCCCCGTCGCCCGCGGGCCGCAGGGTGAGGGTGCCCCCGCCCAGCGCGCTGGCGTCGATGGTCGCCGAACGGCTGCGCCCGCAGTCGCGGGTGGCCAGCGACACCCGCGCGCCCGCCCGGGCCGGCTGCGGGGTGGCCTCCACCTCGCCGAAGTCACCGGCGGACACGGCGGGCGCGGCCAGGCCGAACACCGCGGCGGACAGCGCGGCGCCGGTGACCAGCCGGGGCAGGCGCCAGGATCGCGGGGTGCGCATGGCAGGGACCTCCACGGAGCGCGGCCTGCGGCACGCCGTTGTGCCGCGGGGAGGGAGGCCCGCACCTTGTGGTCTCCGAGCTAATCGCCCCGGCGGCGGGCGGGCCCGTCCGGCCGGGACGAACGGGTGACGGCCGCGGCGCCGCGCGGGGGCGTGGGGCGCGGCGGGCGCCGCCTCAGAGCCGGCGGGTGGCCAGCGTCAGCCGGTCGCGGGCGTCGAACAGCAGGTCCTTGATCATCTGCTCGTGGTCCGGGGTGAGCCGGGCCACCGGGACCGAGCAGCTGATCGCGTCGCGCGCCGGCGTGCGGTAGGGGATCGCGATGCCGAAGCAGCGCAGGCCCAGGGTGTTCTCCTCGCGGTCGACCGCATAGCCCTGTTCGCGCACCGCGTGCAGTTCCTCGATCAGCGCCTCGCGGTCGGTGATCGTGTGCTCGGTCAGCGCGGCGAGGGTCGGCGGCAGCATGCCGCGGACCTGGTCGTCGGTGTACGTGGCGAGCAGCGCCTTGCCGAGCGACGTGGAGTGCGCGGGCAGCCGGCGGCCGACCCGGGCGAAGGGGCGCAGATGGTGCTGCGACTGACGGGTGGCCAGATAGACGACATTGGTGCCGTCGAGGCGGGCGAGGTGGATGGTCTCAGTGGTGTCGTCCGAGAGCCGGTCCAGCGTGGGCCGGGCGGCGGCCACCACCTCGTCGCCGTCGATGTACGAGGTGCCGACCAGGAGGGCGCGCACGCCGATCCCGTAGCGGGTCCCGGTCGCATCGGTCTCGACCCAGCCCAGCTCGACCAGGGTGCGCAGCAGCATGTAGAGGCTGGACTTGGGGTAGCCGACGGCCTCCTGGACGGCGGCGAGGCTGTGCATACCGGGGCGGCCCGCGAAGTACTCCAGCAGCTCCACCGTCCGCACGGCGGACTTGACCTGCGATCCACCGGTATCGGCAGCTGACATCGCCCTTGACCCCTCAGTTCGGACCGCCATAGAGTCCCAGTTATTCAGCATCTGGGACATCGTTCAGCATATCGAACGGCGTCCAGGGTGCGGCAAGTGTTCTTGCGGGAGGAATGCACGGTGGCAACAGCGGCAGCGGCACCAGTCTGGAGCGTCGACCCCCGAACCGGGAAGCGGCGCGAACAGGTTGCGGTGGAGGCCACAGCGGCAGAGGTGGAGCAGACCGTACGGGCCGCCCATCAGGCGCGTACGGCGCTGGCCGGCCGCCCCCAGCGCGCCGCGCTGCTGCGCCGCGCCGCCGATCTGCTCGACGAGGCGGGCGAGGCGGTCATCGAGGCCGCCGACGCGGAGACCGCACTCGGCCCCGGCCGGCTCACCGCCGAACTGGCCCGCACCACCTACCAGCTGCGGGCCTTCGCCGACAGCGTGGACGAGGGCGCCTTCCTCGACGTACGGATCGACCACGCCGATCCCGCCCTCGCCCCGCCGCGGCCCGATCTGCGCCGCTACAAGATCCCGCTGGGCACCGTCGCGGTCTACGCCGCCTCCAACTTCCCGCTCGCCTTCTCCGTCCCCGGCGGCGACACCGCCAGCGCGCTGGCGGCCGGCTGCCCCGTCGTCGTCAAGGCACACCCCGACCACCCGGCCACCTCCGAACTGTGCGCCGCCCTGCTGCGCCGCGCCGCCGCCGAGACCGGTGTGCCCGAGGGCGTGGTGGGCCTGGTCCACGGCTTCCAGGCCGGTCTCGACCTCGTCCGCCATCCGCTGATCACCGCCGCGGGCTTCACCGGCTCGGTACGCGGCGGACGCGCCCTGCACGACGCCGCCGCGGCCCGCCCGCACCCCATCCCCTTCCACGGCGAACTGGGCAGCCTCAACCCCGTCGTGATCACCGAGGCCGCGGCTGCCGAACGGGCCGAGCAGATCGGCGCCGGGCTCGCCGGATCGATGACCCTCGGCACCGGCCAGTTCTGCGTCAAGCCCGGACTGGTCCTCGCGCCCGCGGGCGACCACGGCGACCGGCTGCTCAAGGCGCTGACCGATGCCGTCAGCAACACCGAGGCGGGCGTCCTGCTCGACCGGCGGATGCGGCAGGCGTTCCTCGACGGCGTCAGCAGCCGCGGCCGGCTCCCCGGCGTCGACGCACCGGTGACCCCGGGCGCGGGCGGGGAGCACACCGTCAGCGCGGGCTTCCTCACCGTCCCGGCGGCCCGCCTGGCCGCCGAAGGGCCGCACGACCTCCTCCTGGAGGAGTGCTTCGGCCCGGTCACCGTCCTCGTCCGCTACACCGACGACGCCGAGATCGCCGCCGTCCTCGCCCGCCTGACCGGCACCCTCACCGCCACCCTCCACCTCGGCGAGGCGGAGAGCGCCGGGACGGACCCGGCCGGACGCGGCGCCCGGCTGCTCACCGACGTCACCCCGCTCGCCGGACGCGTCGTCGTCAACGGCTGGCCCACCGGCGTCGCCGTCGCACCCGCCCAGCACCACGGCGGCCCCTACCCGGCGACCACCTCCACCGCCACCTCCGTCGGCTCCGCCGCCGTCGAACGCTGGCTGCGCCCGGTCGTCCACCAGGACACCCCGCCCGCCCTGCTCCCGCCCGAGCTGCGCGAGGACAACCCGCTCGGCCTGCCCCGCCGCGTCGACGGCCGCCCCGAGAGCGGGTAACGGCGTGCCCGCACCGCACGAGAGAACCCTCCAGGTCCGCGCCGCCGGCCCCGCGGACCTGGAGGCCATCGCCCGCCTGCACACCGCCGCCCGCGCCGCCTACCAGCGCGCCCGCTTCCCCGACGCGCCCTTCGACACCGCCGCCGAACACACCCGGCTGCACACCGCCTGGCACCGCGTCCTCGGCCCCGAGGGCACCCCCGTCCTGTGCGCCGTACGCCAGGACACCGTCGTCGGCGCCGCCGCCTACCGCCAGGACGTCCACGGCCCCGCCACCGCCGAACTCCACCAGCTGCACGTCGACCCTGGCCACTGGGGCACCGGCGTCGGCCGCTCCCTGCACACCGCCTGCCTGCACGCCTGGCGCGCGGCGGGCTGCTCCCGTGCGGTCCTCGACGTCCTGTGGCACAACCACCGGGCCCGCTCCTTCTACACCCGCCTGGGCTGGCGGCCCGACCCGCGGCGCCGCCCCGCCCCCGACGCCACTCACCTCGCCCTCACGCTCCCGCTGACGGCTCCCGCCGCGCAATGAGCTGGAGCCGCCCGACGGTACGGCCGTCCAGCGTGCCCACGATGTCCTGCCGCTCCTGCACCACCACGAAGCCGGCCGCGCCCACCAGCTCCCGCAGCCGCTGCGGCGGATGGTGCCGGAACACCCCGCCGTCGGGCGTCTCGAACACCCCGTACGTGCCGTGCCGCCCGGCGAACCGCTCGTAGCGCTCCCGGTTGAGCGGATCGCTCTGCAACGGCACATCGCTCAGATACAGCACGCCGCCGGGCCGCACCAGCCGCCCCAGCTCCCCCACGATCCGCTCCTGGTCCGCGTCCCCGGTCACACACGTCAGCACCGCGAACAGCAGCGCCGCATCGAACGCCGCATCCTCGAACGGCAGCGGAAACCCCGGGCAGTGCAGCAGCTCCACCCCCGGATGCGCCCGCCGCCCCCGCTCCACCAGCGCCGCCGAGAAGTCCACCCCGCACACCGACCGGTACCCGAGCCCGACCAGCTCGGCCGTCAGCCGGCCGTACCCGCAGCCGTAGTCCAGCACCCGCGCGCCCAGGGGCACGAACTCCTCCAGCAGCTCCGGGTCGAGCGGATGGGTGAAGGTCTTGGCGGCACCGGTGGTCTCCCAGAATCCGCCCGCATCCCGTGACGAGGTCATGCCCGGACCGTACCCGGGGAATAGCCGGCGGCACCCTCGGGTTGTACCGGCGTCCGCCGGCGAGGCGGCAGGTCCGCACCCGGCAACGGGAACCGAACGAGGAAAGCAAGCCCCATGCGCGTGGAAATCTGGTCCGACATCGCCTGCCCCTGGTGCTACATCGGCAAGGCCCGCTTCGAGGCCGGGCTCGCCGCGTTCGCGCAGCGGGAGAGCGTCGAGGTGGTGCACCGGTCCTTCGAGCTGGACCCCGCGGCGCCCGCGGCCACCGATGTGCCCGTGCTCGACATGCTCGCCGCCAAGTACGGCGTCAGCCGCGCGCAGGCCGAGGCCATGGAGGCCCGGGTGGCCGAGGCGGCGGCCGGGGAGGGCCTGGACTACCGCTCCGACCGGATCCACGGCAACACCTTCGATCTGCACCGCCTGCTGCATCTGGCCCACGCACACGGCGTCCAGGACGCGCTGCTCGACGCCCTCTACCGAGCCAACTTCGCCGAGGCCCGCCCGCTCGCCGACCCCGCGGTGCTCACCGAGATCGCCGTCGCGGCCGGGGTGCCCGCCGAGGAGGCCGCCCGGGTGCTGGCCGATCCCGAGGCGTACGCCCAGGACGTACGCGCCGACGAGCGCGAGGCGGCGGAGCTGGGCGCCACCGGTGTGCCGTTCTTCGTCATCGACCGCAGGTACGGCATCTCGGGCGGCCAGCCCGCCGAGGTCTTCCGGCAGGCGCTGGAGCGGGCCCACGCCGACGGGGCCGTCCAGGTGTTGGCGGCCGAGGAGGCCGGAGTGTGCGGGGACGACGGCTGCGCGGTGCCCGGCAGCTGAGTGGCGGGCGGTGCCATGGACGCGGCACGGACCGTCCCGCACAGTGGGAGCATGCAGCGACCTGCGCCACTGGGCGGGGCGGAATTCGCGCCCGAGACGACGTATCTGAACACCGCGGCCAGCGGCCTGCTCCCGCGCAGCAGCGCCGATGCGCTGCGGGCCGCCCTCGACGAATCGGCCTCCTACGGGACCATGGGCCGCGACTACTTCGGACCCGCGGCCGCCTCTCGGGCCGCCTTCGCCCGGCTGGTCGGCCTCCCCGAGGAGCGGGTAGCCGTCGGCGGTTCGGTCGCGGTGCAGTCCGCGCTGATCGCCGCCTCCCTGCCACCCGGCTCCGAAGTGCTGGCCCCCGAAGGCGACTTCAGCTCCCTGGTCAATCCGCTCGCCGTCCGCCCCGGCCTCACGCTGCGCACCGTACCGCTGGAGCGGCTCGCCGAGGAGGTCCGGCCGGGGACCGCGCTGGTCGCGTTCAGCGCGGTGCAGTCGCTGGACGGCCGGATCGCGGACCTGGCGGCCGTACGGGAGGCCGCGCGGACCCATGGGGCGCGGACGTATCTCGACGTCACCCAGGCCGCGGGCTGGCTGCCGCTGCGCGCCGACGACTTCGACCACGTCGTGTGCGGCGCCTTCAAATGGCTGCTGTGCCCGCGCGGTACGACCTTCCTGGCGTTCGGACGCGAGGGCACCTCGGGCGGCGAGGCATGGCCCGAGGCGCTGCATGCGGGCTGGGTGGCCGGCGAGGACCTCGCCGCGTCGAACTACGGCCCGCTGCTGCGGACGGCCCCCGGTGCCCGGCGCTACGACGAACCGCACGCCCACTTCTCGTATGTCGCCGCCGAGCGGTCGCTGGCGCTCATCGAGGAGCTGGGCGTGGCGGCGATCCACGCCCACAACACCGCGCTCGCCGACCGCTACCGCGCCGGGCTGGCCGAACGCGGCCTGGTGCCCCGCCCCGCGCCCGGCTCGGCGATCGTCTCCACACCGGGTCTGACGGACGCGGAGCCGCGGCTGACCGGAGCCGGTGTGCAGGTCGCGGTGCGCGAGGGGCTGTTGCGGGCGGCCTTCCACCTCTACAACTCCGCCGACGACGTCGACCGGTTGCTGAAGCTGATCTGAACGGCGCCGGGGAATACCCGCGCCCGGCCGTGCGCTGACACAAGGGCCAGCACACTCACAGCAGTTGAAAGGGCCTCAGTGACCACCGCGTTCGACCCCGTAGACCTCGCCGGCCTGCCGCTCGCCAACCGCATCGTGATGGCGCCGATGACCAGAAACCGCGCCACCGGGGGCGGCGGGGTGCCCACCGACTCGATGGTCGCCTACTACGCCCAGCGCGCCGGTGCCGGACTGATCGTCACCGAGGCCACCCAGACCGCCGTCGTCGGCCAGGGCTACCCGTTCACCCCCGGCCTGCACACTCCCGCCCAGGTCGCCGGGTGGCGCCGGGTGACCGATGCGGTGCACGAGGCGGGCGGCCGGATCTTCGCGCAGCTGTGGCACGGCGGCCGGATAGGCCATCCGGTGCTGCTGCCGGACGGCCTGATACCGGTGGGCCCCTCCCCGGTGGCCGCCGACGGCCAGGTCTTCACCGAGGACGGGTTGAAGGACTGCGTCACCCCGCGCGAGCTGACCGACGCGGAGATCCACGAGACCGTCGACGGTTTCGCCGCGGCCGCCCGCAACGCCCTGGAGGCGGGCTTCGACGGCGTGGAGATCCACGGCGCCAACGGCTATCTGGTGCACCAGTTCCTCGCGCCCAACAGCAACCGGCGCACGGACGCATGGGGCGGCGACGCCGAGCGGCGCAACCGCTTCGCGGTGGCGGTGACCCGTGCGGTGGCCGAGGCCGTCGGCGCGCACCGCACCGGTCTGCGCCTCTCGCCCGGCAACCCCTTCAACGGCATCGACGAGCCCGACCCCGAGGCGCAGTACACCGCCCTGCTCCAAGCCGTCGAACCGCTGGGCCTGGCCTATCTGCACGTCTGCGACGTCCCCGACCGCGAGCTGCTGGCCCGGCTGCGCAAGCACTTCACCGGCACCTTCGTCCTCAATCCGGCCAGCGGCGACCGCCCCACGGGCCTTGCGGACCTGGGCCTGATCGAGGACGGCAGCGCCGATCTGCTGGCCTTCGGACGGCAGTTCCTGGCCAACCCCGACCTGCCCCGCCGCCTCGCCCTCGGCGGCCCGTTCAACACCCCCGACCGGGCGAGCTTCTACGGGGGCGACGACAGCGGCTACCTCGACTACCCGGCGCTCGACGACTGACCGACGGCAACGAGAACGGCGACGGCCGCGCGCCACCCGCCCGTGACGACAACGGCGCGGCCGCCGCACGGACCTGTCCCGTGCGGCGGCCGCGCCACCGAATCCCGTGCCGTACCGGGCTACTTCACCGGCGTGAAGTCCCGCGCACCGATGTAGTCCGGGCGCCGGACCGGCGCCGCGAACGGCTCCTCCGCGGCGTTCTCCACGCTGTTGAACACGATGAACACGTTGCTGCGCGGGAAGGGCGTGATGTTGTCGCCCGAGCCGTGCATGCAGTTGCAGTCGAACCACGTCGCCGAACCGGCCCGGCCGGTGAACAGCTTGATGCCGTGCGCTTCGGCCAGCTTGGTCAGCGCGTCGTCCGACGGCGTTCCCGCGTCCTGCATCTGGAGCGACTTCTTGTAGTTGTCCTTGGGCGTCTCACCGGCGCAGCCCAGGAACGTCCGGTGCGAGCCGGGCATGATCATCAGCCCGCCGTTGGTGGCGTAGTTCTCGGTCAGCGCGATCGAGACGGACACCGTCCGCATCCGGGGCAGACCGTCCTCGGAATGCCAGGTCTCGAAGTCCGAGTGCCAGTAGAAGCCGGACGCACCGAAGCCCGGCTTGACGTTGATCCGCGACTGGTGGACGTAGACGTCCGAGCCGAGGATCTGCCGCGCGCGGCCCACCACGCGCGGATCGGAGACCAGCTTGGCGAACACCTCGCTGATCTTGTGCACCTCGAAGACGGACCGGACGTCCTGAGTCGTGGGTTCGACGATGGAGCGCGGGTTGGACCGCATCTCCGGGTCGTTCACCAGCCGGTCCAGTTCGGCTCGGTACACCGCGACTTCGTCGGGCGTGATGAGTTCCTCGATGGCGAAGAAGCCGTCGCGTTCGAAGTCGCTCAGCTCGGACGGCGCGAAGGGGCCGGCCGCTCCGGGCTGCGACCACACCACCGGGTCCTGCCGCGGAGTGAGAACCTCGGCGGCCCCACGGGTCGGGTACAGGTCGGCGGTGCGCTCGGGTGCGGTGGTCATGGTGTTGCCTTCCTCTCCTCTCGTACGTGCTATCAGCTACTTGCCGGTGTTGCGTTCCTCTCGGCTGCCGGACGGAGCAGACGGGTGACGCGCCGACCTGGTCAGACCAGGTCGGGCTCCGCCTCGGGTTCGGTCAGCAGCGGGTAGACGCCGTTCTCGTCGTGGTCCTCGCGGCCGGTGACCGGCGGGTTGAAGACGCACAGGCAGCGGAAGTCCTTCTTGATCCGCATGGTGTGCTTCTCGTGGCCGTCGAGCAGGTACATCACGCCCGGCGTGATCAGGTGCTTCTCGCCGGTCTCGTCATTGGTCAACTCGGCCTCGCCCTCGGTGCAGACGACCGCCTCGATGTGGTTGGCGTACCACATCGACGTCTCGGTGCCCGCGTAGAGCACGGTCTCGTGCAGGGAGAAGCCGACGCGCTCCTTGGCGAGCACGATGCGCTTGCTCTCCCAGGTGCCCGATTTGGCCTTGACGTGGCGGTCGGTGCCCTCGATGTCCTTGAAGGATCGGACGATCACGGTGGTCGTGCCTTTCTGTGAAACGGTCGGGGAACCGGGGCCGGCCGGGGGTCCGGCCGGCCCGGGGCGCGGTCAGGCGCAGTCGCGGACCGCGCGGGCGAGGGTCCGCAGGCCCTCGTCCAGCTCCTCGGGTGTGGTCGTCAGCGCCGGAAGCAGTTTGACGACCTCGCTCTCCGGGCCGGAGGTCTCGATCAGCAGACCCAGCTCGAAGGCGCGCTTGGCGATCTTGTTGGCAAGGCTCTTGTCGACGCACTCCATGCCCCACACCAGACCGCGGCCGCGGTACTCGGTGAAGGCCCCCGGGTGCTCCTCGACGATCGCCTTGAGGTGCTCCTCGACGATCTCGCCGCGGGCGAGCGTCTGCTTCTCCATCTGCCCGTCGGCCCAGTACGTGTCGAGCGCGGCGGCGGCGGTGACGAAGGCCGGGTTGTTGCCGCGGAAGGTGCCGTTGTGCTCGCCCGGCTCCCAGACGTCCAGCTCCGGCTTGAACAGGGTCAGCGCCAGCGGCAGCCCGTAGCCGCTGATGGACTTCGAGACGGTGACGATGTCCGGCACGATGCCCGCCTCCTCGAAGGAGAAGAAGGCACCGGTGCGGCCGCAGCCCATCTGGATGTCGTCCACGATGAGCAGCATGTCCCAGCGCTTGCACACCTCGGCGAGCTGACGCAGCCACTCGGCGCGGGCGACGTTGATCCCGCCCTCGCCCTGCACGGTCTCGACGATGACGGCGGCGGGCTGGTTCAGGCCCGAACCGGAGTCCTCCAGGAGACGCTCGAACCAGATGAAGTCGGGGGTCTGGCCGTCGAGGTAGTTGTCGAACGGCATCGGCGTGCCGTGCACCAGCGGGATACCGGCGCCGGCCCGCTTGAACGCGTTGCCGGTGACGGCGAGCGAGCCCAGCGACATGCCGTGGAAGGCGTTGGTGAAGGACACGATCGACTCGCGGCCCTTGACCTTGCGGGCCAGCTTCAGCGCGGCCTCGACCGCGTTGGTGCCCGTCGGGCCCGGGAACATGACCTTGTAGGGCAGGTCACGCGGCCGCAGGATGATGTTCTGGAACGACTCCAGGAACGCCCGCTTGGCCGTGGTCGACATGTCCAGGCCGTGGGTGACGCCGTCCCGCTCGATGTAGTCGATCAGGGCGCGTTTGAGGACCGGATTGTTGTGGCCGTAGTTCAGTGATCCGGCACCGGCGAAGAAGTCGAGGTAGCTGTGGCCGTCCTCGTCGGTCATCCGGCTGCCCTGCGCACGGTCGAACACGGTCGGCCAGCCGCGGCAGTAGCTACGGACCTCCGACTCCACGGTCTCGAAGACGCTCAGGTCGGGCTGGGTGATGGTCACGGCAAGCTCCAGGGAGATGAGTGCGGAGAAGGTGCGAAGTCTGTGGGGGCGGGGCGGCGGGTCCGGCGCGGCTCGGCACGGGGGGCGTGCGGTGCGCGACTTCCGGTCCCGTGGGCCCTGCACGGTGGGGCCGTACGGATACGGCCTGCCGCACGGGCGCGGGCGCACAGGGCGCGGCGTTCGGTGCCGGTCCTGCTGCCCGCCGGGGCCCGGTCAGTCCATGCGTCCCGGTGGCGCCTCGAACGGGCCTATGAGGTGCAGCACCTCTGGCTCGTGGCCCTGCTCGGGGAAGAGTCCGGCGTCGAAGAGCACCTCGTGCCGGAGCCCGGTTCTGTGGCGCTCGGCGAAGGACGCGAACAGCCGCATGGAGGCGGCGTTGTCCGGCGTGATGGTGGTCTCGACGTAGCGGACGCCCAGGTCGTTCACAGCGCGGGTGGTCAGCCCGTCCAGGAGAGCGGCCGCCAGCCCCTGGCCACGGTGCGCGTCATCGACGGCGACCTGCCAGACCACGAGGGTCTCTGGGCGCTCGGGGCGGATGTAGCCGGTGACGAAGGCAGCCGGCTCGCCCTCCGCGTCGCGGGCGACGACGGAGGTGGCGGCGAAGTCACGACACCACAGCAGGTAGCTGTAGGAGGAGTTGAGGTCCAGAGTCCTGGAGTCGCGGGCGATACGCCAGATCGCGGCTCCGTCCTCCATGCGTGGGGTGTCGAGCTTGAAGCCCTCCGGCAATTCTCTGATATCGCTGTGGGCACGTGCATGGTCTGCTTGTGCGGCGGTCATGGGAATTAAATTTACCGAGGGAAAAAGGAAATTGCATCGCGGGCAGGGGTTACGCAAGCGATCCATCTGTGTTATCGCGCGGGTGCGTACGAGCGCGCGATGCGGTAGCGGTATGTACCGATTTGCCCCGGAAGTTTGGGGTGAAACGGGCACCCTGTGTAGTCGGTCACAGCTCCGTAACGCCGCTGAGATCCGTCCGAATTCTGGCTGATTGCCACTAGCGAAATCTTGGCGTTTGAGCTGCGCGAAAGCGGGCAGAAGAATACGGGAAGCTGGCTTCTGAAGAATTGGGAATTCGCAACCGGAAGCTCTGCGCCACGGTGTGCGGGAAGGAAATCCGGGTAGTCGCACGGGTTTCCGGGAAACCACCGGCGAATTACGGCGGCGACGCCCGCGCAGCGCCCCTGGGGCGGCCCTGGCCGGTGGCACCCCGGCCGCAGGGGGCCGCGCCCTACAGTGCCTGTATGACGTCCATGAGCGAAGGTGCGGCGCTGCACCTCAAGGGGAGGGTCCTGACCGGGCCGGACGACGTACGCGACGAGCTGTGGGTTCTCGGCGGTCGGGTGACGTTCGAACGGCCCAGTGGGATGCGGGAGGTCACCACCGTCGAGGGCTGGGTCCTGCCGGGCCTGGTCGACGCCCACTGCCATGTCGGCCTCGACGCACACGGCCCGGTCGACGCCGAGACCAGCGAGAAGCAGGCGCTCACCGACCGTGATGCCGGGACCCTGCTGATCCGCGACGCAGGGTCACCGTCCGATACCCGCTGGATCGACGACCGTGACGACCTGCCCCGCATCATCCGCGCCGGCCGTCACATCGCGCGTACCAAGCGCTACATCCGCAACTACGCCCACGAGATCGAGCCGGACGACCTGGTCGCCTACGTCGCCCAGGAGGCCCGCCGCGGCGACGGCTGGGTCAAGCTCGTCGGCGACTGGATCGACCGCTCGACCGGCGACCTGAGCGCCTGCTGGCCGCGCGGCGCCGTCGAGGCCGCCATCGCCGAGGCGCACCGCCTCGGGGCCCGCGTCACCGCCCACTGCTTCGCCGAGGAGACCCTCGCCCCGCTCGTCGAGGCCGGTATCGACTGCATCGAGCACGCCACGGGCCTGACCGAGGACACCATCCCGCTGTTCGCCGAACGCGGCGTCGCGATCGTCCCCACCCTCGTCAACATCGCCACCTTCCCGCGGCTCGCCGACGGCGGCGCGGCGAAGTTCCCCAAGTGGGCCGACCACATGCGCCGCCTGCACGCCCGCCGCTACGACACCGTCCGGGCCGCCTACGACGCCGGCGTCCCGATCTACGCCGGCACCGACGCCGGCGGCTCCCTCCCGCACGGCCTGGTGGCCGACGAGGTCGCCGAGCTCATGAAGGCCGGCCTGCCCGCCGAAGCGGCGCTCTCTGCCACCACGTGGGGCGCCCGAGAGTGGCTCGGGCGCCCGGGCCTCACCGAGGGCGCCCCCGCCGACCTGGTGGTCTACGAATCCGATCCGCGCGAGGACGTCCGCGTGCTGGCGGCGCCGCGCGTGGTGGTTCTTCGGGGTCAGTGCCGGTAGAGGTTTCTCCCCACGTTGTCGGCCGTCCCGCCGTAGGTGTTCTCGCCGTTTCGCCTGCGGCGGGCGGGGGTTGTGTGTCGGCTGCGGTGCCGCCCCTGCGGACTTCGTCCTCCGGTGCGTCCCCTCCCGACGGGGGGAGGGGAAGAAGGCCGGTGGTCCGCCCCCACCGTCTTTTTCCACCCCCAACAGGGAGGTGCCGGGCCGTAGCGGCGGAGCCGTGTAGGGCCGGTGCCGCTGCCGGACAGCCCCGCGCTGGGGGCACCTCCCAGCGTTAGCTGGGGGAGGCACAGCTCGCCGCAGGCGCAACGGCGGCAAACCCCTACGGCGGGTCAGACAACAACGTGGGGAGAAACCTAGAGCGCAGCGGAAAATCACCTAATAGGGTGAACTGATCTCGCGTGGCTGCCCGTTCACCCTCCGTGCGTCCACGATGTGCGGGTCGAGGTCGTCGGCCCGCGCGATGTCCCCCATTGGCGCGGCCGGCGGCTCCATTTCTCTTGTGGGGGTTCCACTCACGTGTCCACCAGTTCCACCGACTCCTTCGGCACGCCCCGACGGTTCGCCGCGACCTTAGTCGCCGCCGCCCTGACGGCCGGCCCCGTCGTCCTCACGGGTGCCGCCCCGGCGCAGGCCACCGGCCGCACCCACGGCTCCTCCGGCGCCGTCGTGCTCCGCACCGACCTGAACGTCGGGCTGCTCGCCAGGGCGCTCCATGTGCCGCTGCGCGCCACCCTCAACGAGGTGCACGCCCCCGGCTCCGCCGACAAGACGGCGCTCAGCGTCCGGCTCGACGGGATCGACCAGGGCCGGCCGTTCGACGTGCTGCGCGCGGATGTCGCCACCGCGCGGGCCACCGCCGACCGCCAGAAGGCCGAGGGGTACGCCAACCTCGTCCGCGCGAAGGTGCATGTCCCCGGGCTCGGGCCGCTGTCCCTGATCGAGGTCCGGCAGGTGACGGCGCGGGCGGTGTGCGCGGTGGGCGAGCGGCCGCGGGCCACGTCGAATGTGCTGGGCAGCGTGCTGGTCCTGGGCAAGAAGGTCACGCTGCACGCGGGCGGGACGACGGACGTCAAGGTGCCCGGGGTCGGTGAGGTCCGGCTCGATCTGTCGAAGCACAGTGTGACGGGCCGCAGCGCGGCGGCGACCGCGCTGGAACTGAACGTCGATGTCAACCCGTTGAAGCTGAACGTGGCCGAGGTCCGGGGGCGGGTCACGCTCGCCCGGGCGACCTGCGAGACGCCGCAGGGCGGTTCGGGCGGGACGACGGGCGGGCAGAGCGGGGGCCAGTCCGGGGGCGCTTCGGGCGGGCAGTCCGGTGGCCAGTCCGGCGGTCAGTCGGGTGGTGCCGCAGGCGGCTCCTCCGGCGGCTCGGCCTCCGGCGGTACCCACGTGAACACCCCGTCCGGCTCCCACACCGGCACCAACCTCGCCGAGACCGGAAGCAGTTCGGCCACCCCGTACCTCGCCGGGGGCTCCGCCCTGCTGCTCGCCGCGGGCGCCGGGACGTTCGGTCTCGTCCGTCGGCGCCGCACCGCCGCGCCGGAAGGCCGCGGCTGACGGACTGTCCCCGTGCCGGTGCTGTGGGGGCGCCGGTACGGGGACGGCCGGGGCGCGCTCCGCACGGCGTGCCCCACCCCTCGCCGGGACCTCGTCCGAGCGTGGTGCCCACGAGGTCCCGGCGAGACCCCCAGAGGACGGTGCCGGGCCCCGCTCAGGACCCCGCCGCGCCCAGCACCTCCGCCAGCGCCGTCACGAGGCGGTCGGTGGTCGCCCGGTCCCGGACCGCGAGCCGCAGCCAGTCGGGGCCCAGGCCGGGGAAGGTGTCCCCGCGCCGTACCGCGAAGCCGCGCGCCCGCAGCCCGGCCCGTACCGTCATGGCGTCCGGCAGCCGGATCAGCACGAACGGCGCCTCGGCCGGGCCGACCGCCCGCAGCGTCGGGAACTCGCCCAGCCGGGCCAGCAGATGGGCCCGGTCGGCGGCGATCTCCTCGGCCGCCGCGGCCGCCTCCGCCAGCGCCGCGGGCGTGGTGCAGGCCCGCGCCGCGGCCAGCGCGGGGCTGGAGACCGGCCACAGCGGCTGCGCCGCGGCCAGATCGGCGATCAGGTCGGGCGTGGCCAGGACGTAGCCGATCCGCAGGCCCGCGAGCCCCCAGGTCTTGGTGAGGCTGCGCAGCACGACCAGCCCCGGCAGATCCGTCCGCCCGGCCAGCGCGGCCCGCTCCCCGGGCACCGCGTCCATGAACGCCTCGTCCACCACCAGGGTCCGGCCGGGCCGGGCCAGAGAAGCCAGGGTCTTTGCGGGGTGCAGGACGGAGGTGGGGTTGGTGGGGTTGCCGACGACGACCAGATCGGCATCCGACGGCACCGCGTCCGCAGCCAGCCGGAACCCGTCCCGTTCGGTCAGCAGCACCCGCTCCACCGTGTGCCCGGCGTCCCGCAGCGCCGCCTCGGGCTCGGTGAACTGCGGATGCACCACGACCGGCCGCTGCGCCCGGACGGCGCGGGCGAGCAGCACGAACGCCTCCGCGGCGCCCGAGGTCAGCAGCACCCGATCCACCGGCAGACCGTGCCGCGCGGCCACCGCCCGGCGCGCCGCCCGGCCGTCCGGGTACGCGGCGAGACCGTCCAGCGAGGCGGCGATCTCGGCCTTGAGCCAGGCCGGGGGAGTACCGGCCCGGACGTTGACCGCCAGGTCGGTCAGATCGTCCGCCGCCCGTACCTCCGCGTCGCCGTGGTGGCGCAGATCGGGTTCGTGGCCGGTCGCGGCCCCGGTGTCAGCGATGGCCCGCATGCGCATCCCGTTCCTGTGCGCCCCGGTCGTCCCCGCCCTGCCCGTCCCCGTCGGCGTCGTCCGGCTGCGGCCCGTCCCCGTCGCCGGCCTCCTTCTGCGCCGTGCCGTCCGCGTCCCGGGCGTCCTCCGCCGCCGCCCGGTCCCCGTCCGGCACGCCGCGCGCCACCGTCTCGCGGTAGCGCTCCATGACCACCTCGGCGACCTCGGGCGGAGTGCCCAGCACCCCGGCGCCCAGCACTTCGGTGTGCGGGTGCACCGCCGCCCACCCCTCGGTCTGCATCCGCAGCCGCTCCAGCAGGCCGCCGGGAAAGAAGAAGTACGGCAGGACCACGATCCGGCGCACGCCGCCCGGCACCGGGGCCGCGGGGGCCAGCGCCCGGCACCGGTCGAGACCGGCCGGCACATCGGGCGCCGCCTGCGTCAGGAACGCGGTCTCCACACCGGCGAAGCCGCGGCCCTCCCACAGCAGCCGCGCGGCCCGTACCACCTCGGCATTGGCATACGGATCGCTCGCCCCGCGCGCCACCAGCAGCACTGTCGTCCGCGCCCGGTCCTCGGGCCGCCGCACCCCGCCGCCCAACGCCTCGTCCAGCCGCCGCTCCAGCACCTCCAGCAGCCGGGGGTGCGGGCCCAGTTCCGCACCGCAGGTGTGGTCGAGGCCGGGGTGGCGGCCGGCGGCCCGCGCCAGCGCGGATTCCAGGGTCTCCCCGGCCGCACCGGTGGGGGCCGGCAGCAGCGGTACGGCGACGAGACGGGTGACGCCCCGTCCGGCCAGTTCGTCGACGGCGTCGGCCAGCGGCAGCGGCGAGTCGGCCGCGCCGAAGAAACCGCCGGCGACGGGCACGTCCGGATGGCGGGCGGCGAGCACCCGCACCAGCGTGCGCAGGGTCTCGGCCCCGCCTTCGTCACGGGTGCCGTGACCGGCGATGAGCAATGCGGGAGGGGTGGTCACTAGGTCTCCTTGGTACCGGGTGGTTCGCTGTCGGGTGCCTTGTCGCCGAAGACCGTCGTCCGCCGATCCGGGCCACGGCGGAGCGGGTTGGGAGAGGTCATGACGATATCGGCAGCAGGGGAGACGGCGGCGGGCGCTCCCCTCCTACCAGCGGTAAGGACGGGGTTAACCGTTACTGCCCGGTACGGCGAGTGCGCAGGTCGCCCGCGCCGGGCGCCCCCGGGGCGCCGATTTCCGCTTGCCCGCGAGCAGTTGCCCGCCCGGCCCGGCGGCCAGCAGCGCGGCCGCCTCGGCGACGCTCGGCGTCCCGACGGCGGCCGCCGCGGCCCCGGAAGGCGCCGGAACCTCGACGGCGGCCAGCGCCCCGGCCGGATACGACCACAGCGGCACCCCCAGCCGCCGCGCCGCCCCGACCAGCCCCGGCTCGTCGGCCTTGGCCGCCACCGTCGCCAGCGCCGCCAGCGGGCGGTGCGCACACCCCGCCGCCGCGCGGGCGGCCGCGATCAGCTCCAGGACCTCGGACACCGGGACCCCGCGCCCGGCACCGACCCCGACGACCACCGGAGCCCCGCTCACCGGAAGCCGGCCGCCGCGCTCGCCACCAGCCGCCGCGCCAGCGCCGGCTCGGCCGCCCAGTGCACATGCAGATACGATGCATGCACCCCGCCGCTGACGAAACCCTCCACCCGCCGCTCGGGATGCGTCATCCCCCACGCCGGGGCGGCGCCCGCGCCCGGCTCCAGCGCCGTGCGGTGGAACTCATGGCCGCGCACCCGCGTCCCCGCCGCCGCCAGGGCGTTGTCGCTCAGCGCCACCGCCTCCCGGTAGCCCAGCGTGAGCCGTTCGGTCATCCGGGCGTCGGCGGGCAGCACCCCGCACATCGGCCGGCCGTCTATCGAGCGGGACAGATACAGCAGCCCGGCGCACTCCGCGGACACCGGTGCCCCGCCCGCGGCCAGGGCGGCCACCGCCGCGCGCAGCGGCGCGTTCGCCGACAGCTCCGGTGCGTACACCTCGGGGAAGCCGCCGCCGATCACCAACCCCCGGGTGCCGGGCGGCAGTTGCTCGTCGTGCAGCGGATCGAAGGGCACCACCTCGGCGCCCGCCGCGGTCAGCAGCTCGGCATGCTCGGCATACGAGAAGGTGAACGCGGCACCGCCCGCGACGGCGATCCGCGGCCGGTCCCCGCCGGCCCCGGCCCCGGCGCCGGCCTCCGCGGCCGGGTCCCAGGGCGCGTCCGGCAGCGCCGGCACCCCGCGCGCCAGCGCCAGCAGCGCCTCCAGGTCGCAGCCCTCGCGCACCCGCGCGGCCAGCTCCCGTACCGACTCCACCGCCTCGGCGCGGCGTTCGGCGACCGGCACCAGGCCCAGATGCCGCGAGGGCGTACGGGCCTGCTGGGTACGCCGCAGCGCGCCCAGCACCGGCACTCCGGACGAGTCCATCGCCTCGCGCAGCAGCGCCTCATGGCGCTCCGAGCCGACCTTGTTGAGGATCACCCCGGCCAGCCGCACCTCCGGGTCCCAGGACGCGAAGCCGTGCACCAGCGCGGCCACCGACCGGGACTGCGACGAGGCGTCCACGACCAGCACCACAGGCGCCCGCAGCAGCTTGGCCACCTGCGCCGTCGACGACAGTTCGCCCCTACCGGACGCGCCGTCGAACAGCCCCATCACGCCCTCCACGACCGCCAGGTCCGCGCCCGCCGCGCCGTGCAGGAACAGCGGGGCGATCCGCTCCGGGCCGCACAGATACGCGTCCAGATTGCGGCCGGGGCGGCCGGTGGCCAGGGAGTGGTAGCCCGGGTCGATGTAGTCCGGCCCGACCTTGTGCGGCGAGACCGTCAGACCGGCCTCGGCGAAGGCCGCCATCAGGCCGGTGGCGACGGTCGTCTTGCCCGCGCCGGAGGAGGGCGCGGCGATGACGAGACGGGGGATCGCGGTCCCGGTCATTGTGCCTTCACCACTCGATACCCCGCTGGCCCTTCTGGCCGGCGTCCATGGGGTGCTTGACCTTCGTCATGTCCGTCACGAGATCGGCGAAGTCCAGCAGCGGCTCGGGGGCGCCCCGCCCGGTGATCACGACGTGCTGGGTGCCGGGGCGGTCGCGGAGCACCGACACCACCTCGTCGGTGTCGATCCAGCCCCATTTCAGCGGGTAGGCGAACTCGTCCAGGACATAGAGCTTGTAGGTCTCCGCGGCGAGGTCGCGCCGCACCTGCGCCCAGCCCTCGCGCGCCGCCTCCTCGTTGCTGAACTGGGAGTCGCGCTGCACCCACGACCAGCCCTCGCCCATCTTGTGCCAGGCGACCGTCCCGCCCTCGCCGGAGTCGCCGAGCACCTTCAGCGCCCGCTCCTCGCCGACCTTCCACTTCGCCGACTTCACGAACTGGAACACCCCGATCGGCCAGCCCTGGTTCCAGGCCCGCAGCGCCAGACCGAAGGCCGCCGTGGACTTCCCCTTGCCAGTCCCGGTGTGCACGAACACCAGCGGCCGGTTGCGGCGCTGACGCGTGGTGAGCCCGTCGTCCGGTACGACGGTCGGTTGTCCCTGAGGCATTACGCGGCCCTCCGATTGCTGTGACCGGCCCGGTCACGGTGACCGGACCGGGTGCCTTGAACGGTGTGCACGAGCGCGGAGACGCTCTCCGCGCGCAGTTCGTCGAGGGTGACGGCGGTGCCGTGCAGCTCCCCGGCCAGCTCGGCCGCCAGGCCCAGCCGTACGGGGCCGGTCTCGCAGTTGACCACGACACTGGCGGTGCCCTCGGCGGCCAGCAGCCGGGCCGCACGGGCGGCCCGCAGCCGGGGCTCCGGCCCGCCCGTCGCCCGCCCGTCCGTGACGACCACCAGCAGCGGCCGCCGCGAAGGATCCCGCAGCCGCTCCACCCGCAGCACCTCATGGGCCCTCAGCAGCCCCTCCGACAGCGGCGTAGGGCCCCCCGTCGGCAGCTGCGCCAGCCGCGCCGCGCCCGCCTCGACCGAGGACGTCGGGGGCAGCGCCAGCTCGGCGCCCTTCCCCCGGAAAGTGATCATGCCGATCTTGTCGCGCCGCTGGTAGGCGTCGAGCAGCAGCGAGAGCACCGCGCCCTTGACCGCGCCCATCCGCTTGCGCGCCGCCATCGACCCGGACGCATCCACGACGAACAGGACCAGATTGCCCTCCCGCCCCTCGCGCACCGCCTCGCGCAGATCGTCCCGGCGCACCACCAACCCCGGGCCGCTGCGGCCGCGCGCATGCTGGTGCGGCGCGGCGGCCCGTACGGTCGCCGACAGGTGCAGCGCGCCGAGGGCGCCCTTGGGCCGCCGGGCCCCGGTGGTACGGCCATGGGCGGTACGGGCCCGCGAGCGGCGGCCGTCGGCGCCCTCGCCCAGCCCCGGGACGTCCAGCCGCCGCGTACGGAACGGCTCGGCGGCGCCCACGGCGGCCTGTTCGCCGCCCTGTGCGGACGGCGCGGGCTGCCCGGCCGGCTCCTGTTCGGGAGCGGCGGCCGGCCCCTCCGGCGGCGCCCCGGGGGCGTCCGCCTCCGGCCCGGTGGGCGGAGTCTGCCGGTCGGGGCCCTCCTGGCCGCCGCCCTGCGGGGGCACGCCACCGGGGCCGCCGCCGTCCGGCCCGCCGTCGGGACCGCCGTCCGGTCCGCCGTCCGGGCCCTCCGGCTCCGGATCCGGGTCGTCGTCCCCGTCCGCGCCGCCGAACTCCTCCAGCACCTCGTCCAGTTTGTCCTCGTCCAGGCCGGGAGCGTCGAAGGGATTGCGCCGCCTGCGGTGCGGCAGCGCCAGCAGCGCCGCCTGCCGGACGTCCTCCGAGCGGACCTCGGTCCGCCCCGCCCACGCGGCCAGCGCCGTCGCCGTCCGGGCCATCACGATGTCCGCGCGCATCCCGTCCACCTCGAACGCGGCGCAGGCCGCGGCGATCTGGTGCAGCGCCCTCTCACCCAGGACCACGTCCGGCAGCAGCGCCCGCGCCGCGGCGATCCGCTCCCGCAGCGCCGCCTCCTCACCGGCCCAGCGCTCCGCGAAACCGGCCGGATCGTCCTCGTACGCCAGTCGCCGCCGGACGACCTCCACCCGCTGCGCCGGCTCCCGGGACGCCGCCACCTCGACGGTCAGCCCGAACCGGTCCAGCAACTGCGGCCGCAGCTCGCCCTCTTCGGGGTTCATCGTCCCGACGAGCAGAAAGCGGGAGGCATGGCGCACGGAGACGCCCTCGCGCTCCACGTAGGAGGCGCCCATGGCGGCGGCGTCCAGCAGGAGGTCGATCAGGTGGTCGTGCAGCAGGTTGACCTCGTCGACGTACAGGATCCCGCGGTGCGCGTCGGCGAGCAGCCCCGGCTCGAACGCCTTGACCCCCTCGGACAGCGCCCGCTCGATGTCCAGCGCGCCGACCAGGCGGTCCTCGGACGCCCCCACGGGAAGCTCGACCATCCTGGCCGCACGGGAGGCGCCCGCGCCCGCCTCGTGCGGCCCGTCGGGGCACCGGGCGTCCGGCGCGCCGGGGTCACAGCTGAAGCGGCAGCCCGCGACCACGGGCACCTCGGGCAGCAGGTCCGCGAGCGCACGCACCGCGGTGCTCTTCGCCGTGCCCTTCTCGCCGCGTACGAGGACGCCGCCCACCGCCGGGCTCACGGCGTTGAGCAGCAACGCCAGCCGCAGGTCGGTCATCCCGACGACGGCGGTGAACGGGTACCGGGTGCTCATGTGGTGCGCCCTCCTTCAAGGGAATCGCTGTGGTCGGACGGGTCAACAGGGCGGGGCGCCCCCGGCGGTACGAACGGCAGCCCCGCCGGCACCCCCTTCTCGATCAGCCGCAGCAGCGCGCCGGTGTCGGCGTGTTCCTCGATCAGATCGCCGAGCCGGTCCAGCTGCTCCTCGCGCAGCGCGCCGAAGCGGGTGTCGGGGGCCGGGACGAAGGCCCGGCCCGCGTCCGCCGCCACCCGCCGCAGGAACGCCCGGCGAAAGCCGTCGCTCTCCAGGGAGCCGTGCCAGTGCGTGCCCCACACCGAGCCGGCCCGGCAGCCGTCCAGGCTGCGCCCCTGGTCATCGGAGAGGAACGTCTCGCCCCCGGACACCTCGGCCACGCCATGGTGGATCTCGTACCCCTCCACCGGCTCGCCCAGCGCCGTGCCGACGGGGCGTGCGAGGGTCTTGTCCGGCGCGAAGCGCACCCGCACCGGCAGCAGCCCCAGCCCCGCGACCGTGCCCGCCTTCGACTCGACCTCGTCCTCGATGCGCTCGCCCAGCATCTGGTAGCCGCCGCAGATGCCCAGCACCGGGCGTCCCTCCGCGGCCCGCCGGGCGATCGCGTCCGCCAGTCCGCGCTCGCGCAGCCAGGCCAGCGCGCGTACCGTCCCCCGCGTCCCGGGCAGCACCACCAGGTC
Organism: Streptomyces gilvosporeus; assembly: GCF_002082195.1. Classification (GTDB taxonomy): domain Bacteria; phylum Actinomycetota; class Actinomycetes; order Streptomycetales; family Streptomycetaceae; genus Streptomyces; species Streptomyces gilvosporeus. The sequence goes on along the minus strand of NZ_CP020569.1, from coordinate 2,595,186 downwards.
CGCATCCGCCAGCTCCTCGGCGCGGTCCACGAAGCGCACCACCACACCCGGTTCGGCGGCCAGCGCATCCACATCGGTGAAGTTGGACATCAGCGGGACGGCACACACCGCGACCCGCAGCACATCCGCGCCGACCGGCGGGGCCACCACGCTCTCGCGGACCGCGCCGCGCAGCGACACCCTCAGACCGTCCTCCTCGTCGATGCCCAGCCCGTGCGCGTACGGCAGCACGCCCAGCGTCGGCCGCCCGGTCAGCTGCCTGAGCATCTCCAGTCCGGGCTCCAGCAAGGTGACATCGCCGCGGAACTTGTTGACGAGGTATCCGGCGACCAGCGCCTGGTCCTCCGGCGACAGCAGCGCCGTGGTCCCGAAGAAGGAGGCGAAGACGCCGCCGCGGTCGATGTCGCCGACCACCACCACCGGGAGGCGGGCCGCCCGCGCGATGCCCATGTTGACGATGTCGCTGCGTCGCAGGTTGATCTCGGCGGGGCTGCCGGCGCCCTCGCAGATCACCGCGTCGTGGGTACGGCGGAGTTCGGCCAGGCAGTCGGTGACCGTACCGAACAGCTCCTCCTGCCGCCCCGCGTGGTAGCCGCGGGCGCTCAACTCACCCACCGGCTTGCCCAGCAGCACCACCTGGCTGCTGCGCTCGCCTCCCGGTTTGAGCAGGACGGGGTTCATCAGCGCGGTCGGCTCCACCCGCGCCGCGGCCGCCTGCATCGCCTGCGCCCGCCCGATCTCCGCCCCCTCGCGGGTGACGAAGGAGTTGAGCGACATGTTCTGCGCCTTGAACGGGGCCACCTTGACGCCCTGCCGGACCAGCCAGCGGCAGATGCCCGCCGTCACCACGCTCTTGCCCGCGTCCGACGTCGTACCGGCCACCAGCAGGCCGCCGCCCGGATTCCCGGATTGCCCGAACCGCCCGTTCACCGGGTCCTCCTCCTGTGTCGTAGCGCGCCCGCCGCCAGCCGGCCCGCGACCGTGGCCGCCAGCGCCAGGGCGCCGACCCGGCGCGAGAGCCGTACCGCCCGCTCGATATCGGGCACGGCGGGCGGCGGCGCCGCCCCGTTGAGCACCGGCCGGTGCTCGATCCGGCCGCCGTACGCCAGGGTGCCGCCCAGCCGTACGCCGAGCGCCCCCGCGAACGACGCCTCCACCGGGCCCGCATTGGGGCTCGGATGCGCCCCGCCGTCGGCCCGCCAGGCCCGCAGCGCGCCGCGCCGGTCGGGGCCCGCGAGCACGGTCAGCGCGGCGGTCAGCCGGGATCCGGGCCAGCCGGCCACATCGTCCAGACGGGCCGCCGCCCAGCCGAACCGGCGGTGCCGCGGCGATTTATGACCGACCATCGCATCCAGGGTGTTCACCGCCCGGAACGCCACCAGACCGGGCACACCGCCCAACGCGCCCCACACCAGGGCACCCACCACCGCGTCCGAGGTGTTCTCGGCGACCGACTCCACCACCGCGCGGGCCATCTGCGGCCCGTCCAGCGCCTGCGGATCGCGGCCGCACAGATGCGGCAGCCGCGCCCGCGCCGCCGCCAGATCGCCCGCCGTCAGCGCCTCGCCGACCGCCCGCGCCTCCCGGCCGAGCGAGGTGCCGCCGAGCACCGCCCAGACGGTGACCCCGGTCAGCGCGATCCGCGCCGCCGGCGTGCGTACGGTGCGCTGCACCAGCGCCGCGGCGGCCGTCGCACCGCCCGCGCACACCACGGTGTGCACCGCTCCGTATCCGCGATGGTCGCGCCACAGCCGGCGTTCGGCCGCGGCCGCGGCCCGGCCGAAGGCGGCCACCGGATGGCCGCGCCGGGGATCCGCCGCGATCAGGTCGCCGAGAAAGCCCAGGGCCGCGCCGCACGCATATCCCGCGTGTTCGCCGCGCATCGGATCAGACCGCCGCCGGGCCTCGGTGAGGCATGGCCTCAAAGGGACGGGGGCGTCGGGAACTGCTGCGGCCGGGCATGGCGATGGTGTCCTCACTCAGGGTCCGCGCCCTGGCTCGACGTGACGGCGACAAGAGTCTCCTGGCTCCCGGATCGGCGTCGCCCCCGGCCTTCCCGCCCGTGAGGAACACGGGCCGTGGCCGTCGCTCGGAGGAACGCTCCCCGGTGACAGTGGCGGGACCGCGCCGGATTCGCACCGGACTTCCTCTGCTGTCGCCGATTGGCCCGGGCAGTCCACCACGCTCCGCGAATGCCCGTCAACTCACCCTTGACCTGCGGCGCAGCCCTGTGCCAGGGGGTGTGGTGCGGACCACAGGGTGGTCGGAGGATCACCGGGAGTTGCCCCTGGGACTGATCCCGCGTCACTATCTGGTGCACGGTGGGCGATGAGGCCCGCCGGAAGGGGGTCGGGGGATGCCGAACAGCGCCGAACGTCAGGAGATCCGGATCAGGATCTCGGGGACGCACAATCCCGAACAGGACGCCGCGGATCTGCGCGCCTGGCTGGAGCGGGAGCCCTGGCTGACGCAGCGGCCGCACGAGTGGACGCAGCGCCCGCGGCCGGCCGGTGAGGACGACGGCGCCGGGGCGGCGGGCCCGGCCGATATGGCCCTGGGCGTCGACGATGTGATCCTCGCCGTCGTCGGCGCGGTCGCCGCGGAGGTCACCAAGGGCCTGACCATCGCCCTCCGGGAGTGGCTGCGCCGCCGCCGGGAGGAGCGCAGCCAGGGCGAGGAACCCGCCGTCGCGGTCGGCGAGGGCGACGGCCCGCTGCGCGAGCTCGGCGGCGCCGAAGGCGGCAGCACCGCCGGGGACTGAGCGGATGTCCGAATACGACGCACGGGGCAAGGTCAACCGGGCGCTGCTGATCTGTGTCAGCGACTACCAGCATCTGCGCCCGCTGCCCGCGGTGAAGGACAACGCCGAGGAACTGGAACGGGTCCTGGTCGATCCGGCAACCGACCTGTTCACCAAGGGCGAGGTCCGTATCTGCCGTCCGCAGGAGCCCTGGGAGGTGGAGCAGGCGCTGGACGCGGTCACCGCCGAGGCGCGCGGACTGCTGCTGGTGCACTTCTCCGGGCACGGCCGGGTCGGCTCGGACGGCGGCAACCTCCAGCTGATGGTCGGCGCCTCCAAGGCGCGGCACAAGACCGTCTCCTGGCAGGACCTGGTGCTGCGCTACCTGGACAACGCACGCGCCGACCGGATCGTGATCATCCTGGAGTGCTGCTACTCCGGCAACGCCGGGGAGGCGTTCCACTCCTCCCGCAAACCCATGTCGCTGCTGATGGCCGCGCAGCCCAACCGCCGCGTCTTCAGCGGCGACGAACCGGTCGGCGGCAGCGTCTTCACCCGCGCCGTGGTGCGCATCCTCGGCCGCGGTATCCCGGGCCGGCGCTGTGTCACCTTCGAGGACCTGGTCCGTACGCTGCGCGACGAACTGGCCGACGAACGCACCCCGATGGGCGACGTATGGGAGCCCCGCTCCGCGCAGCAGAACACCACCGACGACGTCGTCCTCTCCTTCGCCACCTCCGAGCCCCGGCCCCGGACCCCGCTGCGGATCCGCTTACGCCGCTGGCTCAACCCCTTTCTGCGGCACTGGGTCCGGCTGCTGCTCATCCTGGCGATCGTCCTCGTACCGGCCACCGGCGGCATCGTCCTGCTGAGCCTCCCCGGCGAGCCGCCGGCCTGCCGCCCCGCCCTCGAACTGCGGCTGCTGACCGCCCCCGAGGCCGAACCCGCCCTGCGCCAGGCGGCCTTCGCCTACGAGATGTCCGCCGCCAACACCCGCCCCCTCGCCGGCGAGGGCGACTACGCCGACGGCTGCCGGCGCGCCCAGATCACCGTCTACTCCGCCGCCAAGGACCAGATCGACCAGGGCTTCGCCGCCGCCGCCCGCTGGCAGGGCGAGGCCCAGGGCAGCGGCGGCGGCGCAGCCGGCGACAAGGGCACCGACCCCCTCTACCGGCCCGGCCCGCAGCCCGACCTGTGGATCCCCGAGTCGAGCGCCGACTACGACGAGGCCCGCCGCGCCCTGCCCGCCACCGGATCCCCGGCGGCCCTGCGCAACACGGGCCCCGTCGCCTACACCCCGCTGGTCGTCGGCATCCCGACGACCAAGCGGCTGGACGACGTCGAACCGGACGCCGCCACCTGGCGGGAGCTGCTCACCGGCACCGACGCCGACCACCGCAATCTCAAACTGCTGCGCCCCAGCCCCGTCCTGTCCGGCACCGGCCTGCTGCACACCATCGGCCTCTATCTCGCCCACGACGGCGCCGCCCTCGGCTCCGCGGGCACCGGCCCCGACCCCGCCGTCGCCGACGACGCCGAGAGTCGGCTCTCGGCCCCCGGCAGCCAGTACGCCGGCAGCACCGAGCTGCTGTGCTCGCTGCGCCCCGACGCGGGCGCCGACGCCGGTGCCGCGGCCGGCTCCGGGGCCGCCGCGCGGTCCGCTCCGCTGGTCTCCGAGAAATCCCTCGCCGACTTCAACCTCGGCCACGCCACGGGGAGTTGCCCGGCCGGCTCCGGACCGCTCCCGCTGCGCGACCGCTACGCCGCCTACTACCCCAAGAACGTCCCGGCCCTCGACCACCCGCTGATCCGCGTCGCCTGGCGCGGCGCCGCCGACGCCACCGCCCGCCGGGCCGCCGTCGACCGCTTCGGCGAGTGGCTGCGCGACCCGGACGGCGGGCAGCGCATCCTCGTCGCGCAGGGCTACCGCGGGGTTCCCGGCAAGGACGGCGCGATGCCGCAGCCGGCGAAGGGCTCACCGCTGCTCGACAGCCGCACCGAGACCGATCCGCAGGCCCCCGTCGTCCCCTTCACCGCGGACCCGGACCAGGTGGCCGAGGTGCTGGACGGCTACGCCAAGGCCCAGAAGTCCAGCCAGTTGCTGATCCTGATGGACACCTCCACCTCCATGGCCGACGGCGGCAAACTGCCCGTCGCCGCCGCGGCGGTCGGCCGCGCGCTGGAGATGGTCGGCGCCCACCACACGTACGGGCTGTGGACCTTTCCCGACCCCGCCCACCCCGACGACCCCGATGCGGTGCGCAGGGCGGTCCCGCTCGGCACCGCCGATCCGGCCCCCGGCCGGGCCGCGCTGGCGCGGATCGCGGGCGGCGAACTGGTCGACCACGGCGCCGCGATGGAGGAGGCCCTGACCGCCGCCGTCCGCACCATGAAGCAGGCCAAGGGCACCAACAACGCCATCGTGCTGATCCTCGACCAGGACGACGGCCAGCCCCGGCGCGCCGCGGGCGTCGAGAAGACGCTCACCGAGCTGCTGAAGGACGGTCCCGACGTGCCGGTGCTGACGCTGTCGATGGGCCGCTCCGGCTGCGACACCTTTGCGCTCCAAGGGCTGGCCGGCGCCTCGAAGGGCCGCTGTGTGACCGGGAGCCCCGGGGCGCCCGATCAACTCGCCGGTTTCATCGCCTCGATCGGCACCGCGGCAAAGGGGGACAAGTGACGCTCTCGCGCACTCTGACGCGTATCGCGCTGGCCGCTCTGACCCTGGCCGCGGCGAGCGGCTGCACATCGGGCCCCGGGCCGCTCCCCGAGAAGGGGCCGATCGTGCTGGCCACCGGCAGCGACCTCAGCAGCTCCGGCGTCCGCCAGGACCTCATCCGCGCCTTCGAGCGGCGCAGCGGCCGCACCGTACGCATCGTCACCCTCCCCGACACCGCCGACGGCCAGCGCAGCCAGCTGCTGGCGGCCGGTCAGTCCGGCAACGGCGGCTACGACGTCCTGAACATCGATGTCGCCTGGACCGCGGAGTTCGCCGAGGCGGGCGTGATCCAGCCCTGGGGCACGAGCCTGGACGGCGACTTCCTCGGCTCCGTCGTCAAGACGGCCGCGTACGACGGCAAGGTCTGGGGCGTCCCCTTCAACACCGACGCCGGGCTGCTCTACTACCGCAAGGACGTCCTCAAGAAGTACGGCCATGACGAACCGCCCGCCAGCTGGGGGGATCTGACCACCATGGCCGAGCAGGTCGCGGCGGACTACAACCGCGACGCCGCCCGGACGCCGAAGGGGAAGAAGCAGCCACCCCGGATGTACGGCATGGTCGCCCAGCTGCGGCCGTACGAAGGGCTGACCGTCAACACCCTGGAGGCCGCCTGGGACGCGGGCGGCGATCCGGACGCCACCAGCTTCACCAAGGGCGCGCAGGTCGGCTCGCTCCAGCAGGGCGTCGGCGACCTCAAGCTCCGGCTCGATGCGCTCATGCCGCACGAGGTCACGACGATGGACGAGACCGAGAGCCGCCGCTGGTTCGCCGACGGCCGGGCGCTGTTCATGCGCAACTGGCCCGTCGAGTACGCCTCGGTCGCCGAGAAGCTCACCCCCGGCGTCCAGTTCGACGTCGCCCAGTTGCCGGCCCGCTCCTCCGACGGCAAACGGATGTCCGTCCTGGGCGGGCAGAACCTCGCCCTCTCCGCGCACACCACCCGGCCCGAGGGCGCCCGCGCGCTGATCGAGGCGCTGACCGGCCGCGGCAGCGAGCGCTGCCTGCTGGAACGGGGCTTCGCCGCGACCCGCGACTCGGCCTACCGGGAGGGGGCGGGCGCCCCCTCGTGCCCGCTGCCGCCCGGGGACGCCCAGCGCGGTGAGCGGGGCGCCGGCTCGCCGCCGGTGCCGCGGCCGGGGCAGGTGCCGTCGTACACCCGGACGCTGTACGCCGCGCTGCGGGCGGCCCAGCCGCGCCCGCGCAGCGCCCACTACCAGACGTTCAGCAAGGTCGTGCAGATCCGGGTCTCGGAGTTCCTCGGCAGCCCCGGCGGCACGGCCATCGCCGACGAACTGGCCAAGGAAGCGGACGAGGCGCTCAGCGGCCGGGGGGATCCCCGCGGCCACTGAGCGCCTCTGCGGTGCCGTGCTGCTCAGGCGGTGTCGCTCAGGCGGCGACGATCAGGTAGATGCCGTACGCCACGGCCGCCGCGCACAGGGCGAAGGCGGCCACCGCACCGGTCCGCGCACCCGTACCGGGGGCGGCGGCCGCGGCCGCCTCGCCCTCGGCGGCCGGCCGGCGCGACGTCCCGACGATGCCGACGGTGAACAGGCCCACGATCCCGACCGTCACCGCGAGGGTGACGCCGAAGACCTGGCCGAGAGCTGCCCAGTCGATGCTCATGTGTTCCGTGTTCCTTATGGGAGGAGGACCTGCGGGTCGGTCTGCGCGACGGCTAGCGGGTGGTGGCCGTCGCGGCCTTCGTACGGGGAGCGGGGGTGCCAGGCGCCTCGGCGGCGTCCGCCGCGGTGGCCTGCGCGGTCAGCGAACCCGCCGGGGGAGGGGAGACGGTCTTCAGCGCGGCGGTCACCACGCCCACCGGCTCCGCGGCCGGACCGTCGTTGACGTTGCTGTGGTCGATGGGCTTGCGCCGGGAGGCGGCCCAGATCGCACCGCACACCCCGAGGCCGAGGATGGCGACCGCCGCCACGCCCCAGGAGCCCTGTTTGGTCAGGAACGCGGCGCCCGCCGCGACGGCACCGGCCGCCGGCAGCGTCAGCCCCCAGGCCAGCACCATCCGCCCGGCCGTGGACCAGCGCACCACACCGCCCTTGCGGCCCAGGCCCGAGCCCATGACGGAGCCGGAGCAGACCTGGGTGGTGGAGAGCGCGAAGCCGAGATGGGAAGAGGCCAGGATGGTGGCCGCGGCGCCGGTCTGGGCGGCGAAGCCCTGCGGCGGCTGGATGTCGGTGATGCCCTTGCCCATGGTGCGGATGATCCGCCAGCCGCCCAGGTACGTGCCCAGGGCGATGGCCAGACCGGCCGAGGCGATGACCCACAGCGGCGGGTCGGCGTGCGGGGCGACGGCCCCGCCGGTGATCAGCGCGAGCGTGATCACACCCATGGTCTTCTGCGCGTCGTTGGTGCCGTGGGCGAGCGAGACCAGGGCGGCCGAGGCGATCTGCCCGGCGCGGTAGCCCTTGGCGGTGTCCGCCTCGTCGCGGCCGCGGGTGAGCCGGTAGGTGAGCCGGGTCGCGGCCATCGCCGCCAGGCCGGCGACGAAGGGCGCGGCCACCGCGGGAATGAGGACCTTCATCACCACGGCGTCGCCGTGCACCCCGCCGGTGCCCACCGACACCACCGTGGCGCCGATCAGACCGCCGAAGAGGGCGTGGGACGAACTGGAGGGCAGGCCCGCCAGCCAGGTCACCAGGTTCCAGACGATCGCGCCGACCAGGCCGGCGAAGATCACTTCTGGTCTGATGCCTGCGCTCTCATCGATGATCCCGCCGGAGATGGTCTTGGCCACCTCCACGGACAGAAACGCACCGACGAGGTTGAGCACTGCCGACATCGCCACCGCGGTCTTGGGTCGCAATGCCCCGGTGGAGATGGTGGTGGCCATTGCATTGGCCGTGTCGTGGAAGCCGTTCGTAAAGTCGAACACCAAGGCCGTGACGATCACGATCCCGATGAGAAGCGTGATGTGTTCCATTCACCCAGGCAATCAGTTCGAAGGTCAGTGTCGCTCGGACCGTAGGGACGGTGGGTGAACGGAAGATGAACGACGAGGGGCCCAGCAGTGACACCACCGCATGATTCACGCGGAGGTACCTCAGAAGTCACTTCCATCACACCCGTTGGCAAACTTCCTGCGCTGCGCATCGAGCAGTTGGGGCCGCTCGGAGCCGCTCGGGTGCCGCATCCCTACACCTGATGCCCGAAGGTAGCGGCCGCCCAACCCAAGACGGTCGATCCTCGGCCATTCGCCATGAAATACGCGGTAATCCTCATATGGGGGATACCGGACAACGTGGCCCTGCCGTACCGTGCCCCCGCCTGCCCGTACGGTGGCGCGCACCGCAATCCGCCCGTCCGCACGCTGCCGCCACCGCACCGGAGGACACCATGCACGACCACTCCGACCGCATCGCCGAGTCCTGGGCCGAACTGGTCGACACCGCCCGCCGCACCGTCGCCGACGGCCTGGTCGTCGGTACGTCCGGCAATGTCTCCTGCCGGATCAAGGACCTGATCCTGGTCACCCCCACCGGCGTCCCCTACGACCGGCTCGGACCCGGCGACCTCACCGCCGTCGACCTGGAAGGCCGCCAGATCATCGGCTCCCTGCGCCCCACCAGCGAACTCCCGATGCATCTGGCGGTCTACCGCGACACCTCCGCCACCGCCGTCGTGCACACCCATGCCCCCTATGCCACCGCCGTCTCCACCCTCGTCACCGAACTCCCGCCCGTCCACTACATGGCCGGCGCCCTCGGCGGCCCGGTCCGCGTCGCCCGCTACGCCCTCTACGGCACCGACGAACTCGCCGGAAACACGCGCGAGGCGCTGCGCGACCGCACCGCCTGCCTGCTCCAGAACCACGGCACGATCGCCTACGGAGACGGCCTCGGCCAGGCCCTGGACCGCACCGCCCAGCTGGAGTGGATGTGCCGGGTATGGCTGGCCGCGAGCTCCCTGCCGGGGCATACGCCCAGCCTGCTGTCGCCCGCCCAGCTGGACGAGGCCCGCGCCAAACTCGACGGCTACGGCCAGCGCGACTGACCCCGTCACCCGCCCGCGCCCGTCCCGCTGGCCGCCCCCGGCACCCCTTTGCACACTGGAAGGGTGCGCCGGGGTACCGCGGCGGCCGTGGCCGCCACGACCGTGATCGGAGCCGGGGTGGCCGCCGTGGCGATCGGCCGGTACGCCGGCGATATTGCCCTGAAACCGCCCCCCAACCGCCCCCTGCCGGGCGACTCCCGTCTCATCGTGCACTCCTTCACCGACGACCTGGTCACGCTGACCCGCGGTTTCGCGTCCCTGCGCCCCGGTGTCTACGGCCTGACCGGCGCCGGCTGCCACGCCGTGATCGGCCCGGTCGTCCACGGCTCCCCGCACGCCCCCGACACCGTCGTCCGCCGGCTGACCCGGGTCACCCACGGCACGCTGCGGCCCGGAGCACGGATGCGGCTGACCCCGCAGGTGCACATCGGCAACCCCCGCGACGCCCTCGGCATCGAATGCGCCGATGTCGACGTCCCCGGCGAACTGGGGCCGCTGCCCGCGTGGTTCCTCCCCGGCGTCCGCGACACCTGGGTGATCACCGTGCACGGCCTGGGCACCACCCGCGAACACCCCATGGTCGTCATGCCCTTCCTGCGCCGCCACCGCCTCCCGGTCCTCGACATCGCCTACCGCAACGACCTGGGCGCGCCCGCCACCGCCGACGGCATCAACCACCTCGGCGACGCCGAATGGCGCGACCTGGACGCCGCCATCCGCTATGCGGTCCGCTACGGCGCCCGCGACGTCGTCCTCTACGGCTGGTCCACCGGCGCCACCATGGCGCTGCGCACCGCCACCCACTCCGCGCTGCGCGACCGCATCAGCGGCCTGATCCTGGACTCCCCGGTCCTCGACCGGCACGCCACCGTCCGCGCACTGGCCACCGCCCGGGGGGTCCCGCGCGCCCTGCTGCCCCTGGTGGTGCGCGCCGCCGAGGGCATCACGGGACTGCCCGTCCACCGCCCCGCCGACGCGGTCGACCCGGCCACCCTGACCGTCCCCACGCTCCTCTTCCACGGCCCCGGCGACACCCTCGCCCCCTGGGACGTCTCCCGCTCCTTCGCCGCCCGCCGCCCGGACCTGATCACCCTTCACCGCGTCCCGCGTGCCCCGCACGCCGCGATGTGGAACGCCGACCCCACCCGGTACGAAGAGGCCCTGCGCCGCTTCCTCACCCCCCTGATGTGAACCCGCCCGCGGCCCCGCCCCCGCCTCCGGCCCCGCCCCCGCCTCCGCCGCGCCGGTGACCGCCGGGCATACGGGGGGACAACTCCCCACATCAGGGATGGGTCGGCGGGATGACGCGGCCGGCGAAGTCCGCACGCCCCGTTCCGATTGGGCTTTCGGGCCGTCAGCGGCAAGACTGCTCCTGTGACGTCCCGTACTCCGCGCGACTCCCGGCTCCGACTCGTCTCCGGTCAACCGATTGCGGCCGCCCGCCGGGCGGTGAGCACCCGGGCCGCCCGGCCGGCGCCCCGCCCGCCCGCGGGCACGCCCGCCCCGGCGGAACTGGCCCGCCAGGCCCGCGCCGCTCTGGCCGGCGCGGCCCGCCTCGCCCGCTGGGCCGACGGCCCGGGCGCCACCGGCGCGGGCCTGCGGGCCGGCCCCGACGGGGCGCTGCCCGACGACGCCGTGGAACGTGCCGCCGCGGACCTGGGCCTGACACCGCACCAGGTCCGCACCGACTGGGACCGCGCCCGGCTCGCCGGTCTGATCGAACTGCACGGAGGCGTCGCCCGCCCCGGCTGGCGGCTGCGCGCCTGGGACCGCGACGACTCCGCCGCGCTGCGCGGCTGGGTCGCGCTGTTCGACGCCTGGTCGCTGGCCCGCCCCGCCCCGGCCGGCGCCGGCCCGGCGATCGTCGCCGAAGTGGTCGAGGCCGTACCGCAGTTGCTGTCGCTGCTGCATCTGTCCGCCGGTCCCGTACGGCTGACCGCGCTGCTCGACATGCTCGAACAGCGTGTCGCCGAGCTGCGCACCGAACGCTGCGAGGTCCCCTACGGCCGGGATGCGGCCGACGCCGACGGCGCCGAGGGGAGCGCGAACGACTCCGCGGGGGCCTCGCTCGCCGCACTGCTGGACTGGGCGCTGGGCGCGCTGACGACGGTGGGCGCGATGGTCCCGCCGCGCGGCCCGCACAAGGCGGCCCGCAACGGCGCCCACCAGCAGCCCCACGGCCGCGACGGCTACGAGGGCGGCTCCTACGACGGCGGCCCGTACGGCAGCGACGAGGCGCAGCTGACGCCGCTGGGCCACTGGTCGGTGTGGGTCAAGCTGGAGCAGATCTGCATCGCCGCGCAGAGCCCGGCGGGCCATATCGAGCAGTCCGCGGAGGCGATGCTGCGCGGCTGCGCCCGGCTCACCCCGGGCCCGGCCCGCACCGAGTACCGCGCCTGGCTCGCGGCCCGCGCGGCCGGCGCCGCCGTCGAGGAACTGCTGGCCGTCGCCCGCGGCGAGGACGCCCTGCTGCGCGGGCTGGCCTTCGAGGCGCTGCGCGCCGTCGGCGCCCCCGCCGAACCCGCCGTCCGCACCGCGGCGGACGAGCCCGCGTTGCGTCCGTACGCCCTGCTGTGGCTGGCCGAGCACGAGGGCGGCGACCCGGAGACCGCGCCCGAGGTGCTCACCCGGGAGGAGGCGACCTGGCTGTGGGTGGACACCGCGGCGGCCGTCGCGGACCACGGCGAGACCCAACTCCTCGTCCGCCACCTCGACTCGGCGGTCCAGGGGTCCGTGCCGCGCCTCCTGGAGGAGGTACGCGCCGTCGGGCACCCGCGCACCGTCCAGGTGCTCGTCGCGCTTGCCGCGGCGCATCCGGACCCGGCGCTCGCCAAGGCCGTCCGCCGCGCCGCCTTCCAGGTGCACACCGGCGGCGCATAAGGCGCACGGACGGGGCGGCCCGTGCACACCCGCCGCCCCGCTCGTCGCCCCCGCCGTCACCGCTTGCCTCCCCGTTGCCATCCCCGTTTCCCTCCGGTCGTTCCGCCGCCCCGCGACCCCCGCCGTGAGACCTGCATCACAGTCTGGCAGCGGGGTCTGACAATGCCTCGGAAACCGCCCGTGACCTGCGGATACCGCGCGAGGGGAAAAGCGGTTGCACAACCCCGTTAGACTGCCTGTATGGCAGTTCTCCTTTGGGTTCATTAGACGGCGCTGACCGCTCCGGATTGTCCGTCCAACCCGCCGTCTTCCTGCCCTGGAGTCTTTTCCGTGATCACCGCCTCCGGCCTTGAGCTGCGCGCCGGCGCCCGAATCCTCATCGAGTCCGCCTCCTTCCGTATCGCCAAGGGCGACCGCATCGGCCTGGTCGGCCGCAACGGCGCCGGCAAGACCACGCTCACCAAGGTGCTGGCCGGTGAGGGCATCCCCGCCGCCGGTACGGTCACCCGCTCCGGCGACGTCGGCTATCTGCCGCAGGACCCGCGCACCGGCGACCTGGACGTCCTCGCCCGCGACCGCATCCTCTCCGCCCGCGATCTGGACACCGTGCTGCGCAAGATGCGCGAGAACGAGGACCGGATGGCCAACGGCAAGGGCGCCACCCGCGAGAAGGCGATGAAGAAGTACGAGCGCCTGGAGACGGAGTTCCTGACCAAGGGCGGGTACGCCGCCGAGGCGGAGGCCGCGACCATCGCCGCCAGCCTGGGCCTGCCCGACCGCATCCTCGGCCAGCCCCTCCACACCCTCTCCGGCGGTCAGCGCCGCCGTGTCGAGCTGGCCCGGATCCTCTTCTCGGACTCCGACACCCTGCTCCTGGACGAGCCCACCAACCACCTCGACGCCGACTCCATCGTCTGGCTGCGCGACTACCTCAAGACCTACCGCGGCGGCTTCATCGTCATCTCGCACGACGTCGACCTGGTGGAGACCGTCGTCAACAAGGTCTTCTATCTGGACGCCAACCGGTCGCAGATCGACGTCTACAACATGGGCTGGAAGCTCTACCAGCAGCAGCGCGAGGCCGACGAGAAGCGCCGCAAGCGCGAGCGCGCGAACGCCGAGAAGAAGGCCGCCGCGCTCAACTCCCAGGCCGACAAGATGCGGGCCAAGGCCACCAAGACCGTCGCCGCGCAGAACATGGCCAAGCGCGCCGACAAGCTGCTGGCCGGTCTGGAGGCGGTGCGCGCCTCCGACAAGGTCGCCAAGCTCCGCTTCCCGGACCCGGCGCCGTGCGGAAAGACCCCGCTCACCGCCGAGGGCCTGTCGAAGTCCTACGGCTCCCTGGAGATCTTCACCGACGTCGATCTGGCCATCGACAAGGGCTCCCGGGTCGTCATCCTGGGCCTCAACGGCGCGGGCAAGACCACCCTGCTGCGGCTGCTCGCGGGCGTCGAGACGCCGGACACCGGCGAGGTCGTCCCCGGTCACGGCCTGAAGCTGGGCTACTACGCCCAGGAGCACGAGACCCTGGACCCCGACCGTACGGTCCTGGAGAACATGCGCTCCGCCGCGCCGGACATGGACCTGGTCGCCGTCCGCAAGGTGCTGGGCTCCTTCCTCTTCTCCGGCGACGACGTCGACAAGCCCGCCGGCGTCCTCTCCGGCGGCGAGAAGACCCGTCTGGCCCTCGCGACCCTGGTGGTCTCGTCCGCCAACGTCCTCCTGCTCGACGAGCCCACCAACAACCTCGACCCCGCCAGCCGCGAGGAGATCCTCGGTGCGCTGCGCACCTTCACCGGCGCGGTGGTCCTGGTGACGCACGACGAGGGCGCGGTGGATGCGCTCCAGCCGGAGCGGATCATTTTGCTGCCCGACGGCGTCGAGGACCTGTGGGGCCAGGACTACGCGGATCTGGTCGCGCTGGCCTGACCGTCCGCAGAGGGCGGAACGGCCGTCTGGATCATGCTGTCTGGATCATTCGGCCTACGCGTGATCCGTCATCTGTGTGAGAACGGCTCATACACCGGCGAGTCTGCGGGAGAGGACCGGACCCCATCGGGTCCGGTCATCACCTTTTCGGCCGTATGGTCCTGGACGCTCCCCTGACCTGGCGCTTCTCGGGTGATCCGTGGGACGGACCCCGTGCCCCACGGGCGGAATCGATCATTCCGCGCGGGCCGGCGGGGCATCCCGTGGCAATTCCCGCCGTATATCCCTTGCGGAATGGGTGGCCAGGAAGCCGGAGAGGGGTGATCATGAGAGTCCAGAGCGCACTTCCCATGAGGAGGCACGGGTGGCCGAGACTCTGAAGAAGGGCAGCCGGGTAACCGGCGCTGCGCGCGAAAAGCTCGCGGCAGACCTGAAGAAGAAGTACGACTCCGGAGCGAGCATCCGGGCGCTGGCTGAAGAAACCGGCCGCTCCTATGGATTCGTGCACCGGATGCTCAGCGAATCCGGTGTGGTCCTGCGCGGTCGAGGAGGAGCCACCAGGGGTAAGAAGGCCGCTACGGCCTGACCTCGCGACTCCGGGCAGCAGGCGGTTCTCCCCCCGGTCGATCGAGTAGTCGACCGGGAGGTTACCGTTCAGTCACTTACGCACACAGGTGCGGTCGGCTGACTCGGAGGCGCTCGATGACTCTGCTCGACAAAGACGGTGTGCGGCTCACCGTGGACGACACGATTGCCACGGTGACCCTCGCCAACGCGGCCAAGCGCAATGCGCAGTCGCCGGCCATGTGGCGGGCGTTGGCCGAGGCGGGTTCGCTGCTGCCGGGAAACGTCCGGATCGTGATACTGCGCGGTGAGGGCAAGTCCTTCTCCGCGGGGCTCGACCGGCAGGCGTTCACGCCCGAGGGGTTCGACGGCGAGCCGTCGTTCCTGGATCTGGCGCGCGGTGCGGACAGCGAACTGGACGCCACGATTGCCGAGTATCAGGAGGCGTTCACCTGGTGGCGGCGGACCGACCTGGTGTCGATCGCCGCCGTCCAGGGCCATGCGATCGGAGCAGGCTTTCAGCTCGCCCTCGCCTGCGATCTGCGGGTCGTGGCGGAGGACGTTCAGTTCGCCATGCGCGAGACCAGCCTGGGTCTGGTGCCGGACCTGACCGGCACCCACCCCCTGGTCGGCCTCGTGGGCTACGCCCGGGCGCTGGAGATCTGCGCCACCGGGCGCTTCGTGCACGCCGCGGAGGCCGAGCGGATCGGCCTGGCCAACCTCGTGGTGCCCGGCGGCGAACTCGACGGCGCGGTGGCCGATCTGGCCTCCGCGCTCCTCGCCTCGCCGCGCGACGCCGTCATCGAGACCAAGGCCCTGCTGGCGGGCGCCGCGGGCCGTACGTACGAGGAACAGCGCACCGCGGAGCGGGCCGCCCAGGCGCGCCGGCTGCGCGATCTCGCCGGGCTGGGCGAGTAGTCCCGGCGGCCCGGCCGGAGACCGAGCGCCCGTCCGCCGGCCGGGCGCTCAGCCGTGCGGCCCGACGGCCGTGACGAGGACGGCGACCGTCTCCGGGGCGTGCGGTGCGCCCGCCGCCGCGGCGCGGACGGCCCGTGCGACGTCCAGGGCGTGATGACCCGGCGCCGTCGCCAGCTGGACGAGGACGTGGCCGCCGGTGAGCCGTACGGGGCGGGAGCGGCCGCCGAGGGCGGGGGCGAGGCGGGCGACGCCCGGGACGGCCCGGACGGCGGCGGCGAGCCCCGACGGGCCCTCTTCGGTGGCCCCGGTGCGGCCGTCCGGCGCGGCATCGTCCTCGGGGGGCGGAGGCGGTGCGGAGGGCGCCGCTGCCGGGGGCCCGCCCGCCGTCAGCAGCTCCGTGACCCGGAGGTCCACCGGGCCCACCACCAGGCCCAGCAACCGGTCCGACGCCGCCAGGAGGGCCGCGCGCAGCGCATCGGCGAGATCCGGCAGCGGCGGGCCGACGGGGGCGGCGAAATCGGCCGTCACGCGCAGCGGGCCCGGTGGCAGGGCGCTCGGCGGCGGGGGTACGGCCGGGGCGGGGGCGGCGCCGGGGTCCGCGACGGTGAGCCGCAGGGAGCCCAGGCGCAGCCCGGCCGGTGCGCCGACGGCCGCGCGCAGCGCCCCGGCCGCCGCGCGCTCGGTGATCCATGAGCCGTCCGCAGGGCCGCCCAGCGGCAGCACCCGGCCGATGCCGAGCTGCCGGCGTACGGCCGGCGCCAACGGGTTCGCGGTCACCAGCCTCACCTCTTCTCCGACGGTGCCTCCAGCCTGCCGCAGCCCGCCCCGTATGGCAGGGCGGTGCCGCCCGGGAGGCCGGATGGAGCACCCCCTTGCCGTATAACGGGGCATGTCGGGCATACCGGTCCTAGGGTGGGAGGCGTCCCCCGATCCCCTCCGAAAGGGATGCACGGTGATGACGGAAGGTCAGCAGACGCCGGTCAGCGCGACGTCGCCGCTCAGGCGGGGCGGCGGCGAACCCGGATCCCGTGGGCGTACCACCATCGCCGACGGCGTCGTGGAGAAGATCGCCGGACTGGCCGCCCGCGATGTCGTGGGGGTGCACGCCATGGGCAGCGGCCTGGCGCGGACCCTGGGGGCCGTACGCGAGCGGGTACCGGGCGGCGGCCGGGCGGCGGTGACGCGCGGGGTGAAGGCCGAGGTGGGGGAGGTGCAGACGGCGCTGGACCTGGAGATCGTCGTGGACTACGGCGTCTCCATCGCCGAGGTGGCGCGGGTCGTCCGGGAGAACGTCATCGCCGCCGTGGAGCGCATGACGAGCCTGGAGGTCGTCGAGGTCAACATCGCGGTCAGCGACGTCAAGCTGCCCGACGAGGAGGACGAGGAGGAGCGCGCGGAACCGCGCATCCAGTGACCGCGGCATCCAGTGACCGCAGCATTCAGTGACCGCATTCCGGGCCCCAGTGGCAGCGAAGGAGCGCACGATGAGCATGGCCGGGGCCGGCCTTCTGGCCGGCATGGCGCTGGGCTTTGCCGGGTACTTCGGCGGGTTCGGGGCGTTCGTCCTGGTGGCGGCCCTGGGCGCCGTCGGGTACGTGGCCGGCAGATTCCTGGACGGGGATCTGGACGTCGGCGACTTCTTCCGTCCCCGGGCCCGCGACCGCCACAGCCGGCGGCGGTGAGGCCGGGTGGCGACGGTGTCCCCCGCCGCCGCTGCCCCTGCCGTACCGGCGGGGGAGCGCGGCGCGACCACGATCGCGGACCGGGTGGTGGCCAAGATCGCCGCCCAGGCTGCGCGCGAGGCGCTGCGCGCGGCCGCCCCCGCCGGCCCCACCGACGCCCATGCGACGGTCACCGTACGGCGGCGCGCCACCCGGCGCACCTTCGGCGAGGCCCGGGTGCGGGTCGCCGTCGAGCTGGGCTACCCCTGTGACATCGGTGCGCACTGCGGCGCGGTGCGTCGCCAAGTCACCGAACGGGTAGGGGCGTTGGCGAGCATGGAAGTGCCGGAGGTCGCGGTGGAGGTGGAGCGTCTGCACTCGCCGCTGCTGGAGAGCGGGAAGCCGGGGAGGGTGCGATGAGCGACGACGAGGCGCGGGGCGCGGACACCGCACGGCTGCCCACGCTCGAAAAGGCGCCGGGCGGCGGCGACGGCCTGGAGCAGTCCGGCTCCGCGGCGGACTACGCGCCCACCGGCGAGGACGACCACTCCGGGAAGCGCCCGTGGTCCGTGCGGCGGGTACCGGCCGCGCTGGTCGCCCTGGTGCTGCTCGGCGCGCTGGGGCTGCTGCTGTACGACGTGGCCGCGGTCCGCGCCGGCCGCCCCGCGATGGCCTGGCGCATCTGGCTCGCCCACCAGCTGGCCACCCGCCACCTGGACAGCCCCTGGGTCCTGGCCGCCGCCGCGGTCGCCGTGGTGCTCGGCGGCTGGCTGCTCGTGCTGGCCCTCACCCCGGGCCTGCGCGAGCTGCTGCCGATGCGCCGCACCGCCCCCGGGGTGCGGGCCTGTCTGGACCGGTCGGCCGCCGCCCTGGTGCTGCGCGACCGTGCCATGGAGGTCGCCGGGGTGCAGTCCGTACGGATGACCGTCGGCCGCCGCAAGGCCAGGGCGCGGGCGTTTGCGCACTTCCGCGAGCTGGACGAGGTCCGCGGCGATCTCGACCGGGCGCTCGGTGACGGCCTCGCCCAGCTCGGGCTGGCCCACGGGCTGCATCTGACCGTCGAAGTCCGGCGCCCGAAGAAGGGGTGAGCGCGCGATGCGCACGGTACGCAGAGGCACGAACCGGGTGCTGCTCGGCCTGATCGGCGCGGTGCTGCTGGCGACCGGGGGCGCGGTCCTGGTGGCCGGGCTGGACCTGCCCGCCCGATGGCACTTCCGGCTGCCCGGCGGCTGGCCCTGGACCGGTCCCGGCCAGGTGCTGCTGTCCGAGCAGAACCGCACCCGGTGGACGGACCGCGGCTGGTGGT
Organism: Streptomyces gilvosporeus; assembly: GCF_002082195.1. Lineage (GTDB taxonomy): Bacteria > Actinomycetota > Actinomycetes > Streptomycetales > Streptomycetaceae > Streptomyces > Streptomyces gilvosporeus. The sequence continues at coordinate 2,576,461 of NZ_CP020569.1, read as the reverse complement.
GGCCCGCCGTCATCGCCGCCCTGGCGGTGCTGGTGCTGCTGGCGCTGTGGTGGCTGGTGACCCAGCTCCGCCGGCGCCGACTCGGCGAGATCCTCGTCGACAGCGGCGACGGCGAGGGCGCCGTGCTGCGCGGCCGGGCGCTGGAAGCCGTGCTGACGGCCGAGACGGAGGCGCTGGAGGGCGTGGACGGGGCCGGGGCGCTGCTGACCGGCCGCCGCCGCACCCAGCCGCGCGTCATCGCCGTCCTGGCGCTCGCCCCGCACGCCGATCCCGGCACCGTCGTACGGCGCTTCGCGCATGAGGCGGTGACCCATGCCCGCGTCTCGGCGGGCCTGGACGAGCTGCCGGCGGAGGTCCGGCTGCGGGGCGTACGGCACCGGGCGGAACGGGTCGGCTGACCGGGGCTCAGAACCCCCGCCGCGCCCCGCCGTCCACCGGGACCATCACCCCGGTGACGTACGACGCCGCCGGGGAGAGCAGGAACGCCGCGGTGCGGCCGAACTCCTGGGGGGTGCCGTAGCGGCCCAGGGGGATGGCGGCGGTGTTGCGGGCGCGGGTGCCCTCGGGGTCGCCGGAGAGGGCGTCGAGCTGGGTCATGCGGTCGGTGGCGATCCGGCCCGGCAGGACGCCCAGGACGCGGATACCGCGCGGGCCCAGCTCGTTGGCCAGGGACTTGGCGAAACCGGCCAGCCCGGGGCGCAGCCCGTTGGAGAGGGTCAGGCCGCCGATGGGCTCGTAGACGGAGCCGGACAGGACGAAGCCGATGACGCCGCCCTCGTCGAGTGCGGCGGCGGCCGCGCGGGCCAGGCGCACCGCGCCGAGGAAGACCGCTTCGAAGGCGGCGTGCCACTGTTCGTCGGTGTTGTCGGCGGCGGTACCGGGGGCCGGGCCGCCGACGCTGATCAGGATGCCGTCCAGCCGCCCGAAGCGCTCGCGGGCGGCGGCCACCAGGCGGGCGGCGGCTTCGGGATCGGCGTTGTCGGCCGCGACGCCCAGCGCCCGCTCGCCCAGGGTGGCGGCGGCCGCGAGGGCGCTGTCCTCGGTGCGGCCGCTGACGACCACCCGGGCGCCCTCGGCGACGAGTTCACGGGCGGTGGCGAAGCCGAGGCCGCGGGTGGCTCCGGTGACGATGTACGTCCGGTCGGTGAGTCCAAGGTCCATGGCCCTTAGTCTGCCCCGGCGCATCCGTGGAGCCCGAAGGCGGTCCCCACCAGGCCGAGATGGCTGAACGCCTGCGGGAAGTTGCCGAGCTGACGCCCGGCCACCGGGTCGTACTCCTCGGAGAGCAGGCCGACGTCGTTGCACAGCGCCAGCAGCCGCTCGAACAGGGCGCGTGCCTCCGCGCCGCGGCCGGTCAGCGCGAGCGCGTCGGCGAGCCAGAACGAGCAGACCACGAAGGCGCCCTCGCCTCCGGGCAGCCCGTCGATGTTGGTGCCGCCGTCGGTGCTGTAACGCTGTACCAGACCGTCGTGGGAGAGCTCCCGGCGGACCGCGTCCACGGTGCCGACGACCCGGGGGTCGTCACCGGGGAGGAAGCCCACGCGGGGGATGAGCAGAGTGGCGGCGTCCAGCGCGGCCGAGCCGTAGTACTGGGTGAAGGTGCCGCGCTCGGCGTCGTAGCCCCGCTCGCACACCTCGCGGTGGACCTCGTCGCGCATCGCCCGCCAGCGGTCGAGGTTTCCGCCGAGCTTGGGGTCGGCCTCCAGCGCCTGTACGGCGCGGTCCGCGGCGACCCAGGCCATGACCTTGGAGTGGACGAAGTGCCGGCGCGGTCCGCGGATCTCCCACAGTCCCTCGTCGGGGTCGCGCCAGGTGGACTCCAGGTAGTCCACCAGGGCGCGCTGGATGCTCCAGGCGTGCGTCTCGGTCTCCATACCGGCCTGTCGCCCGATGTGGAAGCAGTCCAGGACCTCGCCGTAGACGTCGAGCTGGCGCTGCTGGACGGCGGCGTTGCCGATCCGTACGGGGGCGGAGCCGGCGTATCCGGCCAGCCACGGCAGCTCGGCCTCCGGGAGCCGCCGTTCGCCCGCCAGGCCGTACATGATCTGGAGGTCCTCGGGGGCGCCGGCGATCGCCCGCAGCAGCCATTCCCGCCAGGAGCCGGCCTCGTCCAGATAGCCGGCCGAGATCAGGGAGTCCAGGGTGAGGCTGGCGTCGCGCAGCCAGCAGTAGCGGTAGTCCCAGTTGCGGACGCCGCCGAGCGCCTCGGGCAGCGAGGTGGTGGGGGCCGCGACGATACCGCCGGTGGGCGCGTAGGTGAGGGCCTTGAGGGTGATCAGCGAACGGATCACGGCGCCGCGGTACGGGCCGTTGTAGCGGCAGCGCGCCGACCAGGCGTACCAGTCCTCCAGGGTGGTCTCCAGCGCCTCGAAGGGGTCGATCTGGAAGGGGCGGCGCTCCTGGGAGGGGTGCCAGGTCAGGACGAAGGCGGCGCGTTCGCCCGCGGCGACGGTGAAGTCGGAGCGGGTGCTGAAGTCCTTGCCGTAGGTGCGGGAGCGCTCCGGCGTGCGCAGCCACACCGAATCGGGTCCGGCGATCGCCACCCGGCTGCCCTCGGCGGCCCGCACCCAGGGGACCACCCATCCGTAGTCGAACCGCAGCCGCAGCACCCCGCGCATGGCGACGCTGCCGCTCAGGCCCTCGACGATCCGTACGACGTCGGGCGCGCGGTCGCGGTGCGGCATGAAGTCGGTGACCCGTACGGTGCCGTCGGGGGTGTGCCAGAGGGTGTCCAGGACGAGGGAGTCGCCGCGGTAGGAGCGCTCGGCGCGGACGTCGGGGGAGGTGGGGGCCAGGCCCCAGTGGCCGTTGTCCTTGCCGCCGAGGAGGGCGGCGAAGCAGGCGCCGGAGTCGAAGCGGGGCAGGCACAGCCAGTCGATGGAGCCGTCGCGGCCGACGAGGGCGGCGGTCTGGAGATCGCCGATGAGCGCATAGTCCTCGATACGTGGGTGCACTCAGGGCGCTTTCCCGCCCGGTGTGGCCGTTAGTCGACGGTGGCGGCTGTCCGGGCTACGGGCTCCCCGGCCTCCTCGGCCCCTTCGGTCTCCGCGGGCTCTGCGGCCGCCTCGGCCTCCTTGGCCGCCGCCTCCGCGCGGTCGCGGCGCTCACGGCGTACGAGGATGACCCAGCCGACCGGAACCCCCGCCGCGAACAGCCACCACTGGACGGCGTAGGCCATATGCGGGCCGATGCTGTCGTGGTCCGGCTCGGGCACCAGCTCGGGCTTGCCGCCGGGCGGGTTCGGGCCGGTCTGCTCGATGTAGCCGCCGAGCACCGGCTGCGCCAGCCGCCCGGCCATCTGCTTGCTGTTGATCAGCATGACCTGGCGGGCCGGCAGGCCCTTGGTGTTCTTGATGCCGCTGGCCGCGGTGGTCTCATCGGCCATGAGCCGACCGGTGACGGTCACCTCGCCCTTGGGCGTCGGGGGCACGTACGGGAACTTCGTCAGATCGTTGCCCGCCGAGATCCAGCCGCGGTTGACCAGGACGTCCTTGCCGCCGGCGAGCCGGAGCGGGGTCAGGACGTAGTAGCCGATGCTCTGCTCGTCGGCCGCGGTGCGCTGGCGGACCACGACCTCGTGCGCGGCGTCGTAGGTGCCGGTGGCGGTGACCCGGCGCCACATGTCGTCGTGCGGGACCGTGTGCCCGGGGGCGGTGAGCTCGGTGACCGGGACGGGCCGGGCGGCCAGATTGCCGGCGATCAGCGCGTTCTGCGCCACCTTGTGCTCATGGCGGTGCAGCTGCCAGAAGCCCAGCTTGATCATGATGGGGATCAGCACGAGGCCCAAGAGGGTGAGGATCACCCACTGCCGGGACAACAGGAAGCGGTACACGGCATCGACCGTACCTGGCGTGCGAAGGCCCCCGGGCAGGGGGTCCTGCCGGGGGCCGGAAACCGTCGGATGGTGGGGGCGGTCGGGGACACGGGGGTGGTCTCAGACTCTGTCGACGATGCCCACCTTCCCCTCCGAGCGGGCGCAGTGCGCACCGCAGTAGAAGTGCCCGTCGGCCTCGACGCCCTGGCCGATGATCTGGCACCGGCAGTGCTCACAGATCGGCGCCATGCGGTGGATGGCGCAGGAGAAGCAGTCGAAGACGTGCACCGCGCCCTGCGCGTGCACCTCGAACGTCATGCCGTAGTCGTTTCCGCAGACCTCACAACGTGCCATGCGCCACAGGGTGCGGGTGTCCCCGCCGCCACACGCGCTGCGAACGGGTGTGTTGGCCGGGCTTCACCCGGACGCAGGCGCCGCATCCGAGGAGGCCGCCGGGCCCGCTCCCGGCGCCGGCCGGACGTCCTGGAGCAGCTGCATGAAGGCGGCCTCGTCGACGACGACCGTGCCGAACTGGGCGGCCTTGGCGGTTTTCGACGTGCGGGAGTCGGGGTCGTTGGTGACCAGCAGGCTGGTCAGCCGGGACAGGCTGGTGGCGACGTGCAGCCCGGCCTCGGCGGCCCGGTCCTCCAGCAGCTCGCGGTCGACGGAGGTGTCCCCGGAGAAGGCGACCCGCATGCCCTGGACGAGCGGTCCGCCCGCCACATAGCGCCCCGGGTTGGGATACGGGCACGCGGGCCGCTTGCGGGACGGCCGCCAGGAGGTGGGGCGGTACGCCGTCGCGGACTGCGGCCGGGCGGCGGGGGAGTCCGACCACTCCGTCAGCGGCTGGCAGGTCAGCAGCGGCAGCCGCAGCTTCTCCCGGGCGGCCCGGCGCAGGCTGGGGCGGAACGCCTCGGCCAGCACCCGGGCGTCGTCCAGGGCGTGGTGGGCGCGTTCCTGGACGACGCCGTAATGGGCCGCCAGGGACTCCAGCTTGTGGTTGGGCAGCGGCAGCCGCAGCTCCTTGGACAGCGCGATGGTGCACAGCCGCTGGCGCACCGGGGCGGTCGCCCGGGCGCGGGCGTACTCGCGGGCGAGCATCGACCAGTCGAACATGGCGTTGTGCGCGACCAGCACCCGGTCCGCCAGGCGCCGCGAGAGCTCGGGGACGACGTCCGGGAAGAGCGGCGCCCCGGCCAGCACCTCGCTCGTCAGACCGTGGATCCACACCGGGCCCGGGTCCCGCTGCGGATTGACCAGGGTGTACCAGTGGTCCTGGACCTCGCCGCGGGCGTCGAGTTGGTACACCGCGGCGGAGATGATCCGGTCGTCGCGGGCCAGGCCGGTGGTCTCCACGTCGACCACCGCATACCCCTGGGGATATCCCTCGGGCCAGGCATCCGGCGGCGTCTGCGGGCCCGGCTGCGGCCCGATCGCGGGCGTGATCGAGGGCGCTGCTGCCATGCGGTCTTCGAGCATGGTCACTGAGGATACGGGCCGCCACTGACAGCCACCGCACCGCGGTCGTCCGGATCCGGCCGCTATGGGGCTTTCACCACATCGTCGCCCGGTGCCAGCAGCGAGCCCACCAGCGCATCGAGTGAGACCTGAAAGAGCCGTTCGGTGTCGGCCGGAGCGGCCAGCGCGCGGGCCAGCGCCGGATCGTCCCCGGCGCCGGGCGCGTCCCACAGCTCGCCCTCGCTGGGGCGCTGCTGCGGTGACCGCTCCCGGTTGCGCTCGGTCAGGACGTAGCCGACCACCTGGAACTGCACCGCCCGTACCGCCTCGGCCGCGAGCTCGCCGCGCAGCCCGGCGGCGTGCGCCTCGTGGACCAGCGCCTGCTGCGCGGGCCAGAACATCCGCTCCGTCAGGCCGCGTTCGTGCACCATCGCGATCAGATGCGGCCGCTCGCGCAGCGCGGTGCGCAGGGCGCGGGCCACCGAGACGATCCGGGCGTGCGGTGTCGCGCCCACCGGGCGGATCGCGCCCATCTCCTGGACGGTGCGGGCCACCAGGGCGTCCAGCAGCGACTCGCGGTTGCCGACGTGCCAGTAGATGGAGGTGACGGCGGTGCCCAGCTCCGTGGCGAGCCGGCGCATCGTCAGCGCCCCGGGGCCGTGCGCCCGCACCAGCCGGGCGGCCGCCGTCAGCACCTCTTCGCCGGTCAGCGCGGTACGTGTCATGGTCTCCCTCTACCCCGGCAACTCCCTTGCGCACAAGGCCCTTTACCCTTCGCGCGCCTCGGTGTAACAGTGTTACAGAGCCTGGCACGACCCCCGCGAGTCCCCACGACGAAGGGCGGTACGACATGGCACGCATCCGCTACGCCGCGCGCACCGAGGCGGAGATCGCCGCCGCGCGCACCGCGAGCGGCCAGCTTCCCGACATCTGGTCCACCGGCGTGGTGGCCGTCTGGGAGACCGATCCGGACGCGGTCGCGGCCGTCCTGCCGCCGCCGCTCGAACCCACCGCCCGCCCCCTGGTCCGGGCCAACATCAGCAAGGTCGACCTGCCCGGCTACCCCCTGGGCGCGGGCTCGGTCGCCGTCGCCGCCGAGCACGGCGGCGTCGAGGGCTGGTATCCGCTCGTGATGCCGATGACCCACGAGCGGGCCCTGATCGGCGGCCGCGAGGTCTTCGGCGAGCCGAAGAAGCTCGGCGAGGTGGAGGTGGAGCGCGACGGGCTCGCGGTGCGGGCGGCGCTCGCGCGGCACGGCATCGCCTTTGTGGAGGTGCGCGGTGCCGTCAGCGGCCCGCTGCCGCTGCCCGAGCCCGCGCAGAAGACCGACTTCTACTTCAAGTTCCTGCCTGCGGTGGACGGTTCGGGTTTCGACGCGGATCCGGTCCTGGTGCACTGCGTGCGCAACGAGAAGGTCCGCAAGCTGGAGCAGATCACCGGCGACGTGGTGCTGCGCGAGTCCATGTACGACCCGATCGCCGACCTGCCCGTCCGTACCGTCGTCGGGATCACCATCGGCGAGAAGACCACCGACCAGAAGGGCAGGGTCGTCGAACGGGTCAGCGCGCAGGCGCTCATGCCCTACATCCACCAGCGCTACGACGACCCGCAGCAGATCCTCGACGGGCCGCCCGAGGGGAGCGCCTGATGCGGCTCGAAGCCGGACAGGTCGCCGTCGTCACCGGAGCGGCCGGCGGCATCGGGCTCGCCCTGGTGCGCCGGTTCGCGGCGAGCGGCCTGAAGGTCGTGCTCGCGGACGTCGAGGAGCGCGCCCTGGAGAAGGCCGCCGCCGGGCTCCGCGAGGACGGGGCCGTGGTGCACGCGCGCGTGGTCGACGTCGGCGACCGGCAGCAGGTGATGGACCTCGCCGACGCGACGTACGCGAAGTTCGGCGCCGTCCACGTCCTGTGCAACAACGCGGGCGTCGGCTCGGGCGCCGAGGGCCGCATGTGGCAGCACGAACCCAACGACTGGAAGTGGGCCTTCGAGGTCAACGTGTGGGGCGTCTTCCACGGCATCCAGGCGTTCCTGCCCCGCATGATCGATGGCGGCGAGCCGGGCCATGTCGTCAACACGTCCTCCAGCGACGGCGGCATCGCCCCGCTGCCCACCGCCTCCGTGTACGCGGTCACCAAGGCGGCCGTCGTGACGATGACCGAGTCCCTGTACGCGCACCTGAAGGCGGAACGCGCGCGCGTGGGCGCCTCCGTGCTCTTCCCCGGGCCCCACATGCTGCGCACCGGGCTGTGGGAGTCGCACCGCAACCGGCCCGACCGGTACGCCAAGGAGCGGCCCCGTAAGACCCCGTACCGCAGCCTCGCCCAGTGGGAGTCGGCGATGAAGGAGGCGGGCCGGGAGGTCGAGTTCACACCGGTCGAGGAGGTCGCGGACTTCGTGGCGGAGGGGATCACGAGGGACCGCTTCTGGCTGCTGCCCGCGAGCGAGCACAGCGACCAGCAGATCAAGGCCAGGTCCACCTCCATGCTGGAGCGCGAGAACCCGGCGTACCTGGAGAGCTTCATTCTCGACTGAGGGACGTGTGATGGCTGAGCAGAACGACCCGTACCTGATCATCTCCTCCGACTGCCACGCCGGCCTGCCCACCGAGGAGTACCGGCCCTACCTCGACACCCGCTTCCACCGCGCCTTCGACGACTTCCTGGGCCAGCGCGACGCCCGCCGGGAGGCGGCCACCCGCCTCGGCATCCGTAACGAGGGCTTCGCCGCGAGGTGGTTCCGGGACCACGAGGAGGGCCTGCGCGGCGGCTGGGACCCCGCCCAGCGGATCAAGGAACTCGACGGGGACGGGGTGGCCGCCGAGGTCGTCTTCCCGGACGCCGACGCCGTCGACAGCCAAACGGCCGCCCCCTTCGGCGTGGGCCTGGGCCTGTCCGGCGACCAGGACCCCGACCTGGGCATGGCGGGCGCCCGCGCGCACAACCGCTGGCTCGCCGACTTCGTCTCCGCACACCCCGAACGGCACTGCGGCGTCGCGCTGTTGCCCGTCACCGCCGAACCCGACAAGGTGGTCGCCGAGATCCACCGCGCCAAGGAGTCCGGGCTGGGCGCCCTGATGATCCCCGCCATGTGGGTCGACAAGGAGCCCTACCACGACCGCCGTTACGACCCCGTCTGGGCGGCGGCCGCCGAGTGCGGTATGCCGGTCCTCACCCACTCCGGAGCGTCGCCCCGCCACGAATACGGCGACCACCTGGGCATCTTCGTCTCCGAGGTGACCTGGTGGCCGGCCCGTCCGCTGTGGTTCCTGCTGTGGTCCGGGGTCTTCGAACGCCACCCGGGCCTCACGTTCGGGGTCGCGGAGTCCGGCTGCTGGTGGCTGCCGAATCTGCTGTGGTTCATGGACCGCCTCTACCTGGGCGCGCACGGCGGCAAGAAGCTCTCCCCGTTCGCCGGACTCAAGCGGCCCCCGCACGAGTACCTCGACCGCCAGATCTTCGTCTGCGCCACCAACACCAAACGCCGCGAACTCGCCCAGCGCTACGAGATCGGCGTCGACAACATCCTGTGGGGCAGCGACTTCCCGCACCCCGAGGGCACCTGGCCCGACACCCGCGGCTGGCTGAAGAAGACCTTCCACGACATCCCGGTGGCCGAGACCCGACGGATGCTCGGCGAGTCGGCGGCCGAGGTCTTCGGCTTCGACACCGCCGCACTGGCCCCACTGGCCCGCCGGATCGGCCCCACCCCCGCCGAACTCGGCCAGAGCGCCGACCAGTTGCCCGTCGAGGCCACCTGGGCGCGCTCGCGCGAGGTGGGCCGGCACTGGCTGACCGACCACGACTTCCCGATGCTAGGGGTGACCCCATGACCGACCGCTACACCGTCATCTCCGCCGACTGCCACGCCGGCGCCGACCTCCTCGACTACAAGCCGTACCTGGAATCCCGCCACCACGACGCCTTCGACGCCTGGGCCGCCACCTACGTCAATCCGCACGAGGACCTCCTCGCCGACACCGCCGACCGCAACTGGAACTCGCAGCGCCGGCTGGCCGAGCAGGAGGCGGACGGCATCGTCGCCGAGGTCGTCTTCCCCAACACCATCCCGCCGTTCTTCCCCAGCGCGTCCCTGATGGCCCCGGCCCCCGCCACCCGCGAGGAGTTCGAACGGCGCTGGGCGGGCCTGCGCGCCCACAACCGCTGGCTCGCCGACTTCTGCGCCCAGGCCCCGGGCCGCCGGGCGGGCGTCGCGCAGATCCTCCTCAACGACGTGGACGAGGCCGTACGGGAGGTGCGCCGCATCAAGGAAGCGGGCCTGACCGGCGGCATCCTGCTGCCCGGCACCCCGCCCGGCTCGGGCCTGCCCGAACTCCACAGCGAGGTCTACGACCCCCTCTGGGCTGCCTGCGCCGACCTGGACGTCCCGGTCAACCACCACGGCGGCTCGGCCTCCCCGCCGCTGGGCGAGGAACCCGCCGCCCGGGCCGTCTTCATGGTCGAGACGACCTGGTTCTCCCACCGCGCCCTGTGGCATCTGGTCTTCGGCGGCGCCTTCCGCCGCCATCCCGGCCTCCGGCTCGTCCTCACCGAACAGGGCTCCGGCTGGATCCCGGGCGTTCTGGACATGCTGGACTACTACCACGACCGCCTGGTGGCGTCCGCGACCCGCGCGGCCACCGCCGAGGCCCGGTTCGGCGCCGGTCTGGCCGCGACCATGGGCGAGCGCCCGGCCGCCATCTGGCGCGACCACTGCTACGTCGGTGCCAGCTTCATGCGCCCGCACGAGGTCCCGCTGCGCCACCGCATCGGCCTCGACAAGATCATGTGGGGCAGCGACTACCCGCACGACGAGGGCACCGCCCCCTACTCCCGCGAGGCGCTGCGCCTGGCCTACGCCGCTCTGCCGACCGACGAGGTCGCCGCCCTGCTCGGCGGCAACGCGGCCCGTGTCTACGGCTTCGACCTCGACCGCCTGGCCCCGATCGCGGCCCGCGTCGGCCCGACGGCCGCCGAGATCGCCGAGCCGCTGGAGAAGATCCCCGCGGACGCCACGAGCCCGGCGTTCGCACCGGGCGGGTCGGTACGGGTGTGGTGAGCCCGGCGGGCGGCTACCGACGGTAATCCCGTGTGGGGCGGGCCCGCGCAGCTGACGGTCCGTCTCACATACTTCTCGGTAACAACCTCTAGCGGTGCCCCCGCCACCGCCTCTATGGTGCGGGGCATGCCGCACCTGCCCGATGTCGTGTTGTGGTCCGTACCGGCCTTCGTCCTGCTCACCGTCGTGGAGATGGTGAGCTATCGCCTGCATCCCGACGAGGACGCGGAGGGCTACGAGGCCAAGGACGCGGCCACCAGCGTCGGTATGGGCCTGGGCAGCCTCGTCTTCGACGCGCTGTGGAAGATACCCATCGTCGCGATCTACGCCGCGGTCTACGAACTGACCCCGCTGCGCATCCCGGTGGTGTGGTGGACGCTGCCGCTGCTGCTGCTCGCCCAGGACTTCTTCTACTACTGGTCGCACCGCGGCCACCACGTCATCCGCATCCTGTGGGCCTGCCACGTGGTCCACCACTCCAGCAGGAAGTTCAACCTCACCACCGCGCTGCGCCAGCCCTGGACGACCTGGACGGTCTGGCCGTTCTACGTCCCCCTGGTCGCCGTCGGCGTGCACCCGGCCGCCATCGCCTTCACCTCCGGCGCCAACCTCGTCTACCAGTTCTGGGTGCACACCGAACGGATCGACAAACTGCCCCGCCCGCTCGAGTTCGTGTTCAACACGCCCTCGCACCACCGGGTGCACCACGCCTCGCAGGGCGGCTATCTGGACCGCAACTTCGGCGGGATCCTGATCGTCTGGGACCGGCTCTTCGGCTCGTTCGTCGCGGAGACCGAGCGGCCCGTCTACGGCCTCACCAAGAACATCGACACCTTCAACCCGCTGCGGGTGGCCACCCACGAGTACGCCGCCATCGCCCGCGACATCCGGGCCGCGCACAGCTGGCGCGAGCGGGCCGGGCGGATCTTCCGCGGGCCGGGCTGGCAGCCGGCCGACCGGTCCGCGGCCCAGGAGACCGCCGCCGCCCCGGTGGGGGAGAGCGTCGCGTGACGGCCCGGTGGCCCCGGGCGGTGGGCCCGCTGCTCGGCGCCTTCGCCGCGCTCGCCGTCGTCCATCTCACCGCCCTGCTCACCGGCGCCGCCACCCTCGCCCAGCTCACCAAACCCGCGCTGATGCCGGTGCTCGCGGCCGCCGTCCTGGCCCGCGGGGGACCGCCGCTGCTGGTCGCTGCGCTGCTCTTCGGGTGCGGCGGCGACACCTTCCTCCAGATCGGCGGCGGCACCGTCTTTCTGGTCGGGATGGGCTCGTTCGCCGCGGGCCACCTGTGCTACCTGGTCCTGTGCGCGCGGCACGGCACTCCGCCGGGCGGACGGGCCCGTACGGGGGCCCTCGGCGGCGGCTACGCGGTGGTCCTGGCCGCCACCGTCGCCCTGCTGTGGCCGGACCTCCCGGCCGCCCTGCGCGTCCCGGTGGCCGGCTACAGCCTGCTGCTGACCGCGATGGCCTTCGGGGCGCTGCGGGCGGGGCCCTGGGCGGCGGCCGGCGGGCTGCTCTTCCTGCTCTCCGACACCCTGATCGCTGGCGGCATCGCCCACTGGCCGCAGCCGCCGCTCCCGCAGTTCTGGATCATGCTCACCTACGCGGCGGCGCAGGCCGCGCTGGCCGAGGGCGTGCTCCGCGCGGCCGCGGGAGGCGGGAAGCCGCAGGGGACCGGGCGGCCAACCGACCGGCCCCCCACGGCAGTTACCGCCTGACCTGCTTCCGTTACCGCCCGGCCTACTTCTTCACGGCGGCCAGCGCATCGACGATGCCGTAGCCGAAGTGGCTGTTGAGGTGCTTGGTGCCGGTGCAGGTGGCGTCACCCGTGGGGCAGCCGGGGTTGTCCGCCTGCTCCTTGAGCAGCCACTGGATCTCCTGCGGGCTCGACGCGGGGTGCGTGCTCTTCAGCAGCGCCGCCACACCGGCGACATGCGGGGTGGCCATGGACGTACCCGCCAGATAGGCCCAGTCGCCACCCGGCACGGTGGAGAGGATGTTGCCGTTCTTGGCGGGCAGTTCGGGCACCTGCTTCGCATCGCCGCCGGGCGCCGCCACATCGATCTGGCCCAGGCCGTAGTTCGAGTAGTACGACTTGGCGTTGTGCACCCCGGTCGCCGCGACGGTCACCGTGCCCGGCAGCTGGGTGGGCACGTCCCAGCAGGTCTTGGGGTTGACGGTGCGGGTGACGGGCGTGGAGTCGTCGGGGCTGGTGGCGTCAGGGAGCTTGTCGGCCGCGAGGTCCAGATTGGAGTTGCCCGCCGCGGCCACATTGAGGACGCCCTTGCTCTGGGCGTACTTCGCGGCCCGCCCGACCGCGTCAATGATCGCGGCCTGATCGGCGTCATCCTTGCAGTTGAACATCCACGGGTCGACGTAATAGCTGTTGTTGGTGACCGCGATGCCGTGGTCGGCCGCGAAGACGAAGGCGCACACCACGCTCTCGGCGTAGAACATGGCCGTCTTGGGCTCGCTGACCTTGATGGCGGAGATCTTCACGCCCGGCGCGACCCCGGCCACGCCCACGCCGTTGCGGGCCGCGGCGATCGTGCCCGCGACATGGGTGCCGTGGTAGTCCTCGTCCGGGTCCCAGGGGCGCCATGAGCCCGGGGACGTATCGGCCACGCCGCCCACGCAGTTGGCGGACTGCTTGGCGGAGAAGTTGGCCTTCAGGTCCGGGTGGGTGTCGTCCACGCCGGTGTCGATGATGCCGACGGTGACCTTGCGGCTGCCGGGGTCGATCTTCGCGGCCTGGTCGGCCTTGATGGCGGGCAGATCCCACTGGAGCGGTTCGAGCGGCTCCTGGCCGTTCGCCTTCGCCGCCGCCGTCACCGCCCTGAGCTGGGACGCCGACAGCCGTTCGATCTTCTGCGGCTTGCCGACGTCGGTGGTGCCGGTCGCCTTGAGCGGCGCGGTACGGGTCGCGCCCGCCGACTGGACGCCCGGCACGGTGCGCATCGTTTCGGCGAAGCGGGGGTTGGCCGAGTGGACGACGATCACGCCGATGCGCTCATGGGCGATGACCACCTTCCCGCCGGCCTTGGATATCGCCTTCTCCACGCCGCCGAGCACGGTGTGGCCCGGGGTGGCGTTCACGACGTACGACAGCAGCGGGCCGTCGGCCGGGGCCGCGGCGGCGTCCTTCGGTGCGGCGGTGGCCGCGCCCGGAAGGAAGCCGAGAGACGCCGTCAGGGCGAGTCCGAGCGGCAGGGCCAGCAGCCGCGAGCGTCTGGAACGGGGATGAGCCATGGGTACTCCACATCATCCGTGAGACCGCCCGTGCACGGGGTTGCGCACGGGCGGAAGCAATGCGACGTGAAGTTATCGGCGATCAGCGAGGGGTAGCAATGGAAACCGGAAAAAACCCGTCAGGGACGGAAAATTGACGTCACGTCAGGGATGCGGCGGGGCCGTTTCGGGGTGGCCTCGGGGCCGCGGCGGGGCCGCGCGCCACGGCGGCGTCAGAGGTCGCGCCGCAGGGCGGCGATGCTGAGCGGCGGCAGCGCGACGCGGGGGTCGCACCAGCGGCGCAGCCGCGGCCCGGCCGGGCGCTTCGCCACCGGGGCGGCGAGCGGGGCGGGCAGCCGGATGCTGCCGTAGGGGTGCCGGCGGGGGTCGGACGGCTTCGGGGTCTGCGTGGGCGGCACAGTCACGCCCGGCCCAACGAAACGCCGCCGCACCGGTCGCGGCCCCGCCCGTATTCCTCCGATTTTCTTCGCGGGTTCGGTGCTTCGCGGAATCCCGTAACCGCCCCCTGTCGGATCGTGACCCGCGGCTCTACGATGCGTGATCCACGTCACTTATCCGAGCCTTATTCTCGGGCGTAACACCCACCCCCTTCGCGTCAGGAGACCCGTGAGCGCCGTACCCACCACCGACACCGGGACGCATGAACCGCCCGACTACCGCCAGGTGCAGTCGAGCGCGGAATTCGCCGAACTGCGCCGCGCCCACCGCTCGTTCGCCTTCCCGCTCACCCTCGGCTTCCTCCTCTGGTACCTGGTGTACGTCCTGCTGTCGAGCTACGCCGGCGGCTTCATGGCCACCCCGGTCCTCGGCCACCTCAACGTCGCCTTCGTCCTGGGCATCGCCCAGTTCGCCACCACCTTCCTGATCGCCTGGTGGTACTCCCGGCACGCCGCCGCCGCGCTCGACCCCAAGGCCGAGGCCCTCAAGTCCCGCCTGGAGGCCGGCGCATGACCTTCGTCCAGCAGCTCGCGGCCGGCCCGGCGGGCGCGCACCGACCCCTGATCATCAGCCTCTTCGCGGTCTTCGTCGCCGCCACCCTGGCCATCACCGTATGGGCGGGCCGCCAGACCCGTGGCGCGGAGGACTTCTACGCCGGCGGCCGCCGGTTCAGCGGCTTCCAGAACGGCCTGGCCCTCTCCGGCGACTACATGTCCGCCGCGTCCTTCCTCGGCATCGCCGGCGCCATCGCCCTCTTCGGCTACGACGGCTTCCTCTACTCCATCGGCTTCCTCGTCGCCTGGCTCGTCGCCCTGCTCCTGGTGGCCGAACCCCTGCGCAACTCCGGCCGATTCACCATGGGCGACGTCCTGGCCTACCGCATGCGCCAGCGCCCCGTCCGCACGGCCGCCGGCACCTCCACCATCGTCGTCTCGATCTTCTACCTGCTCGCCCAGATGGCCGGCGCCGGCGCCCTGGTCACCCTGCTCCTGGGCATCACCAGCGAGGCGGGCAAGATCCTCGTCGTCGTCCTCGTCGGCATCGTGATGATCCTCTACGTCACCATCGGCGGGATGAAGGGCACCACCTGGGTCCAGATGGTCAAGGCGGTCCTGCTGATCGCCGGCACCCTGCTGATCACCTTCCTGGTGGCCCTCAAGTTCGACTTCAACCTCTCCGCGCTGCTGGGCAAGGCGGCCGAGAACAGCGGCAAGGGCGCCGCCTTCCTGCAACCGGGCCTCAAATACGGCGCCACCGCCACCTCGAAGATCGACTTCATCTCGCTGGGCCTCGCCCTCGTCCTGGGCACCGCGGGCCTGCCGCACATCCTGATCCGCTTCTACACCGTCCCCACCGCCAAGGCCGCCCGGAAGTCGGTGAACTGGGCGATCGGCATCATCGGCGTCTTCTACCTGATGACCATCGCGCTCGGCTTCGGCGCCGCCGCCCTGATCAAGCCCGAGGCGCTCACCGCCGCCAACAAGGCGGGCAACACCGCGGCCCCGCAGCTGGCCGAGGTCATCGGCGGCGGCGCCGGCTCCACCGGGGGCGCGGTCCTGCTCGCCGTCATCTCCGCGGTCGCCTTCGCCACCATCCTCGCGGTGGTCGCCGGCCTCACCCTCGCCTCGTCCTCGTCCTTCGCCCACGACATCTACGTCAATGTGCTGCGCAAGGGCGAGGCGACGGAGCAGGAAGAGGTCGCCGCGGCCCGCTGGGCGACCGTCGGCATCGGCGCCGTCGCCATCGTGCTCGGCGTCTTCGCCCGCGGCCTGAACGTCGCCGGCCTGGTGGCGCTCGCCTTCGCGGTCGCCGCCTCCGCCAACCTCCCCACCCTCCTCTACAGCCTGTTCTGGAAGCGCTTCACCACCCAGGGCGCCCTGTGGTCCATCTACGGCGGCCTCGCCTCGTCCGTCCTGCTGGTCCTCTTCTCCCCGGTCGTCTCCGGCGCCGAGACCTCGATGTTCCCCGCCGCCGGCTTCGACGTCTTCCCCCTGGAGAACCCCGGCCTGATCTCCATCCCGCTGGGCTTCCTCCTGGGCTGGCTGGGCTCCCTGCTCTCCAAGGAGGAGCCGGACGCCCGCAAGTACGCCGAACTGGAGGTGCGCTCGCTGACCGGAACCGGCGCCCATTAGCCGGATGACCGCGAGGTGAGTCATCCCTACAGCGGGTGGGCGGGGCGGCATCGTAGAGAACTACGACGCCACCCCGCCCACCTCGTGCTTCCGCGCCCTGCTCACTGTCACACCCATCGCGTAGGCTCGAAGACGTACTGATCCACCGCCGCACGCAACTGATCAACCCCAGTCGGGGAGGGGGCCCTGTGCTCATCGACACTTACGGTCGCGTGGCCACCGACCTGCGCGTTTCGCTCACGGACCGCTGCAATCTGCGGTGTACGTACTGTATGCCCGAAGAAGGGCTGCAATGGCTGGCCAAGCCGGATCTGCTCACCGATGACGAGATAGTCCGGCTGATCACCATCGCCGTCCGCGACCTCGGCGTCGAAGAGGTCCGCTTCACCGGCGGCGAGCCGCTGCTGCGTCCCGGCCTGGTCGGCATCGTCGAGCGCGTCGCCCGGCTCACGCCCCGCCCCCAGATGTCCCTGACCACCAACGGCATCGGCCTGGAGCGCACCGCCGCCGCCCTGCGCGACGCCGGCCTCGACCGCGTCAACGTCTCCCTCGACACCCTGCGCCCCGACGTCTTCCAGGCCCTGACCCGCCGCAAGCGGCATGCGGACGTCCTGCGCGGCCTGGAGGCGGCCCGCGCCGCCGGCCTGACCCCGGTCAAGGTCAACACCGTCCTGATGCCGGGCCTCAATGACGACGAGGCCCCCGACCTCCTCGCCTGGGCCGTCGAGCAGGGCTACGAACTCCGCTTCATCGAGCAGATGCCGCTGGACGCCCAGCACGGCTGGAAGCGCGACGGCATGATCACCGCCGGCGACATCCTCGCCTCGCTGCGCACCCGCTTCACCCTCACCCCCGAGGGCCAGGACGAGCGCGGCTCCGCCCCCGCCGAGCGCTGGATCGTCGACGGCGGCCCGCATCGCGTCGGCGTGATCGCCTCCGTCACCCGCCCGTTCTGCCGCGCCTGCGACCGTACGCGCCTGACGGCCGACGGGCAGATCCGCACCTGCCTGTTCGCCACCGAGGAGACGGATCTGCGCGCCGCCCTGCGCTCCGACGCCCCCGACGCCGAGATCGCCCGGATATGGAAGCTGGCGATGTGGGGCAAGAAGGCGGGCTCCGGACTGGACGACCCGTCGTTCCTCCAGCCCGAGCGCCCGATGTCAGCCATCGGCGGCTGACGACCGCCGCTCCCACTCCGCCAGCGTCACCACATCCTTCAAGAACCCCCGCACGCCCAGGAACTGCGACAGATGCTCGCGGTGCTCCTCGCACGCCAGCCAGGTCTTGCGGCGGTCCGGGGTGTGCAGCTTCGGGTTGTTCCAGGCGAGCACCCACACCGCATCGGCGCGACAGCCCTTGGCGGAACAGACGGTGACGTTCTCGGCGGCGGGTGGGGTGCTGTTCGGGGAGTTCACGGCCTCAACCCTACGTCCCGCCCCACCGGCACCTGCCGAGGGCGGACATGGCGACGCCGGGCAGCCACGGGGGGAGCCGCCCGGCGTCGGTCCGTCGCTCCGACGGGGGATGCGGAGCGCGTACGCAGTATGTCACGGGGACTGGTGCGCAGTGCACCGGATCCGCATGATTGATCTGAGCTTTTCTTGAGCTTTGCAGACGTGTGCACTCAGCCCTGCGCGCGGCGCGGTCCCGGAACGTCATCCTCCGGCGACTCCGGAACGGATTCCGCCGGCCCCTGTGCCGCGTCCGGACCCTGCTTTCCGGGCCCCAGCATGGGCCGGGGCGGTGCGGCGACGAACGTCTTCGGCAGCGAAGGGGCGTTCTCCCGGCCCGCGTTGGCGATGACCACGGCGACGTACGGCAGCCCCATGCCCAGCACCAGCGTCGCAATGGCAAAAGGCCGCTCGATGTTCCACAGCACGACGGTGAGCACCACCGCCAGGCTCCGGACGGCCATCGAGATCACATAGCGGCGCTGCCGCCCCTTGACGTCCTCCGACAGCCCCTGCCGCGCTCCCGTGATCCGGAAGGTCTGGGCTTCGTTGTGCTTCCGCATCACATTCCACCACCTGCTCGCCTGTGCCGGATTCTCCCCGCTTCCGGGCAGATTCCACGGTACGCCGCTGCTCCGACGGCTTCGAGACCGGGGCATGGCCCGCACCGACAAGGTCTGCCGGGCTCATCGACGTACCCCCCGCTCCGGCGTGCGGCGTAGCGGATGCGGAGCGACACTGGCGGGGCAACGGCTCCCGGCGCGGCGGCCCGTACCGCCGTGGCACGGGCCGCGGAGGAGGCGACATGAGTTGGTTGTGGGCCATCATCGTCGGCCTGGTTCTGGGCCTGATCGCCAAGGCCGTCATCCCGGGCAAGCAGCAGATCCCCCTCTGGCTGACGGTGATCTTCGGCATGCTCGGCAGCGTCCTGGGCAACTGGGCGGCCACCGGCCTCGGCGTCAACGAGACCCGGGGCATCGACTGGACCCGGCATCTGCTTCAGCTGGTCGGCGCGATCCTCATCGTGGCCGTCGGCGACCGCCTGTGGGCCGCGGTCCGCGGCCGCAGGAGCGGGGGGACCTGACCTCCCGGGGACACGGCGAGGCGGCCGGTACGCGAGAGACTCGCACACCGGCCGCCCGTCCGCCCGTGGGGCTCAGCGGCCTTCGAGCTGCGCCAGCTTGCGCCCCGCCTTGAGGTATGCGGTGCCCGGCGCACCGGCCACCTTCTCGGCCAGCACCTCGGCCAGCGGCCGCACCGACTCGGCCTCGGCCAGGACCACGGTCTGCTGGCCGTCCTCGCCCTCGACCACCAGCCGCAGCGCATTCTGCTTCGCCAGCCGCCGCGCCGCCGAGGCGCTCGGCGTGAACTCGAGCACCTTGGTCAGCACCGCCGCGACGGTCTCGCCGCCGTGCTCGGCGACGTCGACGACTGGCAGCGACTCCACATCGGCGAAGGACTTCTTGGAGAACTGCGCGATGAACCCGGCCCGCGCCGCCATCGCCGCCTCCAGCCCGTACAGCGCCGCGACGACCTCACCCGCGAGGACCTTCTTCAGATCCATCGGGTGCAGCGACCGGTCCGCAACCCGGCCCAGGGCCAGCGCGACCTCGTCGTCCGTCCACTCCGTCCAGGCCTTGAGGTACGGCTCCATCAGCCGGTCCGGCACCGACATGATCTTGCCGAAGACATCGTCGGCGGGCGCGCTCAGCCCGACGTAATTGCCCTTGGACTTGGACATCTTGGCGCCGGTGCCGTCCGTGCCCTCGATCAGCGGCATGGTCACGACCAGCTGCGGCGTCTGCCCGCGCAGCTCCATCAGCTTGCGCGCCATCTGGAGGTTCAGCAGCTGGTCCGAGCCGCCCAGCTCCACATCGCAGTTCAGCGCCACCGAGTCCAGCCCCTGCGCGATCGGGTACAGCAGCTCGGTCATGGTCAGACCCGAGCCGGCCGCCAGCCGGTTGCGGAAGTCCTCGCGCTGGAGCAGCTGCGAGGCCGGGACATGGGCGAGCAGCCCGAGCAGCTCGGGGAAGGTGTACGGCGCCAGCCACTCGCTGTTCTGCCGGAAGCTGACCTTCTCGAAGTCGAAGAACGGGCGCACCTGTTCGCGGTAGGTGGCCAGGTTGTGTGCGATGTCCTCGTCGGTCAGCGGCGGACGCTCGGCCGTACGGCCCGACGGGTCGCCGATCTTGGCGGTGAAGTCGCCGATGATCAGCGTGACGTCATGGCCCAGCCGCTGGAACCGGCTCAGGATGATCAGCGGGACCGCGTGCCCCAGGTGCACATCGGTCGCCGTCGGGTCGATGCCCAGCTTGATGTGCAGGCCCTTGCCGGCCGCCCGGCGCTCCTCGATCCGCTCGGCCAGCTTGTCCACGCCCGGCAGGACCTCGACCGTACGGGCCGCGATCAGCTCGGCCTGCTCCTTGGCGGACAGGTCCGTCAGGTCGAGATAGCGCCGGGCGCCCGTCTCCCGGAGCAGCTCCTGGACCGTGGCGTCCGAGGAGAGGTCGGCGGAGAGCAGCGTGCTGGCGCGGGCGACGGATTCGCCGAGGCGTGTCATGGCGTTCCTGATCGATCGTGGTTCCCCAAGGGAGGACCCCAAGGGGGAGGCAAGGGGGCCAGTCTATTCGGTGCGGGCGCGCCGGCCCCCGCCTCCCCGGACCGCTCACACCCCGCGGCTGACCGAGCTCATATGGAAGTCAGGGATCCGCAGGGCGGGCATCGCCGCCCCGGTGAAGTCGTCGCTCCACTCGCGCGGCAGGGTCCGCTCCGTACGGCCCGCCTCCACCGCCCGCCCCAGCAGGCTCACCGGCGACTCGTTGAAACGGAAGTTGTTGACCTCGCCGACGACCTCGCCGTTCTCGACCAGATACACCCCGTCCCGGGTCAGCCCGGTCAGTAGCAGCGACGCCGGATCCACCTCGCGGATGTACCACAGACACGTCAGCAGCAGCACCGGACCGTTGTGCCCGGAGGCCGCCACCATCTCCTCCAGGGAGCGCGAACCGCCGCCCTCCAAGAGGAGGTTGTTGATCCCCGGCGCCACCGGCAGCCCGGTCAGCCCGGCGCTGTGGCGGGTGGTCATCAGCCGGTTGAGCACCCCCTCGCGCACCCACTCCGTCGCCGCCAGCGGCAGCCCGTTGTCGAAGACCGACTCCTCGTCCCCGGAGGAGTGCGCCAGCACGAACGGCGCGCACTGGAGCCCCTCCTCCGCCGGGTCGCTGCGCAGCGTCAGCGGCAGCTCGGACAGCCGCTCGCCCAGCCGGGTGCGCGCCGCCCCGCCCTCGCCGGCGGCCGCGCGGGAGAAGACCGTACGGCCCTCCACGGCGTCCCGGGCCGAGGACGACCAGAACTGGTAGATCAGCAGGTCGGCCACCGCGCTCGGCGGCAGCAGCGTCTCGTAGCGCCCGGCCGGCAGCTCGATGCGGCGCCCGGCCCAGCCCAGTCGCCGCGCCAGCTCGGCGTCCATCTCCCGCGGATCGACATCGGCGAAGTCGCGGGTCGCCCGCCCCGCCCAGGCCGACCGCGTACGGTCCGGCGACTTGGCGTTCAGCTCCAGCGTTCCGGTGGGCTGGTCGTGGCGCAGCCGCAGCCCGGCCGAGGTGCCCAGATAGGACGAGACCACCCCGTGGTGGGCAAACCCGTACAGCTCCCGGCCGCCTGAGCGGGCCTGCCGGAAGGATTCGCCGAGGGCCGGCGCGAAGTTGGCGAAGACCTCCGAGGTGGTCTCGTCCGGCGCGTCGGTGAAGTCCGCCGACGCCTTCTGCCCGGCCACCAGCGGCTGCGCGTCCTCCGCCGGCCCCGCCTCCCGCGCGGCCGTCTCCGCCGCCCGCACCAGCTCCTCCAGCTCCGCGGCGGTGACCGCCGACCGCGACACCACCCCGGACGCGGTGCCCTGCCCGCCGTCGACCGTGGCGACCACGGTCAGCGTCCGCCCGCGGGTGACCCCGTTGGTGGTGAGCGCATTGCCCGCCCAGCGCAGATTGGCGCTGGAGTGCTCGTCGGCGATGACCACACAGCCGTCCGCCCGGGAGAGCTCCAGGGCGCGCTCGACGATCTCGTGGGGCTTGTTGGTGTTCCGGCTCATCGACCCGCCTCCTGCGTCGTGTTGAGACTGTGCTCGCCCGGGGAGCAACCCCCGGACCCCCGGCCGATTCCGTGGTGCGCGCTCATCGACCCGCCTCCTGCGTCGTGTTGAGGATGTTGACGCCCTCGAACAGCGCCGACGGGCAGCCGTGCGACACCGCCGCGATCTGCCCCGGCTGTGCCTTGCCGCAGTTGAAGGCGCCGCCCAGCACATAGGTCCCCGGGCCGCCCACCGCGGCCATCGAGCCCCAGAAGTCGGTGGTGGTCGCCTGATACGCGACATCGCGCAGCTGCCCGGTCAGCCGCCCGTTCTCGATGCGGAAGAACCGCTGGCCGGTGAACTGGAAGTTGTACCGCTGCATATCGATCGACCAGGACCGGTCGCCGACCACGTAGATACCGCGCTCCACACCCGCGATCAGCTCCTCGGTGGAGGGCCCGTCCGGCGCCGGGCGCAGCGAGACATTGGCCATCCGCTGGACCGGCACATGGTCCGGCGAGTCCGCGAAGGCGCAGCCGTTGGAGCGCGGGAAACCGGTCAACGCGGCGGTTCTGCGGTCGAGTTGATAGCCGACCAGGGTGCCGTCCTTGATCAGGTCCCAGGACTGGGCGGCCACCCCTTCGTCGTCGTAGCCGACGGTCGCCAGCCCGTGCTCGGCGGTCCGGTCGCCCGTCACGTTCATCAGCGCGGAGCCGTACTCCAGCGTGCCGAGCCGGTCGAAGGTGGCGAACGAGGTGCCCGCGTACGCGGCCTCGTATCCCAGGGCCCGGTCCAGCTCGGTGGCGTGGCCGATCGACTCGTGGATGGTCAGCCAGAGGTTGGACGGGTCCACCACCAGGTCGTACGCGCCCGGTTCGACGCTCGGTGCGCGCATCTTCTCGGCGAGGTACTCGGGGATCCGGGCCAGTTCGCCGTCCCAGTCGTGGTGGGTGCCGGTCAGATACTCCCAGCCGCGGCCCACCGGCGGGGCCAGGGTGCGCATCGAGTCGAACTCGCCGGTCGTCTCGTCCACCGCCACCGCGGTCAGCTCGGGGTGCAGGCGGATGCGCTGCTGGGTGGTGCTGGTGCCCGCGGTGTCCGCGTAGAACTTGTTCTCCTGGACGGTCATGAGCGCGGCGTCCGCATGGGCCACCCCGGGCGCCGCCAGCAGCCGCGCGCTCCACTCGGCCAGCAGCCCGGTCTTGTCGGCATCGGGCACGTCGAACGGGTTGATCTCGTACGAGGAGACCCACGTGCGGTCGGGATACGCGGGCTCCGGCGCCAGCTCCACCTTCTCCCGGGACCCCGCGGCCTCGGTCACCTTGGCCGACAGCTTCGCCATCGCCACCGCCTGCGCCGCCACCCGCGCCGCCGCGTCCATCGTCAGATCCACCCCCGACGCGAACCCCCAGGCGCCGCCGTGCACCACCCGCACCGCATAGCCGAGGTCGGTGGTGTCCGCGCTCCCGGCCGTACGGGCGTCGCGCAGCCGCCAGGTGGCGCTGCGCACCCGTTCCAGGCGGAAGTCGGCGTGGTCGGCGCCCAGTGCGCGGGCCCGCGCCAGTGCGGCGTCGGCCAGCGCGCGCAGCGGCAGCGCCGTGAAGGTCTCGTCAAGGGCATGGGGTGCAGGCACGTCTTCCTCCCGGTGGTCGGCGTCTCGATCATGCCCTGCTTCTGTGGGGACCCGACAGTGACCGGCGCGAGCCCCTGTGCAGGCTCGATTCTCCGGAAACGCGTTGTGACCGATAGTTTCGTAGCGAACTCAGGACGGATCAGGAAATGGAAAGGGTGATCTCTTGAGCCGCTCGGTTCTGGTCACCGGAGGCAACCGCGGCATTGGCCTGGCCATTGCCCGTGCCTTCGCCGAGGCTGGCGACAAGGTCGCCATCACCTACCGCTCGGGCGAGCCGCCCGCGGGATTTTTGGCCGTGAAGTGCGACATCACGGACAGCGAGCAGGTCGAGCAGGCGTACAAGGAGATCGAGGAGAAGCAGGGCGCGGTCGAGGTGCTGGTGGCCAACGCCGGCGTCACCCGCGACCAGCTTCTGATGCGGATGTCCGAGGAGGACTTCACCTCGGTCCTGGAGACCAACCTCACCGGCACCTTCCGGGTGGTCAAGCGCGCCAACCGGGCGATGCTGCGGGCCCGTAAGGGACGGATCGTGCTGATCTCGTCCGTCGTCGGCCTGCTGGGCAGCGCGGGACAGGCGAACTACGCCGCCTCCAAGGCGGGTCTGGTGGGCTTCGCCCGCTCGCTCGCGCGGGAGCTGGGCAGCCGCAACATCACCGTCAACGTCGTCGCACCGGGCTTCGTCGACACCGACATGACCCGTGCACTCACCGACGACCAGCAGGAGAAGATCCTCCAGCAGGTGCCGCTCGCGCGCTATGCGCAGCCCGAGGAGATCGCCGCCTCGGTCCGCTTCCTGGCCTCCGACGAGGCCGCGTACATCACCGGAGCCGTCATTCCCGTCGACGGCGGATTGGGCATGGGTCACTGATCAGCATGAGTGGAATCCTTGCAGGCAAGCGCATCCTGGTGACGGGAGTCCTCACCGAGGGCTCCATCGCCTTCCACGCGGCCAAGGTCGCGCAGGAGCAGGGCGCGGAAGTCGTGCTCACCGGCTTCGGGCGGGTCTCGCTCGTGGAGCGCATCGCCAAGCGGCTGCCCAAGCCGACGACCGTGATCGAGATGGACGTCACCAACCCGGAGCACCTGGACGGCCTGGCCGCCAAGGTCAGCGAGTACTTCGGTGACGACGAGGGCATCGACGGCATCGTGCACTCGATCGCCTTCGGCCCGCAGGGCGCCTTCAACTTCCTGGAGGCGGACTGGGCGGACGTCTCGACGGCGGTGCAGGTCTCGGCGTACTCGCTCAAGTCGCTGACCATGGCGCTGCTGCCGCTGATGGAGAAGCGCGGCGGCGGCTCGGTGGTGGGCCTGACCTTCGACGCGCAGATCGCCTGGCCGAAGTACGACTGGATGGGCGTCGCCAAGGCCGCCCTGGAGTCCACCGGGCGTTACCTGGCCCGTGACCTGGGCGGGCGGAACATCCGCGTCAACATGGTCTCGGCCGGCCCGATCAAGTCGATGGCCGCCAAGTCCATCCCGGGCTTCGAGGAGCTGGCGGACGTCTGGAACCACCGCGCGCCGATCGGCTGGGACCTGGCCGACCCGGAGCCGGCGGGCCGCGGCGTCGTCGGTCTGCTCTCGGACTTCTTCCCGAAGACCACGGGTGAGATCGTGCACGTCGACGGCGGCGTGCACATGATGGGCGCCTGACGCCCCTCGCGCATCCCCACTGCCCGTCCCGGTCCGCCGGGGCGGGCAGAGCGCGTTTTCGAGCCGCGAAGCGGCGGCCGTCGCCGTACGGCAGCCCTCACGCTCGCCCTGGCCGCCCTCCTCGGCGCCACCGCATCGGTCAGCCGGATCCGGCTCTCAGCCGGGCTTGAGGGCCGGGAACCGGCAGCCGAAGGAGTGGGCGCCCGCCTCGGAGGCGGCCAGGGCGGCGTCGCCCGCGCGGATGGCCGCCACCAGGCGGGCGTGGTCCATATGCGCCTCGGGGCGGAGCACCTCGCCGACATCGGCCCGCAGGAAGTCGCGCAGTACGCCCCCGAGGTCGGCGTAGATCTCGGCGAGGACCTCGTTGTGGGAAGCGGCCACCACGGCCATGTGCAAGGTCGCGTCGGCCTCCACGAACGCATCGGCCGCCCCGGACTCCCAGGCCGCCTCGCGACGCTCCAGGAGGGCGTCGAGCTGCCGCAGATCCCCTTCCGTACGGCGTTCCGCGGCGAGCCGGGCGGCCTCCGCCTCCAGGGCGCTGCGCAGTTCGGCGACGTGCCGGGGGTCGGCGCCCGCGAAGCGGCGGTTCATCACCCCGGCCAGTTCGCTGGTGGCCACGACGTAGGTGCCCGAACCCTGCCGGATGTCGAGCAGGCCGTTGTGGGCCAGCGCCCGTACGGCCTCGCGGACGGTGTTGCGGGCCACCCCGAGTTCCTCGACGAGCTCCGGTTCGGTCGGGATACGGGCGCCCACCGGCCACTCGCCGGATGTGATCTGGGCGCGCAGCTGCGCGATCACCTGGTCGGCCAGGGCGGACCGGCGGGGCGAGGTCAGCGGCATGACGGTGCTCCGGAGGGGTGGGGCGGACGGACGGCGGCGCGCACCCGGGCGGGCCGGTCGGGTCCGCGGCGTCGGGTGCGACGGCAGAGGCTATCCGTCACCGCGGCCTCAACGGGTGGACAAGTATTCATCCCATGATTCTATGATGACGCCCATGCCAGACGAAGACCTCGCGACCCCCGGCCCGCCCGCCGGGCCCGCCACGGCCCCGCGCCCCCTCGACACCAGCGACGACACCGCCGGCGCCACCGCCTCGGGCACGGCCCGGCCCGGTGGCGGTGGGGCGCGCTGGCTTCCCCGGATCGTGATCGCCGGGATCGTCCTCGCCGCGCTCAACCTCCGCCCCGCCATCACCAGCCTCGGCGCGCTCCTGGAGGAGGTCCGCGACGGCCTCGGGATGAGCGGCACGGTGGCCGGTCTGCTGACGTCCGTCCCGTCCCTGTGCTTCGCCGTCTTCGGTATCGCCGCACCCCGGCTGGCCAGGCGGTTCGGGCCCGGCGCCATCGTCTGCGGCGGGATGGTCGCGATCGCCGCCGGCGTCGGGCTGCGGCCGTTCGCCGGGGGTACCGCCGGCTTTCTGGCCGCCAGCGCGCTGGCCCTGGCCGGAATCGCGGTCGGCAATGTCCTGATGCCGGTCGTGATCAAGAGCTGGTTCCCCGACCGGGTCGGCCCGATGACGGGTCTGTACTCCATGGCGCTGGCCCTGGGGACGTCGCTGGCCGCCGCGGCCACGGTTCCCCTGACCTCCGCGCTGGGCGGCGGCTGGCAGACCGGGCTGGCGGTGTGGGCGCTGCTCGCGGCCGTCGCCGTACCGCCCTGGCTCGCGGTCGCCCGCCGGCGCTCGGCGGGCGCGGGCGCGCCGGGTGCCGCTCCCGGTGCCACGGCGGCACCCGATGCCGCGGCCGCCGAACAACCCCCCGTACGGATCACCTCGTCGCCGACCGCCTGGGCGCTCGCCGTCTTCTTCGGCCTCCAGGCCACCGCCGCCTACGTCACGATGGGCTGGATGCCGCAGATCTTCCGCGACGCCGGGGTCTCGGCGGCCACCGCGGGGGTGCTGCTGGCCGTGACGATGGCGATGGGCGTGCCGCTCTCCTTCGTCCTGCCGCGGGTGGCCTCCCGGATGCGGCACCAGGGGCCGCTCGCGGTGGGCCTCGCCGCCTGCGGCATGGCCGGTTACGCCGGACTGTGGCTGGCCCCGGCCGCCGGCGCCTGGGCCTGGGCGCTGCTGATGGGCATCGCCAACTGCTCCTTCCCGCTGGCCCTGACCATGATCGGGATGCGGGCGTCCAGCTCGGCGGGGGTGGCCGAACTCTCGGCCTTCGCGCAGTCCGTCGGCTATCTGATCTCCATCCCCGGACCGCTGCTGGTCGGCACGCTCTACCAGCACAGCGGCGGCTGGGGCCTGCCGATCGCGCTGATGGCGGGGCTGCTGGTGCCGCAGATGGCGGTGGGTGTGCTGGCAGGCCGGGACCGCCGCATCGAGGACGAGAGATGAGTGCGACACTGGGCGCATGCCAGTGCTCGAACCGAACCCGCAGAACAGCCAGAAGAAGCTGCTCCTCGTCCTGGGCCTGATGCTCGGCGTGACCGTCGTCGTCGCGGTCATCGCGAGTATCGCCGCACCGTGACGGCCGGGCCCCGGACCCCTGAGGGGAGCGGGTAAGGGGCGCGTCTCAGGGTTAAGTCGGGGTTTTCCCGGATAGGCACGGCCGCCGCGGATCCCTAGCGTCGAAGTACACCGCCCGCGCGGTGGGCGCGCCGCAGCCCGCGGCCGCGCGGCCCTTCGATCCGCCCCGGAGGCGATCTCCATGTCCACCGCGTTGCGCAGCCGTTCCGCCGCCGAGGCTCCGGGGCTGCGCAGACGGCTGCCGTGGTGGGCGCTGGCCCTGCCGGTGCTCTCCTTCGTCGCCCTGCTGGCGCTGATATCGAGCCCGTCCCCGGCGAGCGCGGCCGACGCCTTCCGCAGCGCTCCCGCGACGCTGCTGGGCATCCTCGCGCGGCTGGTGGGGGTGGCCTGAGGGCCGTCACCCGCCGGAGCGGAGCCTCCCCCAACACCCCGCGCCACGGGCTGCCTTTCGTGCGAAGCTTGGACGCATGAGCGTCGATACACCCCGCCGGATCGTCCTCCTCCGACACGCAAAGGCCGAATGGACGCAGGAAAGCGACCATGAGCGCCCGCTCGCCGACCGCGGCCGCCGGGACGCCCCGGCCGCCGGCCGCTGGCTGGCCCACAGCGGGATCACCCCCGATCTGACCCTCTGCTCGACCGCCGCTCGCACCCGGGAGACCTGGAAGCTCGCCGTCCACGAGCTCCCGCAGCGGCCCAGGACCGTCTACGAGGAGCGGCTGTACGAGGCCTCCCTCGGCGAGCTCATCGCGCTCCTGAACGAGACGTCCGACGACGTCGACGACCTGATGCTGGTCGGCCACAACCCGGGTGTGCACGCCCTCGCCGATGCGCTGTCGGGCGAGGCGGACGGCGATCTGCTGCCGCGGATGAACCGCAGCGGCTTCCCGACGGCCGCCGTCGCCGTGGTCACCTTCACCGGGTCGTGGAAGTCCGTCGAGCACGGCGTCGGCCGGCTCGTCGCGTACTGGACCCCGCAGGGCTGAGCCGGCGGGCGCCGCGACGATGCCGCCCGTACGGCACGGGCCCCGGCGCAGCGCTGCGCCGGGGCCCCTGCCGTACGGATCGCTCACTCCAGGTGCATATCCGCGGCCTCGACCTCTTCGCGGGTGACGCCCAGCAGATACAGCACGGTGTCCAGGAACGGCACGTTCACCGCGGTGTGCGCCGCCTCCCGTACGACCGGCTTGGCATTGAAGGCCACCCCCAGCCCCGCGGTGTTGAGCATGTCCAGGTCATTGGCGCCGTCGCCGATCGCCACCGTCTGGTCCAGCGGCACCCCGGCCTGCTCCGCGAAGCTGCGCAGCAGCCGCGCCTTCCCGGCCCGGTCCACGATGTCGCCGGTCACCCGGCCGGTGAACCGGCCGTCCGCGACCTCCAGGGTGTTGGCGGCCGCGAAGTCCAGCCCCAGCTCCTCCTTGAGCGCATCGGTGACCTGGGTGAACCCGCCCGACACCACGCCGACCTGATAGCCGAGCCGCTTGAGGGTCCGCACCAGGGTGCGCGCCCCGGGGGTGAGCCGCACCTCCTTGCGCACGGTCTCCACCACGGACGCGTCCAGCCCGGCCAGCAGCGCGACCCGGGCGTGCAGCGACTGCTCGAAGTCCAGCTCCCCGCGCATCGCCGCGGCGGTCACCTCGGCGACCTCGGCCTCGCATCCGGCGTGCGCCGCGAACAGCTCGATGACCTCGTCCTGGATGAGCGTGGAGTCCACATCCATCACCACCAGCCGCTGCGCCCGGCGCTGGAGCCCCGCCGCGACCACCGCGACATCGACCCCGAGCCGCGCGGCCTCCAGGGCCAGGACGGACCGCAGCGCATCGGTCGCGGCACCCGAGACCGCGAACTCGACCGCGGTCACCGGATACTTCGCGAGCCGGAAGATACGGTCGATATTGCCGCCCGTGGACGTTATGGCGGCGGCGATACAGGCCGTCGACTCCGCGGTCAGCGGATGCCCCAGCACCGTCACATGCGAGCGGCCCTCACCGCGCGGACGGTTGTCGCCCCGGCCGGAGATGATCTCCGCCTGGAGGTGCAGCGACTCCGCCCAGCTGTGCACGGTGGCCCGCAGGTCGCCCTCGGACGAGCCGGTGGCGCCCTGGGCCGGTGCGGGGGCGGTGACCAGGGCGCACAGGGTGATGCGGCCACGGGTCACCACCTGCTCGATGTCCACGACATCGACGGAGTAGGCGGCGAGGGTGTCGAAGAGGCCGGCGGTGATGCCCGGCCGGTCCTTCCCGAAGATCTTCACGAGGAGGGTCGGGACGTCATCGCCCGGTACGGCGGTGGCAGGCGGGATCTGCGATGCGCTCATGGTGCTCTTACCGTAACCGCCGGGCGGGCCCGGCCGTACAGGTGTCCGTGCCTCGGACCGCGGATGCGCCCGACTGCCGAGGCCCGCTCCTCCTGTCGCACCCGCGCCCGGCGGACGGCGTTGATCGTTATCGAGTCGTGTCCGCCCCGCCCCGTCCGCATCACCCGGAAGGGCGGACCACCGGTCCAACTCGCCGTTTGATACGGCCATTTCGGCCGATGTGCGACCCGGAGGCGGTGCGCAGAGCCGCCCACAACCCTCGCAATCGGACGATCCTCGGGCACCTCGGGGCCATTTGGGCCCTCGACGGGGCATTGCCGGGCCCGTCCGGAACGCGGATGCACCCCGGTCCGCTCCCGGTTTCCGGTCGGCGGGCCGAGCCTGAAATAGTTCCTCACGATGAATCGCCATCCCTGACTTCCCATCCAGGGTGTCGCTCGGGGGACTACGCAATGGGGCTGGAGTGCCTGAACTCGTACTCGAATTGAACGGAAGGACCTGGACCCTCGATCCGTCCCGGTCCTACAACGTGGGCCGCGATCCGCAGGGCGACATGGTGCTCGACGACGCCCGGGTCTCCTGGCGGCACGCCACCGTACGGTGGGCCGGCCAGGGCTGGATCATCGAAGACCAGGGCAGCACCAATGGCACCTACGTCCAGGGCCAGCGCATCCACCAGGTGGAGATAGGCCCCGGCTCGGTCGTCCACCTGGGCAATGCGACCACCGGTCCGCGGATCAGTCTCGCGGCCGCCGGTGCACCGGCCGCGGGCGCCGTCGGCGCGCAGCAGGCCGCGGCGCCGCAGCAGCAGGGCTGGCAGGCCCCGCCCGCACAGCAGCCGCCCGTACACCAGGCACCGCAGCACCAGGCGCCGCAGCAGGCCGCCGCCCAGCAGGGCTGGCAGGCACCGCCGCAGGCCCAGCAGCAGGCGCCGTACATCCCGCCGCAGCAGGGAGGGCAGCCGCAGCAGCCCGGCCCCCAGCAGCCCCCCGCCCAGAACGCGGGCGGCCCGGCCCCGCAGGCCCAGGGCGACCGCAGCCCGACCACCTTCCATCGCCTGGACTCGGGCCGGGTGATGCGCATCGGCCGTGCGCTGGAGAACGAACTGGTCGTCTCCGACCTCCAGGTCTCCCG
Organism: Streptomyces gilvosporeus; assembly: GCF_002082195.1. Lineage (GTDB taxonomy): Bacteria > Actinomycetota > Actinomycetes > Streptomycetales > Streptomycetaceae > Streptomyces > Streptomyces gilvosporeus. The sequence goes on along the minus strand of NZ_CP020569.1, from coordinate 2,545,597 downwards.
CCACCACGCCGAGTTCCGGGCCACCCCCGACGGCCGCTTCGAGATCCATGACCTCGGCAGCCACAACGGCACGTACGTCAACGGCCAGCCGGTCCCCAAGTCCGGTAAGGCCCCGGTCGGCCCGAACGACATCGTCGGCGTCGGCCACTCCACCTTCCGGCTGGTCGGCGACCGCCTGGAGGAGTTCGTCGACACCGGCGAGGTCTCCTTCTCCGCCCGCCATCTGACCGTCACCGTCGACGGCGGCAAGCAGATCCTCAAGGACGTCTCCTTCGGCGTCCCGGAGAAGTCGCTGATCGCCGTCATCGGCCCGTCCGGCTCCGGCAAGTCGACGCTGCTCAAGGCGCTGACCGGCTACCGCCCCGCCAATCAGGGCGATGTCCTCTACGACAACCGGAACCTCTACAAGGAGTTCGCCGCGCTGCGCCAGCGCATCGGCCTGGTCCCGCAGGACGACATCCTGCACAAGGAACTGACCGTCCAAAAGGCGCTGCGCTACGCCGCCAAGCTCCGCTTCCCCGGTGACACCGCCGAGGCGGAGCGCGAGGCCCGGATCGACGAGGTCCTGCACGAGCTCAAGCTGCATGTGCACCGGGAGAAGAAGGTCACCTCGCTCTCCGGTGGTCAGCGCAAGCGCGTCTCGGTGGCCCTGGAGCTGCTGACCAAGCCGTCGCTGATCTTCCTGGACGAGCCGACCTCCGGTCTCGACCCGGGCATGGACCGCGATGTGATGCAGCTGCTGCGCGGCCTCGCCGACGACGGCCGCACCGTCCTGGTCGTCACCCACTCGGTCGCCGAGCTCGGCATCTGCGACAAGCTGCTGGTGATGGCCCCGGGCGGCGGCGTGGCCTACTTCGGCCCGCCCGAGGAGGCGCTGAACTTCTTCCAGTACGACACCTGGGCGGATGTCTTCTCGGCCTTCGAGAACTACCGCGACTACGACTGGATGGGCCGCTGGCGCGGCTCCCCCCACTACCAGATGTACGCCGCCGACATCGACGCCGTCGCCCCGCAGTCGGTCAACGTCCAGGCCCCGCCGGCCAGGATGCAGAAGTCCCAGAGCTGGGGCTCGCAGCTGTGGACCCTGATGCGGCGCTATGTCTCGGTGCTCGCCTCCGACCGCGGCTTCCTGGCGCTGATGGTGATCCTGCCCGCGGTGCTCGGCGTCGTCTCCATGCTGATCCCCAGCGACTACGGGCTGGGGTACGGGCCGACGAAACCGGGCGGCTTCCGGCCGAACCGCGACGCCAGCACGATCATGCTGATCCTCGCGGTCGGCATGTGCTTCTCCGGCGCGGCCAACTCCGTCCGAGAGCTGATCAAGGAGCGGGTCATCTACGAGCGCGAACGGGCCACCGGCCTGTCGCGGTCGGCGTATCTGATGTCCAAGGTGCTCGTCCTCGGCGTGGTCACCGCCTTCCAGGGCGTGATCATCGCGGTGATCGGCTTCTCGACCCGCAACATGCCCTCCGAGGGCCTGATCGTGCCCAAGCAGCCGGCGATCGAGATGACGCTGGCGATCATCGCGCTGGGCTTCACCTCGATGATGTTCGGCCTGGTCATCTCCTCGCTGGTCAAGACGGCCGAGAAGACCATGCCGCTGCTGGTCATGTTCGCCATCGTCCAGGTCGTCTTCACCGGCGTGCTCTTCCAGCTCTTCGACACCCCGGGCGTCGCCCAGGTCGCCTGGCTGATGCCGTCGCGCTGGGCGGTCTCCGCGCTGGGCGCCACCGCCGACATGAACACGCTGCTCCCGTGGGAGCCGGGCAACCCCGACCCGCTGTGGAAGCACCAGACCGGCGTCTATGTGATGGACATGATCATCCTGATCGCCCTGGGCGTCTCGCTCGCCTTCGTGGTCGCCCGTCTGCTGCGCCGCCACGAGCCGGAGGTCATGCGCAAGTAGCGGCCGACGCAGCCAGTACGCCGAGGGGCGGCACCCGAGCACCGGGTGCCGCCCCTCGGCGGTATGCGTGTGGCAGCGCGGCTCAGTAGGCCGAGTTCACGTTGTCCATCGAGCCGTACTTGGCGGCCGCGTAGTTGCAGGCGGCGGTGATGTTGGCGACCGGGTCGTAGATGTTCCACGAGGTGCCGGCGACGTGGTAGCTCTTGAAGGTCGGGTCGATGACCTGGAGCAGGCCCTTGGACGGGGTGCCGTTCTGGGCGTTGACGTCCCAGAGGTTGATCGCCATCGGGTTGCCGGAGGACTCGCGCATCAGGTTGCGGTAGATGCCGTTGTACGAGCCGGGGATGTTGTGCGCGGCCATGACGGACAGCGACTCGCGGATCCAGCCGTCCAGGTTGTTCGGGTAGATCACCTTGGCCGGCTTGGGCGCGGCGGGACGGGCGGCGGAGCGGCTGGCGGCCAGCTTGGCCTTGCGTGCCCGCTCGGCCTTCGCCTTCGCCTTTGCCTTCGCCTCGGCGGCGGCCTTGGCCTTGGCGGCCTTGACGGCGGCGGCCTTCTTCGCGGCGGCGGCCTCGGCCTTGGCCTGGGCGGTGGTGTCGGCGGCCTGCTTGGCGATCGTGGCCTGCTGGCTCTTGACCGCGGTGGCCACCTGGCTGAAGGCGACCGGCTTGATGTTGATGTTCTCAGCGGCAGAGGCCTGGTTCGTGCCCTGGCCGGCGTCGGCACCCGGTACGAGCGAGAAGACCAGTGCGGCGGCGCCGGCCGCGGCGACACCGGCGGCGGACAGCTTGTGGGTCCGGGTGAAGCGGGTAAATCCAGGAATGGCGTGCTTAGACATGGCTGGGTTGACCTCTCCGATGGGGAACGTCGCAGGGGCCATGAGCGGCGGATTACGCCGTTCCCCTCACGGCGCCTTGCGACGGGAGCCATTCTTAGCGGCCGAAAATTGACCCGGCAAAGGTGTGACGTACGACCCGGGATAGTGGAACCCGGGACGCCCGAATTGCGTCTTAGGCGCAGAACTCCCAGCTCAGAGGGGAGATGGCTGCCCACTAACCCGGCTCGTAAGTGATATACGTCCTATGCGCGGCGTCACACTGGCCCGAGGTTTATCTAGCCAGCCGTAATTGCAAAAGCACAGCCGGTTCCGATCAGACTTCCACGAGGACTTGATTTAGTCCTTTTCTGGTCAAATCGGGCACTTCGCAATCCGGTGCCGGATACCCGACGGGAATCACGGCGAATGCCTTTTCATTGACCGGCCGCCCCAGCACGTCCCGCAGGAACCCCATCGGGCTCGGCGTGTGCACCAGCGCCGCCAGCCCCGACAGATGCAGCGCCGACAGCAGCATCCCGACCGCGATCCCCACCGACTCGTCCACGTAGTAGTGCTTGCGCCGGCTGCCGTCCGGGCCCAGCCAGTACCGCTGCTGGAAGACGACGATCAGCTGCGGCGCATCGGTCAGATGCGGTTTGACCTCATCGGTGCCCAGCGGCCGCAGCGCCGCCAGCCACTCCTCGCCCAGCCGCCCCTCGTACGAGACGCGCTCCTCTTCCTCCGCCGCCGCCCGGATCCTGCGCCGTATCTGCGGATCCTTGACCAGGACGAACGTCCACGGCTGCTGATGGGCCCCGGACGGAGCCGTGGCGGCGCAGGCGATCGCATCCCGCACCACCTGCTCCGGCACCGGATCGGCGGCGAACTGCCGCACCGTCCGCCGTCGCTCCATCCGCTCCCGCAGCGCGGCGGCGCGCGCCAGCGACTCCTCGGCGGGCATCCGCTCCGGCCGGTAGGGCACCGGCCGGTACGGCTCCCCGTGCGTCGGCGTCCACCGCTGCGTCTCCCGCGTCTCCTGCGTCTTCTGTGGCTCCTGCGGCTCCGGAACCCTCTTCGTCGAATGCGCCATCCGACGAGTCTGGGACTCACCCCGGCAGCACCAGATGCAGGTCACCGCATTCCTGCCACAGACGGCGCCGCGCCCCGGCCGCCGCATATGCCCGCTCCAGCACATCCGGCTCCGCCATCGCCCCCAGCATCAGCAGAGTCGAGGCCGTCGGCTCATGCAGCCCGGTGAGCAGGCCGTCCACCGCCCGCACCCCCCGCTTCGGGGTCACCACCAGATCCGTCCACCCGGCGGCCGCCCGCACCCGCCCGTCCGGCCCGGTCGCCGACTCCAGGGCGCGTACCGCCGTCGCCCCCACGGCCACCACCCGCCCGCCCGCGGCGCGCGAAGCCGCCCGCCGCCGCGCCCGCGCCGCGTTCACCAGCCACGCCGTCGCCGCCGGCACCGCGAACCGCTCCGCATCCGGCGGCTCGAACGCCTCCGCCGACGCCACCCCCGTATGCAGCGAGATCGGCGCGAACTGCACCCCCGCACCGACCAGCCGCGCCACCAGCCCCGCCGTGAACGGCCGGGCCGCACCGGGCATCCGCGCACTGCCGGCACCGGGGGAGTCCACCGCGAACACCGACTGCTGCGCCCCCGGCGGCTGCTCCCGCTCCGGGTACCCGTACCGGATCGGCCGCCCGTGGTGCCGCATCACCTGCATCGCACAGCCGCCCGTCACCCGCCCCCACCACAGCCGTACGCCCCCGGGCTCCACCGGCGCCCACAGCGTCAGCCGCGCCCCGCCCGGCAGCCGCACCACGGCGCCCTCGGGGCCGCCCGCCCGCGGCCGGGTGCCGCCCCGCCCGTCCGGGGTGCGCAGCTCCACCGCCCAGCACCCGGCGACCTCCCGCCCCGCCGGATGCCACCGGTCCGCCCGCGTCGAGAAATGCACCACCACCGGCTCACCGCGCCCCCGCCCGTCCCCCGTCCGGCCGTCCACCGCCGCCGGCAGCGTCCGCGAGGTGTTCACCACCAGGACGTCCCCCCGCGCCAGCAGCCCCGGCAGCTCCCCGAACGCATGGTGCGCGGGCGCCGCCCCGCCCCGGCTCACCAGCAGCCGTACGGCGTCCCGGTCCGGCGCCCGGCCCGGTCCCTTCGATGCGCCCGTCACGATCGCCACCGGCATGCTCACGTCCCCCGTCCGGGCCGGGCAGTCCGTTTCCCGGCCTCGCCCCAACCTAGGAACGCGGGCGCGCGCGAGACGTCGGCCCCCGGACGGGCCCTGAGCAGGGCATTCGACCTAGGCCGCGGGTCGTAGCGGGCGGCCGCCGCCGGACCGATACGGGCCGGCCGACCCGCCGGTACGGTGAGCCCATGAGTAACGGTCCGGGAGCCGGGATCCCCGCGGTGAGCACCGCGATCCTGGCCATGAGCAGGCATCTGGAGGTGCGCGACGTCCTCAAGACGATCGTGGCCTCGGCCCGCGAACTGCTGGACGCCGAGTACGCCGCCCTGGGCGTGCCCGACGACCACGGCGGCTTCGCCCAGTTCGTGGTGGACGGCGTCAGCGCCGCACAGTGGAAGGCCATCGGCCCGCTGCCGCGCCAGCACGGCATCCTCGCCGCGATGCTGCACAACGCCACCCCCGAGCGCCTGGCCGACGTCCGCGAGGACCCGCGCTTCGGCGGCTGGCCCGCCGCCCACCCGGACATGTCCGACTTCCTGGGCCTCCCGGTCGCCGACGGTGACGACATCCTCGGCGCCCTCTTCCTGGCCAACAAGCGCTGCCCCAAAGAGGACGGCCGCTGCGGCTTCACCGAGGACGACGAGCACCTCCTGGGCATACTCGCCCAGCACGCCGCCATCGCCCTGACCAACGCCCGCCTCTACGAGCGCAGCCGCGAGCTGACCATCGCGGGGGAGCGCGCCCGGCTCGCGCACGAACTGCACGACGCGGTCTCCCAGAAGCTCTTCTCCCTCCGGCTGACCGCCCAGGCCGCCACCGCCCTGGTCGACCGCGATCCGGCCCGCGCCAAGGACGAGCTCCACCAGGTCGCCGCGCTGGCCGCGGAGGCCGCCGACGAACTGCGCGCCGCCGTCGTCGAGCTGCGCCCGGCGGCCCTGGACGAGGACGGCCTGGTCGCCACCCTGCGCTCCCAGGTGCAGGTCCTCGACCGCGCCCACACCGCCCGCGTCACCTTCTGTTCCCACGGGGTCCGCGCGCTCCCGGCCGCCCAGGAGGAGGCGATGCTGCGGGTCGCCCAGGAAGCGCTGCACAATGCGCTGCGGCACTCGGGCGCCGGCCAGGTCGAGGTGACCCTCACCCGCAACGGCCTGGGCGCCCTGCTGCGCATCGCCGACAACGGCCGCGGTTTCGACACCGGACTGGTCCGCCGGGCCGGCCGGCACCTGGGACTCGTATCGATGAGGGACCGCGCCGGCGGCGTCGGCGGCAAGCTCACCGTGACGTCGGAGCCCGGCCGGGGCACCGCCGTGGAGATGGAGGTACCCGGTGGCTGACACCCGCTCGATCCGCGTACTGCTGGTGGACGATCACCAGGTCGTACGGCGGGGACTACGCACGTTCCTGGAGGTCCAGGACGACATCGAGGTGGTGGGGGAGGCGTCCGACGGCTCCGAGGGCGTCGCGGCCGCCGAACAGCTGCGCCCGGACGTGGTCCTGATGGACGTCAAGATGCCCGGCACGGACGGCATCGAGGCGCTGCGCACCCTGCGGGGACTGGACAACCCCGCACGCGTGCTGATCGTCACCAGCTTCACCGAACAGCGCACCGTCGTCCCCGCCCTGCGGGCCGGTGCGGCGGGCTATGTCTACAAGGACATCGACCCCGAGGCGCTGGCCGCCGCCATCCGCTCCGTGGACGCCGGACACGTCCTGCTCCAGGCCGAGGTCGCCGGCACCCTGCTCTCCCAGGAGGAGGGCAACAACGGCCACGGGCGCGGCACTTCACTGACCGAACGGGAACGCGAGGTGCTCGGCCTGATCGCGGACGGACGCTCCAACCGCGAGATCGCCCGGGCGCTGGTGCTGTCGGAGAAGACGGTCAAGACCCATGTCTCCAACATCCTGATGAAGCTCGATCTCGCCGACCGGACCCAGGCCGCGCTCTGGGCGGTCCGTCACGGCATGGCGGGCTGACGGCAGGCGGGCCCCTCTACCGCTGCGCCCCGTGGCCCCGGAAGCGGAACGTCGTCTTCCGATCCGAGATTCATACTGTCGTGTAGCGGTAGCCCATTCGGCGTATCCCTCTCCGGGCCCGGGCGTTGTCCAGTGCAGTCGCGGCGGCTGGTCGCGGCATCGGCAACGAGGAGCAAGAGAAGTGAAGAACATCAAGCGAGTTGCGGCCATCACGATGGTGGCGGGCGGTCTCGCCGCCGCGGGTGCCGGAGTCGCCTCCGCCCACAGCCCGCAGGCTCTGGGCACCGCGGTGGGGTCCCCCGGTGTCCTCTCCGGCAACCTCGTCCAGGCCCCGGTCCACATCCCCGTGAACGCCTGCGGCAACACCGCCACCATCGTCGGGGCCCTCAACCCGGTCTTCGGCAACCACTGCGTCAACTTCTGATCGCAGCCCTGCCGGTACGACCCCGGTGACCGCGCGGCGCCGCCGTCCGCGCCACCACGCCGGACCGGCCGCGCGGACTCCTGGCGCGTTGGCCGGTCCCCTCCCCGCAGCCCTGTCATCGCGGCCCCGAGCCGCCAAGTGAGGAACTCGATCCCATGAACACCGTCAAGAAGGCCGCTCTCGTCCTCGCCACCGCCGGTCTCGCCGCCGGTGCCGCCGCCGGCACCGCGTTCGCCGACGGCTCGCAGGCCGACGGCAAGGCCGTCCACTCTCCCGGCGTCCTCTCCGGCAACCTCGTCCAGGCCCCGGTGGACGCGCCCGTGAACGTCAGCGGCAACAGCATCAACGTCGTCGGCGTGCTCAACTCCGCCTTCGCCAACGGCTCCCTGAACTACTGAGCCGCCCGGCCCGGCCCCGACCCCCGGGCCGCCCCGGCTCCTCCCCGACGGCCCCGCCGACCGCACCGCGGTCCGGCGGGGCCGTTGCCGTTCACCCCCGGCGCCGCTGCCGCTCCTCCACCGCGGAGTTGTACGCCGCCACCTGCGCCCGCCGGGCCGTACGCTCCACCGGCCGCAGCGCCTCGGCACGCGCCGCGATCTCCGAGGAGCTCACCGCCCCGCCGTGCTCACCGCCGGCGATGGGGGTACCTCCCATGCCCTTAAGGCTATGGGGGAGCGCGATATCGATCAGCGCACCCACCCGCTGCGCCAGCTCCAGCACCCGTACCGCACGCGGCGGATAGCCCGGCGCCAGCACCTGCCGTCCGGCCTCCGCCCGCGCCCGGTACGCCTCCAGCGCCGCCTGCGCCACCGGCCCGGCCCCGGCCACATCCAGCTTCGAGAGCACCTCGGTCGCCTCCCGCAGCGCCTCCGCCAGCTCCCGCTCCGCCTCGCCGAGCGAGGGCACATCGGCCGGCGGCGCCTCCCGCGCGGGCAGGCAGCGCCAGACCACCTCGGTATGCACATCGGGCCCCGAGCCGCCCTCCGGCCCCGCCTCGTACGCCTCCGGCACCAGCCCCAGCCCGGCCCCGACGGCCAGCACCGCCTCCTCGGCCTCCAGCGCCCGCGCATTGAACTCCGGCGGTCCGCTCAGCCCCAGCGGATGCCCCGGCACCGGCAGCGCCACCCGCAGGCCCACCGCCCCCAGCCGCCGCAGCCGCCCCAGCGCGAGCGTCAGCCCGACCGGCGCCTCCTCCCCGGGCAGGTCCACGACGCGGTGCACCGTGTCGTCGTCCGCGATACGGTGCGCGGCTTCATCAGGTGAGACAAGTCCGGCCAAAAGGGCATTTCCCCACGACGCCAGCCGTCCTGAACGAGGTTCATCGAGCATGGCCCCCAGCCTAGGGAACGGCACCGACATCGAGTGGCGTAGGTTTGCTGGGGGGAGGCGCCCACAGGCGCACGAGACGACCGAGAGCAATGGGAGACAACGCGCTCATGAGCGATGTGCTGGAGCTGGTGGACGTATCCGTGGTCCGCGAAGGACGGGCTCTGGTGGAGCAGGTCTCCTGGTCGGTGAAGGAGGGGGAGCGCTGGGTGATCCTCGGCCCCAACGGCGCCGGCAAGACCACCCTCCTGAACGTGGCCTCCAGCTACCTCTTCCCGTCCACCGGCAGCGCCACCGTCCTCGGCGAGAAGCTCGGCCGGGTCGACGTCTTCGACCTGCGCCCGCGCATCGGCATCGCCGGTATCGCCCTCGCCGACAAGCTGCCGCGCAGCCAGACGGTGCTGGAGACCGTGCTCACCGCCGCGTACGGCATGACCGCGCACTGGCAGGAGAGCTACGAGGACGTCGACGAGCAGCGCGCCCGCGCCTTCCTCGACCGCCTCGGCATGAACGACTACCTCGACCGGAAGTTCGGCACCCTCTCCGAGGGCGAGCGCAAGCGCACCCTGATCGCCCGCGCCATGATGACCGACCCCGAGCTCCTCCTCCTGGACGAGCCCGCCGCCGGCCTCGACCTCGGCGGCCGCGAGGACCTCGTCCGCCGGCTGGGCCGTCTCGCGCGTGACCCGTACGCCCCCTCGATGATCATGGTCACCCACCACGTCGAGGAGATCCCCCCGGGCTTCACCCACGTCCTGATGATCCGTCAGGGCAAGGTGCTCGCGGCCGGCCCCCTCGACCTCGAACTCACCTCCAGCAACCTCTCCCACTGCTTCGGCCTCCCCCTCGTCGTCGAACACAACAACGGCCGCTGGACCGCCCAGGGACTGCCCCTCGCCTGACCGGTCGCGCCCTGTCCCGGGCCGCACCGCGGACCTACCATGAACCCGTGGATCCATGGGTGTGGTGGCTGATCGCCGCCGTAGGACTGGGCATTCCTCTCGTCGTGACCGCGATGCCCGAATTCGGGATGCTCGCGGTCGGCGCCGCCGCCGGTGCCGTCACCGCCGCACTCCGTGGCGGCACCGTCGCGCAATTCCTCGTCTTCGCCGCCGTATCGGTCGCGCTGATCGCCGTCGTACGCCCCATCGCCAACCGCCACCGCGGCAGCCCCCAACTCGCCTCCGGTATCGACGCCCTCAGGGGAAAGACCGCAACCGTCCTCGAACGCATCGACGGCACCGACGGCGGCCGCATCAAACTCGCCGGCGAAGTCTGGTCCGCCCGCGCCCTCGACGACGACCAGATCTACGAAGTCGGCCAGAAAGTCGACGTCGTCGAGATCGAAGGCGCCACAGCCGTCGTCATCTGACCGGAACGCACTGCACGACGCACCACGTCTCTGAAAGACTGATCAACGGCAACGACCGCACAACCGATTGACCGTCATGCCGGTGAGCGGCCGGCACGGACCAGCTACGAAGGGCACGGGAGCCGCTGTGGATATCGCCATCGTCCTGATCATCCTGGTGGTGCTCGTCTTCCTCGCACTCATCAAGACGATCCAGGTCATCCCCCAGGCCAGCGCCGCCATCGTCGAGCGCTTCGGCCGCTACACCCGCACCCTCAACGCCGGCCTGAACATCGTCGTCCCGTTCATCGACTCCATCCGCAACCGCATCGACCTGCGCGAACAGGTCGTGCCGTTCCCCCCGCAGCCGGTGATCACCCAGGACAACCTGGTCGTGAACATCGACACCGTCATCTACTACCAGGTCACCGACGCCCGCGCCGCGACCTACGAAGTCGCCAGCTACATCCAGGCGATCGAGCAGCTCACCGTCACCACCCTGCGCAACATCATCGGCGGCATGGACCTGGAGCGGACCCTGACCTCCCGCGAGGAGATCAACGCAGCCCTCCGCGGCGTCCTCGACGAGGCCACCGGCAAGTGGGGCATCCGCGTCAACCGCGTCGAGCTCAAGGCCATCGAGCCGCCGACCTCCATCCAGGACTCGATGGAGAAGCAGATGCGCGCCGACCGCGACAAGCGCGCCGCCATCCTCCAGGCCGAAGGCGTCCGGCAGTCCCAGATCCTGACGGCCGAAGGCGAGAAGCAGTCCTCCATCCTGCGCGCCGAGGGTGAGGCCAAGGCCGCCGCCCTGCGCGCCGAGGGCGAGGCCCAGGCGATCCGGGTGGTCTTCGAGTCCATCCACGCCGGCGACCCCGACCAGAAGCTGCTCTCCTACCAGTACCTCCAGATGCTCCCGAAGATCGCCGAGGGCGACGCCAACAAGCTCTGGATCGTGCCCAGCGAGATCGGCGACGCCCTCAAGGGCCTCGGCGGCGCCATCGGCAACTTCGCCCCGCCCACCGGCGGCGGCTCCATCCCCAAGCCCAGCAGCCCGAACCGGGAAACTCCCCCGATCGACTGACACCAGGGCGCCCCTGATGCATGATCAATGGTGGCCCCTCGACCTTCATGGCGGGGAGGCGACCACTGAACATGCAAGGAGATGGCCATGTCCCTCTGGGAATGCGTCGCGGTCTTCGCCGCGGGGATCGGCGCCGGCACCATCAACACCATCGTCGGCTCCGGCACTCTCCTCACCTTCCCGGTACTGCTGGCCTTTGGCCTGCCGCCGGTCACGGCGAACGTCTCCAACACGCTCGGCCTGGTACCCGGTTCCCTCAGCGGCGCCTTCGGCTACCGCCGCGAACTGAGCGGCCAGCGCACCCGCATCCTCCGCTTCGGCGCGGCCGGCCTGATCGGCGGCCTGGGCGGCGCGATCCTCCTGCTGGCGCTGCCCTCCAGCGCGTTCGACGCGATCGTCCCCATACTGATCGCCGTCGCCCTGGTCCTCGTGGTGCTCCAGCCGAAGCTCGCCGCCGCCCTGCGCGCCCGGCGCGCCCGCAACAACACCACCGCGCCCCGCCATGGCGGCCCCCTGCTGCTCCTCGGCGTGATGCTCGCCAGCGTCTACGGCGGCTACTTCGGCGCCGCCCAGGGCGTCATATACCTCTCCCTGATGGGCCTGCTGCTCACCGACGACCTCCAACGCCTCAACGCCCTCAAGAACGTCCTCGCGGCGATCGTCAACGGCGTCGCGGCGGTCTTCTTCCTCTTCGTCGCCCGCTTCGACTGGACCGCCGTCCTCCTGATCGCCGCCGGCTCGACCCTCGGCGGCCAGATAGGCGCCACCGTCGGCCGCCGCCTGCCGCCCACCGCTCTGCGCGCGGTCATCGTCCTCGTGGGACTCGCAGCCATCGCCCAACTCCTCCTCAAATAAGGCGAGTCGGGCGATGGCTCGGGGCTTGTCACGCCGGTAGCGCCCGCAGCCAGTCCGGCAGCTCCTCCCGTACGGACACCCCCAGCGCCGAGAGCATCGCATCCGCCGGCGTCGGCTCGAACGGCTTCCGCAGCAGCCGCATCCCCGCCTGCTCCGGCGTACGGTCCGCTTTGCGGTGATTGTCCTCCGCGCACGAGGCGACGGTATTCAGCCAGGTATCCGCGCCCCCCTGCGCCCGCGGCACCACATGGTCCACGGTCGTCGCCCGCCGCCCGCAGTATGCGCACCGGTGCTGGTCACGCACCAGCACCCCCCGCCGCGACCACGGTGCACGTCTTCGAAACGGCACCCGTACGTATCTGCTGAGCCTGATCACCCGCGGCACCGGCACATCCACCGAAGCGGCACGGATCCGCAGCCCCGGGTGCGCATTCTCGACCACGGCCTTGTCCTGCATCACCAGCACCACCGCACGTCGCAGCGACACCGTCGACAGCGGCTCGAAGCTCGCATTGAGCACCAGCGTCTCGCGCATCCCGCCCACCTTCCGGACCCGCTCCGCCCCCGCGGCGAAGTTGCTCCACTGTGCAGTGGCAGGTATTCCCCGAACAACGCAATTTCCGTACGCCACAAGGGAAATGGAAGGCGAGGGGAAGATGAAGAAGAGGTGATCCGACGGCACCCTGAACGGGCCGCACAAAGGGCGGTAAAAGGTCCGAAAACGGGACCAATAACCCGTACCCGCAGTCGCACCGACACCGGACGGGACCACAAAGGAAACGCTCCGGATCCCGCCCCCGTGACACACACGGGACCCGGAGCGCACGGCAGCTGGCGAGGACGCCCGCCCAACGGCGGGCTCCGGCAAACAAGGGGGCGACACACCTGCGCCCCGACGCTCCCGCCACTGCGGTACCGGCCGCCCGACGGCCCTTTCAGGTCGCCGACCAGTCACCACTGTGCGTGCGGGAAGCGCCGGGGCGCAACGGAATTACGGGCCACGTCACCACGGGCCCGGCACGGACTCAGCCCTGCGCCGGCACCTCGTACTCGGCGATCAGCTGGGCCCGCCCGATCGCGTGGAACCGCAGATTGAACCCCACCACCGCGGGCGAGACCTCCGCATCCGGCCCGAGCTTCTCCTGGTCCACCGCGTACACGGTGAACACATAGCGGTGCGGACCGTCCCCGGGCGGCGGCGCCGCGCCCCCGAAGTCCCGCGTCCCGTAGTCGTTCCGCACATGAACGGCGCCCTCGGGCAGCCCCTTCATGTCACCGCTCCCGGCCCCGGCCGGCAGCTCCGTCACCGACGCCGGAATGTCGAACAGCACCCAGTGCCAGAAGCCGCTGCCCGTCGGCGCGTCCGGGTCGTAGCAGGTGACGGCGTAGCTCCCGGTCCCCTCCGGGGCCCCCTCCCACCGCAGCTGCGGCGAACGGTTCCCCTCGGCGAAGACCTGCTCCGGCCGCAGCGTCCCGCCCGGCTCCACCTCCTCGCTCGACACCGCGAACTCCGGTACCGGCGGATGGAAATCGTGCGGGAGCGGCCGCCGCTTCAGCTCGGACACCTCGAACCTCCTGGTCGCTTGCTGACACTCTGTCCGGCCAGGTTAGAGCCAGTTCCGCTTCCCGCCGACCTCCGCCAGCCACTGGTTGAGGTAACCGGCCCAGTCGGTCGCCCCGTAGTCGTCGAGGTCCATCGTGAACTGCCGGTAGGAATCCGACCCGCCCGTGAACAGCCCCGGCTTCTTGTCCATCTCCAGCACCACATCCATCTCCCGCTCATCGGCGACGAACGACAGCTCGACCTGGTTCAGCCCGCGGTACTGCTGCGGCGCGTGGAACTCGATCTCCTGATAGAAGGGCAGCTTCTGCCGCGTCCCCCGGATGTGCCCCTTCTCCAGATCGGCGCTCTTGAACCGGAAGCCGAGCCGGCCGAACGCATCCAGAATCGCCTGCTGCGCCGGCAGCGGATGCACAGTGACCGGGTCGAGATCACTGGAGTCCACCGCCCGCGCAATCGCCAGCTCCGTCGACACCCCGACGCTCATCCCCTTCAGATGCGTCCCCAGGAACGACGTGATCGGCGTCTCCCACGGAATCTCCAGCCCGAACGGCACGGTGTGCACGGCCCCCGGCTGCACCTGGAACGCGCCACCGACCTGAAGCTCGGCGAACTCGATGTTCTCCCTGCGCTCCCCGTCGCTGGTCTCCACCTCGACCACCGCCTGAAGCCCCACGGACAGCCCCTGGATGTCCTGCGCCACGGACCCGCCCTGCATCCGCACCTCGCCCTGTGCGACCCCGCCCGGCACGACGTTCTCCTCGAAGAGGACCGTCTCCACCTTGGCGCCCCCGGCCCCCAAGCTCGCCAGCAGCTTCTTGAACCCCATGCTCGTCCTCCCCAGGCGCAACGCCTGTGCTCAGTGCACACACCGGGCTCCGGACCCTCGTCCGCCCCGGCGTGATCTCTACGGCCACACCTTCCCAACCCCGATGCCCCTGCGGCCAGTCGCCCGCCCCCTGCCTGCACTAGGCTCGGTGCGCATGACCGACGTACCGGAACGTATGCCGCTCTCCCGCGACTTCTTCGACCGCCCCGTTCTGGACGTCGCCCCCGATCTCCTCGGCCGCACCCTGGTACGCCACACCCCCGACGGCCCCATCGAGCTCCGCCTGACCGAGGTCGAGGCCTACGACGGCGAGACCGACCCCGGCTCCCACGCCTACCGCGGCCGCACCGCCCGCAACGCCTCGATGTTCGGCCCGCCCGGCCATGCGTACGTCTACTTCATCTACGGCATGTGGTTCAGCGTCAACCTGGTCTGCGGCCCCGAGAACAAGGCGAGCGGCATCCTGCTGCGCGCCGGCGAGATCACCACCGGCGCCCCCCTCGCCGCCCGCCGCCGACCCAAGGCCCGCAACGCCCACGAGCTGGCCAAGGGCCCGGCCCGCCTGGCCACCGCCCTCGACATCGACCGCACCCTGGACGGCACCGACGTCTGCCACGGCGGCGATCCCACCGCCCCGCTCTCCGTTCTGTACGGCACCCCCGCCGCCCCCGCCCAGGTCCGCAACGGCCCCCGGGTGGGCGTCGGCGGCGACGGCGCCGACCACCCCTGGCGCTACTGGATCGCCGGCGACCGCACCGTCAGCCAGTACCGCCCGCACACCCCGCGCCGCCGCACCACGCCAGCCACCTGAGCGCCCCGAGAGACTTGACTCTCGAGGGTCAAACGCCTAACGTAGCCCGAGCCGCTGGAGGAGGTCAGCGCCCTTTGCGCAGACCACCGGACGGCATAACCAACCACTACGTGCACTTCCCTAACGGGTCGCCTTTGGCATTGCCAAAATCCGATCCCGTCGGCCCGATTATGAGCCGCACAGGAAAGTCGCTAAAGTAGCGGTCACGCCGAAAGGCGCGAAGAACCATCCGCCGGAAAGTAATTCCGCCGAACCGTAATCCGAAAGGGAAACGGCAAGGCGCGGATCTGCTAAAGTCGGAAAGGCCGAAAAGGCGAAAGCCCGGAAGGCCAACCCCGCTCCAACAGGGGGCCGGAGACGGAAACGGATCTGGTAAGGTTGGAAACGCGGAAAGGGCCGAAAGCCCGGACCGTACCGGCGAAAATCGGAGCCGAAAGGATCTGATAGAGTCGGAAACGCAAGACCGAAGGGAAGCGCCCGGAGATCCTGGTGAAACAGGAACAAAGGAAGCGTCCGTTCCTTGAGAACTCAACAGCGTGCCAAAAGTCAACGCCAGATATGTTGATACCCCGTCTCCAGCATCAGCTGGGACGAGGTTCCTTTGAAAGTCCTGCCGACACGATGTGCCGGTAGGCGATACACAGCGAGGACGCTGTGAACGACCGGGCTTATTCCGCCTGGTTGTTCCGCTCAACGCGAGTGTCACCCGATTACGGGTAAACATTCACGGAGAGTTTGATCCTGGCTCAGGACGAACGCTGGCGGCGTGCTTAACACATGCAAGTCGAACGATGAACCTCCTTCGGGAGGGGATTAGTGGCGAACGGGTGAGTAACACGTGGGCAATCTGCCCTTCACTCTGGGACAAGCCCTGGAAACGGGGTCTAATACCGGATACGACACGGGATCGCATGGTCTCCGTGTGGAAAGCTCCGGCGGTGAAGGATGAGCCCGCGGCCTATCAGCTTGTTGGTGGGGTGATGGCCTACCAAGGCGACGACGGGTAGCCGGCCTGAGAGGGCGACCGGCCACACTGGGACTGAGACACGGCCCAGACTCCTACGGGAGGCAGCAGTGGGGAATATTGCACAATGGGCGAAAGCCTGATGCAGCGACGCCGCGTGAGGGATGACGGCCTTCGGGTTGTAAACCTCTTTCAGCAGGGAAGAAGCGAGAGTGACGGTACCTGCAGAAGAAGCGCCGGCTAACTACGTGCCAGCAGCCGCGGTAATACGTAGGGCGCAAGCGTTGTCCGGAATTATTGGGCGTAAAGAGCTCGTAGGCGGCTTGTCGCGTCGGATGTGAAAGCCCGGGGCTTAACCCCGGGTCTGCATTCGATACGGGCAGGCTAGAGTTCGGTAGGGGAGATCGGAATTCCTGGTGTAGCGGTGAAATGCGCAGATATCAGGAGGAACACCGGTGGCGAAGGCGGATCTCTGGGCCGATACTGACGCTGAGGAGCGAAAGCGTGGGGAGCGAACAGGATTAGATACCCTGGTAGTCCACGCCGTAAACGTTGGGAACTAGGTGTGGGCGACATTCCACGTCGTCCGTGCCGCAGCTAACGCATTAAGTTCCCCGCCTGGGGAGTACGGCCGCAAGGCTAAAACTCAAAGGAATTGACGGGGGCCCGCACAAGCAGCGGAGCATGTGGCTTAATTCGACGCAACGCGAAGAACCTTACCAAGGCTTGACATACACCGGAAAGCGCTAGAGATAGTGCCCCCCTTGTGGTCGGTGTACAGGTGGTGCATGGCTGTCGTCAGCTCGTGTCGTGAGATGTTGGGTTAAGTCCCGCAACGAGCGCAACCCTTGTTCTGTGTTGCCAGCATGCCTTTCGGGGTGATGGGGACTCACAGGAGACTGCCGGGGTCAACTCGGAGGAAGGTGGGGACGACGTCAAGTCATCATGCCCCTTATGTCTTGGGCTGCACACGTGCTACAATGGCCGGTACAATGAGCTGCGATACCGCGAGGTGGAGCGAATCTCAAAAAGCCGGTCTCAGTTCGGATTGGGGTCTGCAACTCGACCCCATGAAGTCGGAGTTGCTAGTAATCGCAGATCAGCATTGCTGCGGTGAATACGTTCCCGGGCCTTGTACACACCGCCCGTCACGTCACGAAAGTCGGTAACACCCGAAGCCGGTGGCCCAACCCCTTGTGGGAGGGAATCGTCGAAGGTGGGACTGGCGATTGGGACGAAGTCGTAACAAGGTAGCCGTACCGGAAGGTGCGGCTGGATCACCTCCTTTCTAAGGAGCATCTAGGCGGCCGTAAGGCTGTCCAGAGCCACTACGTCGGCGAATGTTCGACGGTGGTTAGCTCATGGGTGGAACGTTGACTACTCGGCACATTGGGTTGTTGATCGTTAGTACTGCTTCGGCGTGGAACGCGGTTGGTCAATCTGGTGGGTCGGGCACGCTGTTGGGTATCTGAGGGTGCGGACCGTATGGTCTGAACCTTCGCGATGCCGGCCCCGGTGAAAGTCTGCTTCGGCAGGGTGTGACGGGTGGCTGGTCGTTGCTTGAGAACTGCACAGTGGACGCGAGCATCTGTGGCCAAGTTTTTAAGGGCGCACGGTGGATGCCTTGGCACCAGGAACCGATGAAGGACGTGGGAGGCCGCGATAGGCCCCGGGGAGCTGTCAACCGAGCTTTGATCCGGGGGTGTCCGAATGGGGAAACCCGGCAGTCGTCATGGGCTGTCACCCGCTGCTGAACACATAGGCAGTGTGGAGGGAACGCGGGGAAGTGAAACATCTCAGTACCCGCAGGAAGAGAAAACAACCGTGATTCCGGGAGTAGTGGCGAGCGAAACCGGATGAGGCCAAACCAGTCACGTGTGATACCCGGCAGGGGTTGCGTGGTTGGGGTTGTGGGATCTCTTTTCTGCAGTCTGCCGGCTGTGGGACGAGTCAGAAACCGTTGATGTAGGCGAAGGACATGCGAAAGGTCCGGCGTAGAGGGTAAGACCCCCGTAGCTGAAACATCAGCGGCTCGTTTAAGAGACACCCAAGTAGCACGGGGCCCGAGAAATCCCGTGTGAATCTGGCGGGACCACCCGTTAAGCCTAAATATTCCCTGGTGACCGATAGCGGATAGTACCGTGAGGGAATGGTGAAAAGTACCGCGGGAGCGGAGTGAAATAGTACCTGAAACCGTGTGCCTACAAGCCGTGGGAGCGTCGCGTTGAATCTTCGGATTCAACGTCGTGACTGCGTGCCTTTTGAAGAATGAGCCTGCGAGTTTGCGGTATGTTGCGAGGTTAACCCGTGTGGGGTAGCCGTAGCGAAAGCGAGTCCGAAGAGGGCGTTGAGTAGCGTGCCCAAGACCCGAAGCGGAGTGATCTAGCCATGGGCAGGTTGAAGCGGAGGTAAGACTTCGTGGAGGACCGAACCCACCAGGGTTGAAAACCTGGGGGATGACCTGTGGTTAGGGGTGAAAGGCCAATCAAACTCCGTGATAGCTGGTTCTCCCCGAAATGCATTTAGGTGCAGCGTCGTGTGTTTCTTGCCGGAGGTAGAGCACTGGATAGGCGATGGGCCCTACCGGGTTACTGACCTTAGCCAAACTCCGAATGCCGGTAAGTGAGAGCGCGGCAGTGAGACTGTGGGGGATAAGCTCCATGGTCGAGAGGGAAACAGCCCAGAGCATCGACTAAGGCCCCTAAGCGTGTGCTAAGTGGGAAAGGATGTGGAGTCGCAGAGACAACCAGGAGGTTGGCTTAGAAGCAGCCACCCTTGAAAGAGTGCGTAATAGCTCACTGGTCAAGTGATTCCGCGCCGACAATGTAGCGGGGCTCAAGCACACCGCCGAAGTCGTGTCATTGCGATATTACCCCCAACGGGGATCGTGATGGGTAGGGGAGCGTCGTGTGCCGGGTGAAGCAGCCGTGGAAGCGAGTTGTGGACGGTTCACGAGTGAGAATGCAGGCATGAGTAGCGATACAAGAGTGGGAAACTCTTGCGCCGATTGACTAAGGGTTCCTGGGTCAAGCTGATCTGCCCAGGGTAAGTCGGGACCTAAGGCGAGGCCGACAGGCGTAGTCGATGGACAACCGGTTGATATTCCGGTACCCGCTTTGAAACGCCCAATACTGAGCCCATTAATGCTAAGGCCGTGAAGCCGCCCTGATCTCTTCGGAGTTGAGGGGAGTGGTGGAGCCGCTGACCCAAGGTGGTAGTAGGTAAGTGATGGGGTGACGCAGGAAGGTAGTCCAGCCCGGGCGGTGGTTGTCCCGGGGTAAGGGTGTAGGCCGTGTGGTAGGCAAATCCGTCACACGTTAAGGCTGAGACCTGATGCCGAGCCGATTGTGGTGAAGTGGATGATCCTATGCTGTCGAGAAAAGCCTCTAGCGAGTTTCATGGCGGCCCGTACCCTAAACCGACTCAGGTGGTCAGGTAGAGAATACCGAGGCGTTCGGGTGAACTATGGTTAAGGAACTCGGCAAAATGCCCCCGTAACTTCGGGAGAAGGGGGGCCATTGCTGGTGAGGGGTCTTGCATCCTGAGCTGGTGGTGGCCGCAGAGACCAGCGAGAAGCGACTGTTTACTAAAAACACAGGTCCGTGCGAAGCCGTAAGGCGATGTATACGGACTGACGCCTGCCCGGTGCTGGAACGTTAAGGGGACCGGTTAGTCACATTTCGGTGTGGCGAAGCTGAGAACTTAAGCGCCAGTAAACGGCGGTGGTAACTATAACCATCCTAAGGTAGCGAAATTCCTTGTCGGGTAAGTTCCGACCTGCACGAATGGCGTAACGACTTCTCGACTGTCTCAACCATAGGCCCGGTGAAATTGCATTACGAGTAAAGATGCTCGTTTCGCGCAGCAGGACGGAAAGACCCCGGGACCTTTACTATAGCTTGATATTGGTGTTCGGTTCGGCTTGTGTAGGATAGGTGGGAGACTGTGAAGCATCAACGCCAGTTGGTGTGGAGTCATTGTTGAAATACCACTCTGGTCGTGCTGGATGTCTAACCTGGGTCCGTGATCCGGATCAGGGACAGTGTCTGGTGGGTAGTTTAACTGGGGCGGTTGCCTCCTAAAGGGTAACGGAGGCGCCCAAAGGTTCCCTCAGCCTGGTTGGCAATCAGGTGTTGAGTGTAAGTGCACAAGGGAGCTTGACTGTGAGACTGACGGGTCGAGCAGGTACGAAAGTAGGGACTAGTGATCCGGCGGTGGCTTGTGGAAGCGCCGTCGCTCAACGGATAAAAGGTACCCCGGGGATAACAGGCTGATCTTCCCCAAGAGTCCATATCGACGGGATGGTTTGGCACCTCGATGTCGGCTCGTCGCATCCTGGGGCTGGAGTCGGTCCCAAGGGTTGGGCTGTTCGCCCATTAAAGCGGTACGCGAGCTGGGTTTAGAACGTCGTGAGACAGTTCGGTCCCTATCCGCTGTGCGCGTAGGAGTCTTGAGAAGGGCTGTCCCTAGTACGAGAGGACCGGGACGGACGAACCTCTGGTGTGCCAGTTGTTCTGCCAAGGGCATGGCTGGTTGGCTACGTTCGGAAAGGATAACCGCTGAAAGCATCTAAGCGGGAAGCCTGCTTCGAGATGAGGGCTCCCTCCCACTTGATGGGGTAAGGCTCCCAGTAGACGACTGGGTTGATAGGCCAGATATGGAAGCGCCGTAAGGTGTGGAGTTGACTGGTACTAATAGGCCGAGGGCTTGTCCTCAGTTGCTCGCGTCCACTGTGTGGTTCCCGGGTTGCGAACAGTCGCAATCGCTGGTTGAACCAAGTTTCACCTTTTAACTAAAAAGTGTGCTTGTTCGCTAGAACCCGATAGGGTTTCGGTGGTCATTGCGTTAGGGAAACGCCCGGTTACATTCCGAACCCGGAAGCTAAGCCTTTCAGCGCCGATGGTACTGCAGGGGGGACCCTGTGGGAGAGTAGGACGCCGCCGAACAATCTTTCAAGGACCCTTGGTCCCAGCGTTCAGCTGGGACCAAGGGTCCTTTTTTGTTTGCCGAAGCGCGCCGAACTGGTCGGTGCGTGAGAATGAATGCAGTACCGAAGACAGGAGTCACGTCGATGTCCACCAACTCTTCCGACGATCGTTCGGAGCGCCGGCCGCAGCGGCGCGACGGCGGCGACCGCGGTGGTTTCCGGCGTGACGACCGGGGGCCGCGTCGCGACAGCCGTGGTGACAACCGCGGTGGCGAGCGCGGTGGTTTCCGGCGTGATGACCGTCCGTCCGGTGGGGACCGGGGCGGCTTCCGTAGGGATGATCGTCCGTCTGGTGGTGACCGGGGCGGCTTCCGGCGGGACGAGCGGCGTGATGACCGCGGTGGTTTCCGGCGCGATGACCGTCCGTCCGGTGACCGCGGTGGGTTCCGTGGGGGCGAGCGTCGCGATGATCGGCCGCGTGGGCCGCGTCGCGACGATGAGCGCGGTGGCGGATTCCGGCGCGATGATCGGGGTGGGGAGCGTCCGGCTTTCCGGCGGGACGATCGTCCGTCCGGTGGTGAGCGGGGCGGGTTCCGTCGGGATGACCGGCGGGACGAGCGGCGCGATGACCGTGGGGGTTTCCGGCGTGATGACCGGGGTGGCGACCGCGGTGGTTTCCGGCGCGACGAGCGGCGGGATGAGCGTGGCGGTTTCCGGCGCGATGACCGGAGCTCCGGTGGTGACCGCGGTGGTTTCCGGCGCGACGATCGTCCGTCCGGTGGGGACCGTGGCGGGTTCCGGCGTGATGACCGTCCGTCCGGTGGCGACCGTGGCGGTTTCCGTAGGGACGACCGGCGTGACGACCGGCGTGACGACCGTGGGGGCTTCCGGCGTGACGACCGCGGCGGCGAGCGAGGTGGGTTCCGGCGCGACGAGCGGCGGGATGACCGTGGCGGTTTCCGGCGTGATGACCGTCCGTCCGGTGGTGACCGCGGGGGATTCCGTAGGGATGACCGTTCGTCCGGTGGGGACCGTGGCGGGTTCCGTGGGGGCGAGCGGCGGGATGACCGCGGTGGGTTCCGGCGGGATGACCGTGGCGGTGAGCGCGGCGGGTTCCGTAGGGACGACCGGGGGCCGCGGCGGGATGACCGGGGCGGCTTCCGGCGGGATGACGAGCGGGGTGGGCGTCGGCCGTACGGTGGCGGGCGCGGGCGTGACGACCGGCGGGACGACCACCGGCGGGACGACCGCCGTGACCGGGACCGGGAGCCGATCAAGCGGCTGCCGATTCCGGAGGACGTCACCGGTGAGGAGATCGACAAGGATGTGCGGCAGGAACTGCTGAGCCTGCCGAAGACGCTTGCCGAGGATGTCGCCAGGAACCTGGTGATGGTCGCCAAGCTGCTGGACGAGGACCCGGAGAAGGCGTACGGGTACTCGCGGGTGGCGCTGCGGCTGGCGTCGCGGGTTGCCGCGGTGCGGGAGGCCGCGGGCTTCGCGGCGTACGCGGTCGGCAAGTACAGCGAGGCGCTGGCGGAGTTCCGGGCGGCGCGGCGGATGACCGGCAGCGTCGAGCTGTGGCCGGTCATGGCGGACTGTGAGCGCGGGATGGGCCGGCCGGAGAAGGCGCTGGCCATGGCCGGCGAGCCCGAGGTGCAGCGGCTGGACCGGGCCGGTCAGGTCGAGATGCGGCTGGTCGCGGCCGGTGCGCGTCGGGACATGGGGCAGGCGGATGCGGCCGTGGTGACGCTTCAGAGCCCCGAGCTGGCGTCGAATGCCGTGCACCCGTGGACGGCGCGGCTGCGGTACGCGTACGCCGATGCGCTGCTGGAGGTCGGGCGCGAGAAGGATGCGCGTGACTGGTTCGCCAAGGCGCTGGAGGCCGATCAGGCCGGGGCGACGGATGCGTCGGACCGGCTGGCGGAGCTGGACGGTGTGCAGTTCACCGATGTGCTTGAGGACAGCGAGCCCGACGAGGACGGCGAGCACGCTCAGGACGGCGAGCACGGCGCGGAGAAGACAGCGGGGGAGGAGCCGGGCGCGGCCGACCGGCGCGTGGACGGTGAGGACGAGGGTTCCTCCGAGGCCGACAAGGGCTGAGTAGCGCGCGGTGAAACGAAGGGCGGGACCCCGGTGGGGTCCCGCCCTTCGGCGTTGGGGGAGGTCAGGGGGCGTAGGGGGCGACGGGGTTGCGGAGGGTGCCGATGAGCTGGAGGGCGCCGGCCGGGTCCTGGAGGTCGACCATCTCCTGGTTGTTGCGCAGCTGGAGGCGGTTGAGGCAGGAGAGGGCGAACTCCTCGGTGAAGAGGTCGTACTGGGCGAACTTGGCGGACAGCTGGGGGTGTGCCGCCTGGTAGTCGGTGATGCAGTCCGCGACCGTGCGCCAGAAGTCGTCCTCGGTCAGCACGTCCAGGTCGGCGAGGGTGGCCGACAGGAAGCGGAAGAAGCAGTCGAAGACGTCGGTGAAGAGGGAGAGGAGCTTTTTGTCCTCGGGGACGTCGGCGCGGATGCGTTCGACGGCGGGGGGCAGCACCGCGCCGGGGTCCATGACGGCGATTTCCTCGGCGATGTCCTTGAAGATCGCGCGCTGTACGGTGCCGTCCTCCGCCAGGACGAGGATGACGTTCTCGCCGTGCGGCATGAAGACCAGGTCGTAGGCGTAGAAGGCGTGCAGGACCGGGGTGAGGTAGGCGTCCAGGTAGCGCCGCAGCCAGGTCGCCGGGGCCAGGCCGGACTGTTCGATGAGGGCGGCGGTGAGGGAGGAGCCGTCGGGGTCGGTGTGAAGGAGGGAGGCCATGGTGGCCAGGCGCTGGCCGGGCTCCAGGGTGGGGACCGGGCTTTCCCGCCAGAGGGCCGCCAGCATCTTGCGGTACGGGGAGCCCTTTTCGGTGGCGGCCTCGTACGGGCGGTGGTGGTAGCCGAGGGCGGCGCGCTCGCGGATGATCGAGAAGCGGGCGGCGGCGAAGGTGTCGTCGGCGGCGATCAGGCCGGCCAGCCAGTCGTTGATGGCCGGGGTGGCTTCCATGTACGAGGCGGAGAGGCCGCGCATAAAGCCCATGTTGAGGACGGAGAGGGCCGTTTTGACGTAGTGGTGGGTGGGGTTGGTGGTGTTGAAGAAGGTGCGGATGGACTGCTGGGCGAGGTAGTCGTCGTCGCCGGGGCCCAGGCAGACCAGGTGCTGCTGGGCGATCTCGGCGGCGAAGGTGACGGAGAGCTTGTTCCACCACTGCCAGGGGTGGGCGGGGAAGAAGTAGTAGTCGGCGGGGTCGAGGCCGCGGTCGGTGAGGGCGGTGGCGAAGCGGGTGCGGGTGGTTTCGCCGAGTTCGCTGTGGATGAGGGTGTCGTAGTCGAGGCCGGCGCCGGCGGTGAAGGTGGCGCGGTCGCGGCGGGCGGCGAGCCAGATCAGCCGGATGGGGGCGGCGGCCTCGGGGGCGTAGGCGTGGTACTCGTGGACGCCGAAGCCGAGGCGGCCGTTGTTGGCGACGAAGCAGGGGTGGCCCTCGGTCATGCCGGTCTCGATGGCCTGGAAGCCGGACTTTGCGAGTTCGGCGGCGGTGGGGCGGTCGCCGGCCAGTTTGTACGCCGTACCGGAGAGGGTGGAGCTGATCTCCTCCAGGTAGACCGGGAGGATCGCGGGGCTCAGGCCCAGGGTGTCGCGGAATTCGATGTGGAACTCCAGGGCGTCCAGGGGCAGTTCGTCCCGGCCGCGGTGGCGGGCGATGCTGTCGGCGTCGACCTGCCAGTGGTCGAGGGCCCGTCTGCGGGCGGCGAAGCGGTATTCGGTGCCGTCGTCGTCGCTGCGTACGGCGTAGTGGCCGTCGGCGGGCAGCCGCCTGGGGGTGAGCAGGCGTTCATGGGCGAATTCGGCGAGGGCCTTGCGGATCAGCAGGCGGTTGGCGCGGGCCCACAGGTCGGGGGTGAGGTGGGCGACGGCGTCCTGGGCGGCGGTCCGGGGGGCGGCGGTCATCGGGGGTCTCCTTGGGTGGCCAGGAACTGGTCGCGGGTGCAGGTGCTGAGGTGGGCGTCTTTGGAGGGGAGGGAGACGGTGCGGACGACCTCGAAGCCGACGGCCTTGTTGAGGGCGTGCACGGCGGTGTTGCGGGCGTCCGGCTCGACGACGATGCGGCGGGTGGCCGGGTCGGCGAAGAGCGCCTCCATGACGGTGGTGATCACGGCGCGGGTGAAGCCGTGCAGGGGGGTGGCCGTGGGTGCGGTGAGGAAGTGCATGCCGACGTCGCCGGGTTCGGCGGCGTGGACGCCGACCAGTTCGCGGTGCGCGGGGTCGTAGCGCTCCATCAGGAAGGCGGGGGTGCCGTTGTGCAGGCCCAGGAAGGCGTCGTGGAAGGGGTCGGCGTCGATCCGGGTGAATTCCTTTTCGACGGCGGGCAGGTCGCAGTCCTGCATCAGCCAGAAGACGGCCTTGGGGTGGGTGACCCAGGCGTGGAGCAGGGGGGCGTCGGCGGGCGGGTCGACGGGGCGGAGGGAGAACTCGCCCAGGGTGTCGGTGCGGGTGAAGACGGTGGTGTTCATGCGGCGGAGGTCTCCAGCGGGTGGTACGGGGCGGCCGGACCGGACGGGGCGGCGAACTCCTGGAAGGCGATGGCCTTTTCGACCGGGTAGTACTCGCGGCCGAGCAGCTCGCGGATGAGGCAGGAGTTGCGGTACGCGGCCATGCCGAGGTCGGGGGTGACGAAGCCGTGGGTGTGCAGCTCGGCGTTCTGGACGTAGATGCCGCGGCCGGTGGTGTCGATGCTGTAGTTGCGGGCGACGTCGTAGCGGCCGGAGTCGTCCCAGGCGATGCGGTCGCGTACGGGGGTCAGGAAGTCCGGTACGCGGTAGCGGTAGCCGGTGGCGAGGATCAGGCCCTGGGTGGTGAGGGTGAAGTCCTGGCCCTGTTCCTCCTGGCGCAGCCCCAGGGTGTAGGTGCCGGTGGCCGCCTCGTAACGGGCGTCGTGGAGCGCCGCGTTGGTCAGCAGGCGGGTGGGGACGGGGCCGGCCAGGCTCTTTTGGTAGAGCAGGTCGAAGATGGCGTTGACCAGCTCGGAGTCGATGCCCTTGTAGAGGTGCTTCTGGGTGGCGTTGAGGTGGTCGCGGGTGGCCGCGGGGAGGGCGTGGAAGTAGTCCACGTACTCCGGTGAGGTCATCTCCAGCGTGAGCTTGGTGTATTCGAGGGGGAAGAAGCGCGGGGAGCGGGTGGCCCAGGTCAGGTGGTAGCCGTGGCTGTCGATGTCCTGGAGGAGGTCGTAGTAGATCTCGGCCGCGCTCTGGCCGCTGCCGACGATGGTGACCGAGTCCTTGGCCTGGAGGGCGGCCTTGGCGTCCAGGTAGTCGGAGTTGTGCAGGACGTCGCCGCCGAGGCCACGGCAGGCGTCGGGGATATGGGGCGGGGTGCCGGTGCCGAGGACGAGTCTGCGGGCGCGGTAGGTGAGCCGTTCGCCGGTGCGGAGGTGGTCGGCGTGGACGGTGTACAGCTCGGCGGCCTCGTCGTACTCGACGGTGGTGACCTGGTGGTGGAAGCGGAGGGTGTCGAGCTTTCCGGCGGCCCAGCGGCAGTAGTCGTTGAACTCGGCCCGCAGGGGATAGAAGCTCTCGCGGATGTAGAAGGGGTACAGCCGCCCGGATTCCTTCAGGTAGTTGAGGAACGAGAAGGGGGAGGTGGGGTCGGCGAGGGTGACCAGGTCGGCCATGAAGGGGACCTGGAGATGGGTGCTGTCGAGCATCATGCCCGGGTGCCAGTCGAAGGCCGCTTTGTTGTCGAGGAACAGGCCGTTGAGCTCGGTGATGGGGTCCGTGAGGCAGGCCAGGCCCAGGTTGAAGGGGCCCAGGCCGATGGCGAGGAAGTCGTACGGGGTGGGGTCGTAAGCGGAGGAATCGGGCGTGGGGGACGTGGACGGGGTGGGCACGGGGTCTCCGGAGGGGGGGGTGGTCGGCTCGGGGTGCGGGGTCAGCGGGCGCTGAGGGCCGGTCGGGGCCGCTCGGCGAGGTAGCTGCCGGCGTGCTCGGCGATCAGGTCGAGGACGGTGGCGATGTCGTCGAGCGTGGTGTTCGGGTTGAGCAGGGTGAACTTGAGGTAGTGGCGGCCGTCGACGGTGGTGCCGGCGACGACGGCGTCTCCGGAGGCGAACAGGGCGTCCCGGGCGTGCAGGTTGACCTGGTCGCTGAGGTCGGGGTCCGGGTCGGTGCCGGGGACGTAGCGGAAGACCAGGGTGCTGAGTCGGGGCTCGACGACGACCTCGAAGCGGGGGTCGTCGTACAGAAGCTTCCAGGCGTCCGCGGCGCGGTCGATGACCTCGTCGAAGAGTTCGCCGAGCGCGCCGGCGCCCATGATGCGCAGGGTGAGCCAGAGTTTGAGGGCGTCGAAGCGGCGGGTGGTCTGGAGCGATTTGTCGACCTGGTTGGGAATGCGGGCCTCGGCCATCCGGCGGGGGTTGAGGTAGTCCGCGTGGTAGGTGACATGGCGCAGCGTGGTCCGGTCGCGGACCAGGACGGCGCTCGAACTGACCGGCTGGAAGAAGGACTTGTGGTAGTCGACGGTGACCGAGTCGGCGCGTTCGATACCGGCCAGGAGGTCGCGGCGGCGGGAGACCAGCAGGCCGCAGCCGTAGGCGGCGTCCACATGCATCCAGGCGCCGTATCGGGCGCACAGGTCGGCGATCTCGGGCATCGGGTCGAGGGAGCCGAAGTCGGTGGTGCCGGCGGTGGCGACGACGGCCATCGGGATCAGGCCCTCGCGGCGGCAGCGCGCCAGTTCGTCGGCCAGGGCGTCGGTGCGCATCCGCTTGTCCGCGTCGGCCGGTACGGCGATGACGGCCTCGGCGCCCATGCCGAGCAGGGTCGCGGATTTGCGGATGCTGAAGTGGCTGCACTCGGAGGTGAGGATGCGCAGCCGGGGCAGGACGTCGGTGAGCCGGGCGTCCTTCGGGGAGGCGTCACCGGCCAGTTCGCGGCGGCAGGCTTCGTCCCGGGCGAGCAGCATGGCCTGGAGGTTGGACTGGCTGCCGCCGCTGGTGAAGATGCCGTCGGCGGCTGCGCCGAGGCCGATGCGGGCGGCCGTCCAGTCGATCAGCCGGCGTTCGATGAGGGTGCCGCCGGCGCTCTGGTCCCAGGTGTCCAGTGAGGAGTTGAGGGCGGAGAGCACAGCCTCGCCCACGAGCGCGGGGATCACCACCGGGCAGTTGAGGTGCGCGAGATAGCGCGGGTGGTGGAAGTAGACGGCGTCGCGGAGGTAGACCTCCTGGAGTTCGTCGAGCGCGGCGGCGGTGTCGTGCAGCGGGGTGTCCAGGTCGACGGCGGCCACGGTGGGCGCGAGGCCGTCGACGGTGATGCCGGTGAACGGGCGGTCGGTGGCGGCGATGGTGGCCCCGACCCGGGAGACGGCCTCGGTGACGGCGGCGCGGTAGCGTTCGGCGGTGGCGTTGGTCAGCAGATGGTCGGTGCTGTCGTCGGATGCGGCGGGGGATATGCCGGCGGGCGACGGATCCTCGGCGGAGGGCGCGAGGAGGCTCATGAAGGGGTCCTCCCTGGAACGGACTTGACCACGTCCTGCGCAGGTGGAGGGGTGCGCAGGGGCAGGCAGACCCGCCCGGGCGACGTAGTGAGGTAAGCCTAACCTAACTAGTCATGTGCCCGGGTTCGGGGTGCCGGCGGGTGGGGTGCCGTCAAGGGAGCCGATCGGCTAGGGGGTCAGTTCTCGCCGTCGTCCAGCGTGCGTATCACCAGCCCGGTCGCGGGCTTGGGGCCGAAGGACGTGGACTTGCGCGGCATCGTCACACCGCACTGGGCGAGTTGACGGACCGTGTCCTCGGAGGTCGCGCGCATCAGGACGGCGGTGCCGCCGAGCCGGGCGGCCTGCGCGACCGCGGCCTCGGTGTGGTGCAGATAACCGATGTCCGACGGCCGGTCGGGGATGCCCCAGACCTCGTCCAGGAGGACGGAGTGCAGCACCGTGGCATCCAGCCGCCGCCATGCCTCGGGGCGGTCGGAGCGGATCGTACGGTCGAGCAGGGCGGGGTCGGGGCGGTCGAGGAGGTGGAAGGCGTCCGGGCCGCCGGCCAGGACGAAGGCGGTGCCGTGCGTCTCGTCGAGGGTCTTGAGGGCGGCGGACAGATCGCCCGGCAGCCGACGGACGCGGAAGGCGCCGCCCACGCCTGCCAGCGCCTTCGAAAGCGGCAGATGCGGCAGGACGCGGTGGATCGCCCGGACCTGGAGGGGGTAGCGGGCGGTGTCGACCAGCAGCACCAGACCGGACGCCCACGGGGACGCCGGCGTCGCGTCGGGCTGCTGCTCGTAGAGCCGCTGATACGTCGCCCAGCGGTGATGCCCGTCGGCGATCAGGGCCTCCCGGCGGGCCAGGTCGGCGTCGATGGCGGCCAGGTCGGCGGGGTCGGTGACGGCCCACAACCGGTGCGCGAAACCGTCCTCCGTGGTGGTGGCGAGCAGCGGCGCCGCCCGCACCGTCCGCTCGATGACGGCGGTGGCGCCGGAGGCGGTGCTCTGGCCGCGGTAGGAGAGCAGCAACGGCTCGAAATTGGCGGCCGCCGCGCGCATCAGCGCGGCCCGGTCCTCGACCACCTCCGGGATGACGTCCTCGTGCGGCAGCACCGGCCCGTCCAGGCGCAGCGCGCCGATCAGCCCGCGCTGCAACACCTCGCCGCTGCGCTGCTCGTACACATACAGCGCCGGCCGCTCGTCCGGCGCCAGGATGCCCTCGGCGCGCCAGCGGTGCAGGGTGTCGGCGGCCTGGCGGTGGCGGGTGGCGGGGTCGGGGGAGTGCGGCAGGATCAGCCGGACGATGTTGTACGGGTCCGCGGTCTCCAGCTCGCGCACGCCGTCCGGCCGGACCACGACGTCGTACGGCGGAGAGGTGACAGCGGTCAGGCTGCTGACCCGGTCCGGGGCATAGCGCAGTCCACGGAAGGGGAGGAGGCGAAGGCCGTCGCTGGTCATTGAAGAATGCTATGCCGATTGCGCGCAGAGGGAAGATCGGGGTACAGCCGGTACGTGGCCGGAAATATCGGCCGGTTTGCCGGCTGGACAAACCGGCCGTCGGGAGACCGGAAAAGCGGCCCCGGGGCGCAGCCGGCACGAGGCCCGTCGGACACTGGGGGGACGACGCACGGCGACAAGGAGCGAAGCGGCATGAACGAGCAGGTGCGCAGGCGGCCCGACGGATGCGGGCGTCCGCTGAGCGAGGCGTACGACACCGCGCTGCTGGATCTGGACGGGGTCGTCTACGCCGGCGGTCAGGTCATCGCGCACGCCGTGGAGTCGCTGACGGCGGCGCGGGACGGCGGGATGCATTTGGCGTATGTGACCAACAACGCGGCCCGCACCCCGCAGGCGGTCGCCGCCCAGCTCACCGGCTTCGGGCTGCCGACCGGGCCGGACGACGTGATCACTTCGGCGCAGGCGGTGGCGCGGCTGATCGCCGAGCAGGTGCCGTCCGGGGCGCGGGTGCTGGCGATCGGGGGCGAGGGGCTGCGGGTGGCGCTGCGCGAGCGCGGGCTGGTGCCCGTCGACTCGGCGGACGACGATCCGGCGGCCGTGGTCCAGGGCTATGACCCCTCCCTGGACTGGGCGCGGCTCGCGGAGGCGGCGTATGCGGTGCAGCGCGGGGTGCCGTGGTTCGCGTCCAACACCGATCTGACCATCCCCAAGGAGCGCGGGATCGCCCCCGGCAACGGCGCGCTGGTGGAGGTCGTACGGATCGCCGCGGGCGGCGCGCCCCAGGTGGCGGGCAAGCCGCTGCCGCCGATGCACCGGGAGACCGTGCTGCGGACCGGCGCGCAGCGGCCGCTGGTGGTCGGGGACCGGCTGGATACGGACATCGAGGGCGCCTTCAACGGCGGGGTGGACTCGCTGCTGGTGCTCACCGGGGTCACCACCGCGGCCGCGCTGCTGGCCGCGCCGCCGCAGCACCGGCCCACCTATGTGGACGCCGATCTGCGGGGGATGCTGCGGCCGCAGCCCGCGGTGACCGAGGAGGACGGCGGCTTCTCCTGCGGCGGCTGGCGGGCCGCGGCGGCCGGTGAGGCGCTCGTCCTGGACGGCGAGGGCGATCCGCTGGACGGGCTGCGGGCGCTGTGCGCGGCGGCCTGGACGGCTGCGGGCGAGGGCGGCTGCGGGGCGGACGCGGGCAAGGCGCTGGGGCGGCTCGGGATGTGAGGGCGGGGGCTCACACCCCCAAGGCGGGGCGGGACCCGCACGCCGCGAGGCCGGGCCCGGCCCCGATGCGTGAGGGCCGGGCCCGCACATCGCGACGCCCGGCCCCGGCCCCATGTCCCGGGCGGCTCAGTCCTCTTCGGCCGCCGGCGCCGTGCCCGCCGTCAGCTCCGCGAGCAGCTCCTCCTCGGAGGCGCCGCGCCGCCAGTAGCCGGTGAACTTCACGGCCCGCCGGTCGAAGCCGCGTTCGCGGACCAGATGCCGGCGCACCTCCCGTACGGTCCCGGCCTCACCGGCGATCCAGGCGTACGGGGTGCCCTCCGGCAGCTCCGCGGCGCGTACCGCGTCCGGCAGTTGGCCGGGGGCGCTGCGCACGAGCCAGGTGACCTCGGCGTCGGCGAACGTCGGCAGCGGCCGGCAGTCGTCCGCATGGGCGGTCTCGATCCAGACCCGAGCGCGGGTGCCGGGGGAGAGCCAGGCCAGGATGCCCGCGATGGCGGGCAGCGCGGTCTCGTCGCCGGTGAGCAGGATCCAGTCGGTGCCGGACGGCGGGCGGAAGTCGACGCCGCCGTTGTCCTCGACGACCGGGGCGAGCACGGTCAGCCGGTCGCCGACCCGGGCGCCGGCGGCCCAGCGGGCGGCCGGACCGCCACCGGCCGCGCCGTGCCCGGCACCGTGCAGCGCGAAGTCGACGGCGAACTCCCCCGTGCCGGGGTGCTGTTCGCTGATGGTGTACGAGCGCATCAGCGGGCGCTCGGCCGGGTCCTGGGCGCGCCAGACGGCGTACCAGCCCTCGGAGGTGTCGGCGAAGACCGGCCGGTCCTGGTGCGGCTGCGGCAGGAACAGCTTGAAGCGCTGGTCGCGGCCGCCGGAGGCCAGCTCGTCCAGCCGTTCGCCGCCGAAGGTGATCCGGGCCATGGACGGACTCAGCCGCCGGACGCCCGTGACCCGGACGTCGAAGAAGCGGAAGGGGGCGGTGGCGGGGGCGGCGGTCGTGGTCATGTGGGGGACCTTCCGTGACGTGTGCGGCGGCGTGTTCCGTGGGGTGTGCGGTGACGCTTTCCGTGACGGTGTGTCAGTTATTGGTTCGGCCACGGGTGTTGCTTACGGATGTCAGCTGACCTTCTTGGCGCTCTCGATGGCCCGGGTGAGCGATTCCAGCAGCGGCGCCGCGCCCGCGTAGGAGAAGCGCGGCTCGCTCGACCAGGGCGTGATCTGGCCGGCCTTGACGGCGGGGAGCCTGGTCCAGGAGGGCTTGGCGGCCAGGTCCTTGGGCTGGAGGGTGGCCGTCCGGTTGTCCAGCAGCAGGACGTCCGCCTTGTACTTGTCGGCGTTCTCCCAGCTCAGGCTCTCGAAGTAGCCGCCCTTGTCCAGGTGGTCGGGGACGATGAGGTCGACGCCGAGGGACTTGAAGTACTTCAGGTCGGCGTTGATGCCGGGGTTGGAGGCGTAGAAGAGATCGGCGCTGCCGGAGCAGGCCAGCACCTTGACGGGGTGGGACTTGGCGGCCTTGCGCAGCGCCGCCGCGGCCTTTTCGAACCGGGTCTTGGCGTCGGTGACCTTCTTGGCCTCCAGATCGGCGCCGAGCGACCGCGCGAGGTCCGCGTAGCGCTCGATGATCTTGACGAGCGTGACGCGGGAGGAGGTGATCGCGACGGACTTGGCCAGGTGCGTGATCTTGTCCTTGCTGTCGTCGGGCACGAACCACAGGGCGCCCGGCTCGTACATGTTGGTGACCAGCAGATCGGGGCGCAGCGCCGCGTACTTCTCGACGTTGAACTGGTTGTAGGCGTTGCCGAGGATGGTGACCTTGTCGATGTCCAGGTCGCCGGCCTGCGGGTCGGGCTTGCCGTTCTTGAGCCGGGTCGGGCCGAAGACGCCGACGATCCGGTCGTCGATGCCGAAGTCGTGCAGCGCGGCGGCCGTTCCGGTGAAGGCGACGATGCGCTGCGGTGTGCTCCCCAGGGAGACCTTCGTCCCGCGGTCGTCGGTGAAGGACCACGGGCCGCCCTTGCCACCGCCGTTGGCGCCGCCCGGGCCCTTGCCGCCACCGCAGGCGGCGAGCAGGGCGCCGATGCCGACGGCGCCGCCCGCGGCCAGGATGCCGCGGCGGGAGGGGGCGATGCTTCGGGGAGTGCTCATGGTGGGTGCGCTTCTCTCTGGGTGCGACGGGCCGGCGTGACGGGGTCGGCGCGACGGGCCGGTGCGACGGCCGTGTGCGGCCGGGCCGTCGAGGCGATGCGCCGGGCCCCTCGGAACGAACGGATATGAGGGTAGGCTAACCTAACCATCGTGTTGGTTGACAGCCCCCCCGAGGCACCCCCCGAAGCGACAACAGCCCCGCCCCCAGGGGCGCCACGGCGCCGGCGGCTCACCCTCGCGGGGCTGGCCGTCTCCGTGGCCCTGCTGGCCGCCGTCACTGTGCTCGGCATCGCCGTCGGCGCGAAACAGATCCCCCTCGACCAGGTCTGGCACGGGCTCTTCCACTACTCCGGCTCCGACACCGATGTCGTCATCCGCGACGTACGGCTGCCGCGCACCCTGCTCGGCGTCCTCGTCGGCGCCGCCCTGGGCCTGGCCGGTACGGTCATGCAGGCGCTGACCCGAAACCCCCTCGCCGACCCCGGAGTTCTCGGCATCAACGCCGGCGCCTCGGCCGCGGTCGTCACCGCCATCAGCTTCCTCGGCATCACCTCGCTGACCGGCTATGTGTGGTTCGCCTTCCTCGGCGCCGCGGTCGTCAACGTCGCCGTCTACGTCCTCGGCGGCACCCGCGGCGCCACACCCGTACGGCTCGCCCTGGCCGGCACCGCCCTCACCGCCGTGCTCACCGGCTACCTCAATGCCGTCAACCTCCTGGACAACGCGGCGCTGGACAAAATGCGCTTCTGGACGGTCGGTTCGCTGGCCACCGCCACCATGCCGACGGTCACCCGGATCGCACCGTTCCTCGCCGTCGGCGCCGTCCTCGCGCTGCTGCTCGCCCGGCCGCTGAACGCCCTCGCCCTCGGCGACGACCAGGCGCGCGCCCTGGGCACCGGGCTGATGCGCACCCGCGTCCTGGCCATGCTCGCCATCACCCTGCTGTGCGGCGGCGCCACCGCGGTCTGCGGGCCGATCGTCTATGTCGGCCTGATGGTCCCGCATGCCGTACGCGCCCTCACCGGGCCCGATATGCGCTGGATCCTGCCGTACTCCGCGGTGCTCTCGCCGGTGCTGCTGCTCGGCGCGGATGTCCTGGGCCGGGTGGTGGCCCGGCCCGGCGAACTCCAGGCCGGCATCGTCACCGCCCTCATCGGCGGACCGGTCTTCATCTACCTCGTACGGCGTCGGAGGATGGCCCAGCTTTGAAACCTCCCTCTCGAAAACGAGGGGGATTCCTAGCTCACGTCGCCTGCGGCCCGGCGGGTGCACAGGTCTTACACGATCAGCACTAGCCGGGACAGAGACCAGCCCGGACCAGCATCACGCGGGCGGAGTTCTTATCCCTGGAGGATACGGCTCCGCACACGGTGCAGGCATATGTTCGTTCCGAAAGAGGTAGTGCGTGCTTGGTTCTCGCTCCGCACTGCGCACAGTCCATCGTGGTGTGCGCGGGATGCACCAGGTGCACCATTCGACCGTGTTTACGCGCCATCTGCAGAAGGGCTCGCTTGGTCGCGCCGATCGCGGCGTCGGCGGCCTTCCTGGCCATGGTCGACTTGGCGAGGAACTTCGGGCGGAAGTCCTCCACGGCCAGGGCGTCATGGTCGCGCACGACCTTCTTGGCCCACTTGCGTCCGGTGTCCTGACGCTGCCGCGCAACCCTGCTGTACAACTTGGCCGTCTGCCGCTTCGCCTCGCGGTAGCCCTTCGAACCGGACTGACCGCGAGCGGGCTTACGGCGGGCCATCATCCGCTGGTAGCGGGCAAGCTTCTGTGCGGCCGTCCTTCCGTGCTGCGGGTGGGGAAGGTCATGGGCGTCGGATGTGGTGGTCGCGGTCTCCTTCACGCCCCAGTCGACACCGATCACCGCGCCGGTTTCGGGAAGCTGCTCGGTCGTCGTAGCAACCACGAAC
This sequence comes from Streptomyces gilvosporeus, assembly GCF_002082195.1. Taxonomy (GTDB): domain Bacteria; phylum Actinomycetota; class Actinomycetes; order Streptomycetales; family Streptomycetaceae; genus Streptomyces; species Streptomyces gilvosporeus. The sequence goes on along the minus strand of NZ_CP020569.1, from coordinate 2,510,351 downwards.
GAGCAGTACCAATGCCCGGTGCTGTCCCGGTATACCCGAACCGACGACGGTGGCTCGGGCAGATCGCGCGACCACACCACCCGTACAACGATTCCGCCGGCGAGATGCAGGCGGCCGTCTTTGAGGCGGAAGCCTCGGTGGGTGTAGTTCAGGCTCGGGTCCGCCTCATGCTTCTTCTTCCATTTGGGCATCCCGGCGCGCTGTCGCATCGGCAACCTGGCCTTGATGTCCTTGAGTGCCTTCGCCCGCGACTTGGCGAAGTCACGTATGAGCTGCTGCTGAGGAACGCTCGCACCCTCAGCCAGCCAAGGCGTCGCGCGCCGTGCCTGGGTCAGCATCTTGTCGAGCTGGGCCGGGCCACACGTCGCCTTCCCGCCGGTCGCCTTGTTTCGGGTGTGCACCTGCTTCGACTTCGCTACGCATTCGTTCCACACCCACCGACAGCGGTCCCACTCTGCTTCGAGCTCGGCACGGGCCGTGGACGACACGCGCAGCCGGTAGGCGTACCGGGCGTGCCCGGAACTCTCCGCCGTCTGCGCTTGCGTCGTCATGGATCTGAACCTACCTGGGAGGACTGACAGTTGAGAGCTCTTGATCACTTCAGGCTGCTTCATCACATCTCGGGATGGACGCCCGATCGTCTTGGAGGTGATCCGGCTACCCCTGCCCTACGCCTCAGGAGTCCGATTCTCCCCCGCAAGCGGGCGGTACCCCCATCCCGGCCTGAAGGCCGGGGCACCCTCGGAGGAATCAGGTGAACGCAACGCTGAAACCGGCGAAGGCCGCCCGCAGGATGCGGACCGTACGGACCGGGGGCGGGCTCTCGCTGCGGCTGGATCTGCGGGTCGTGGGTGCCTGCCTGCTGCTGGCGGTCCTCGCGCTGGCCGCCGCCGTCGCCCTGATCGGCTCCGGCGACTACCCGATGACGCCCGCCGAGGTCATCGCCACCCTCACCGGCGGCGGCGATGCCGGACAGACCTTCATCGTGCAGGACCTGCGGCTGCCGCGCGTCCTGGTCGGACTGCTGGCCGGTGCGGCCTTCGGGATCTCCGGGGCGGCCTTCCAGACCGTCTCGCGCAATCCGCTCGGCAGCCCCGATGTGCTGGGCTTCGCCCAGGGCTCGTCGGTCGGTGCGCTGGTCGTCATCGTCTTCTTCCAGGGCGGGACGGTCGCGGTGGCGGGCGGCTCCGCCGTCGGCGCCGTGGTCACCGGCCTGGCCATCTTCCTGCTGGCCTGGAAGCGCGGCATCCAGGGCTACCGCTTCGTCCTCGTCGGCATCGGGGCGAGCGCCATGCTCTACGCCCTCGTGCTCTACCTCCTGACCAAGGCCAACATCGTCGAGGCGACCCGGGCCACCACCTGGATGAACGGCTCCCTCAACGGCCGGGACTGGGACCAGGTCTGGCCCCTGGCCGCCGTCTGCGCCGTCCTCCTTCCGCTGCTGCTGTGCTACGGACGCCCGCTGCGGATGCTGGAGATGGGCGACGACGCGGCGTATGCGCTCGGCGTACGGGTGGACCGGGTGCGGGTGGTGGTCCTGCTGGCGGCGGTCCTGCTCGTCGCCTCCGGCACCGCCGCGGCCGGGCCCATCGCCTTCGTGGCCCTGACCGCCCCCCAGCTCGCCCGGCGCCTGACCCGCGCCCCCGGCCCCAATCTGCTGCCCGCCGCCCTGATGGGCGCCACCCTGCTGGTCGCCGCGGACTGGTCCGCGCAGCGCCTCTTCGGCGCCGACCAGCTCCCCGTGGGCGTGCTCACCGGCGTCCTCGGCGGCGGCTATCTGCTGTGGCTGATGGCGACGGAGCGACGGGCGGGGCGGATATGAAGGCGTTTGAGAGGGCGCGTACGAGGGCGTATACGAGGGCACTCATGGCGCCGCCCATGACGGCGCTTTCGGACCGCCGGTGCCGGACCTCCGTACCGGACCGCAGCAGTGATCACCACAACCCAGGAGCCACGAAGTGAGCCGTCTCGCGGCCGAGAACGTCACCCTCGCCTACGACCAGCGGGTCATCGCCGAAAACCTCTCGGTCGCCATCCCCGACCACTCCTTCACGGTCATCGTCGGCCCGAACGCCTGCGGGAAGTCCACGCTGCTGCGCGCCCTGTCGCGGATGCTCCGGCCGAGCGCGGGAGCCGTGCTGCTGGACGGCAGCGCGATCTCCTCCCAGCCCGCCAAGAAGGTCGCCCGCACACTCGGGCTGCTGCCGCAGACCTCCGTCGCGCCCGACGGGATCACGGTCGCGGACCTGGTGGCCCGCGGCCGCTATCCGCACCAGGGGCTGCTGCGGCAGTGGTCGGCCGAGGACGAGCGCATCGTGCGCGAGGCGATGGCGGCCACCGGCGTCGGGCAGCTGGCCGACCGCTCGGTCGACGAACTCTCCGGCGGCCAGCGCCAACGCGTCTGGATCGCCATGGCGCTGGCCCAGCAGACACCGCTCTTCCTCCTGGACGAGCCGACGACCTACCTGGACATCCAGCACCAGATCGAGGTGCTGGACCTGTGCGCGGAACTCCACGAGGACCAGGGGCGCACCCTGGTCGCGGTGCTGCACGACCTCAACCACGCCGCCCGGTACGCGACCCATCTCATCGCCATGAAGGACGGCGCGGTGATCGCGGAGGGCGCGCCCGGCGAGATCGTCACCGCGGAGCTGGTGGAGCGCGTCTTCGGGCTGCCCTGCCAGATCATCGACGATCCGCAGACCGGGACCCCGCTGGTCGTCCCGGCGGCACGCACGTCCCGTAAAGCGGCTACAGCAGGGTCCGCAGACGCAGCAGATCGCGCAGACTCGCTTCCAGCCTGACGCGGCCGCTGCCCCAGGCCCTGGCGAAGTTCAGCCGGCCCTCCACCAGCGCCACCAGATCGTCGCCGGCCATGGCGAGACGGATCTCGGCTCTGCCGGGCGGCGGGCCGGGAACATGGGTGACGTCGCGGAGGGTGCCGTCGGCCAGCCGCCCGAGGAAGGTCACGTCCAGGTCGGTGATGCGGCAGCTGAGCGAGCGGTCGAGGGCGGCGGCCCTGCGCAGGTCGCCGTCCGCGGTGGTCATGTTCTGGGCCAGCCGGTCGAGCGCGGCGCGGCACTGATCGAGGGTTGCCATCGTGAGCGACGATACGCCAGCTCGCGGGCGGCTCGTTCGCCGTGGGCGCGGGCTGCCGCGGTAGCGTCAGGGTATGGAAGAGCCGATGTCCGCACCCGAGCCGGAGGCAGTCGAGGGGGACGCCACGGGGGAGCCCGCGGGGCCGGGGGAGGCCGCCGGGCCCGACGCGTCCGCCCGGCCCGCCGGACCACAGCCGCTCGGCGTCGGCACCACCCCGACCGGGCAGGCGGCCGTCGACGCCCCGCTGCGGCGTCTCGCCGATGCGGACCACCTCCCGGTCAGCGGCCATCTCGAGGTGTACGAGGATGTACACCGTGGGCTGCGCGAGGCGCTGGCCGCCCTCGACCAGCGCCCCGGGCCGCCCGCTCCTTCCTCACCTTCCCCGACGCCGTACGACAACAGGAGCTGAACCGGTGGCAGGAGTGGCACGACGCCGACTCGACGCGGAGCTGGTGCGCCGCAAGCTGGCCCGCTCGCGCGAGCATGCGAGCCAGCTGATCGCCGCGGGACGGGTGACCGTCGGCGGGACCGCCGCGACCAAGCCCGCCACCCAGGTCGAGACCAGCGCGGCCGTGGTCGTCCGCGAGGACGACGGCGACCCCGACTACGTCTCGCGCGGCGGCCACAAGCTGGCCGGCGCCTTCGCCGCCTTCGTCCCGCAGGGCCTGCGGATCGAGGGCCGCCGGGCGCTCGACGCCGGCGCCTCCACCGGCGGCTTCACCGACGTCCTGCTGCGCGCCGGGGCCGGCCACGTGGTCGCCGTCGACGTCGGCTACGGGCAGCTCGCCTGGTCCCTCCAGAGCGACGACCGGGTCACCGTCAAGGACCGCACCAACGTCCGTGAGCTGACGCTGGACCAGATCGACTCCCGGCCCGTCGACCTCGTCGTCGGCGATCTCTCCTTCATTCCCCTCGGTCTGGTGCTGCCCGCGCTCGTCTCCTGCACCGCCCCCGACGCCGATCTCGTCCTGATGGTCAAGCCGCAGTTCGAGGTGGGCAAGGAACGGCTGGGCAGCGGCGGGGTGGTGCGCAGCGCCGAACTGCGCGCCGAGGCGGTGCGCGGCGTCGCGGCGCGCGCCGCCGAGCTGGGGCTCGGCGTATGTGGCGTGACCGCGAGCCCGCTGCCCGGCCCCTCCGGTAATGTCGAGTACTTTCTGTGGCTGCGCGCCGGGGCGCCTGCACTCGACCCGGCCGACGTCGACCGTGCAGTGGCGGAGGGGCCTCGTTGACCACAACCCAGGCAGTTGAAGGCAGCGCACGACACGCGGACGACGGCGCACGGCGGACCGTCTTCCTGCTCGCGCACACCGGCCGCCCCGCGGCCATCCGCAGCGCCGAACTCGTCGTCCAGGGACTGCTGCGCAACGGCATCGGGGTGCGGGTGCTGGCGGAGGAGGCGGCGGATCTGCCGCTGCCGCCGGCGGTCCAGCGCGTCGAGTCCGAGCAGTGCGCCGCCGAGGGCTGCGAACTGCTGGTGGTCCTCGGCGGCGACGGGACGCTGCTGCGCGGTGCGGACTTCGCCCGGACGTCCGGGGTGCCGATGCTCGGCGTCAATCTCGGCCGGGTCGGCTTCCTGGCGGAGGCGGAACGCGACGACCTCGACAAGGTGGTCGACCGGGTCGTCTCCCGTGCGTACGAGGTCGAGGAGCGGATGACCCTCGATGTCCTCGTCCGCAACAACGGCACCGTGGTGCACACCGATTGGGCGCTGAACGAGGCGTCCGTGGAGAAGGCCGCGCGGGAGCGGATGCTGGAGGTCGTCACCGAGGTCGACGGCCGGCCCGTCTCCCGCTTCGGCGGCGACGGCGTGGTCTGCGCGACCCCGACCGGTTCGACCGCGTACGCCTTCTCGGCGGGCGGCCCGGTGGTCTGGCCGGAGGTCGAGGCGCTGCTGATGGTGCCGATCAGCGCGCACGCCCTCTTCGCCAAGCCGCTGGTCACCTCCCCGCGATCGGTGCTGGCGGTCGAGGTCCAGCCCAAGACCCCGCACGGCGTGCTGTGGTGTGACGGCCGCCGCACCGTCGAACTTCCCGCGGGCGCCCGCGTCGAGGTCCGCCGCGGCGCCGTGCCCGTCCGCCTGGCGCGGCTGCACCATGCCTCCTTCACGGACCGGCTGGTGGCCAAGTTCGCCCTGCCGGTGGCCGGGTGGCGCGGGGCGCCGCACTAGCCCCACCGGCGCCCCGCTCGCCCGCACCCGGTCCGTCACCCGGTGTGACGAAGAGGGGGAGGCCGTCGCGGGGCGGCCCCCGGACCTCGTATGGTCGTATCCGTGTTGGAGGAGATGCGGATCCGGTCCCTGGGCGTCATTGACGACGCCGTAGTCGAGCTGTCCCCGGGCTTCACGGCGGTGACCGGCGAGACGGGCGCGGGCAAGACCATGGTCGTCACCAGCCTCGGCCTGCTGCTCGGCGGGCGCGCGGATCCCGCCCTGGTGCGGATAGGCGCCCGGTCGGCGGTGGTGGAGGGCCGGGTCACCGTCGCCCCCACCACGCCGGCGGCCCTGCGGGCCGAGGAGGCCGGCGCGGAGCTGGACGACGGTGCGCTGCTGATCAGCCGCACCGTCTCCGCCGAGGGCCGCTCGCGCGCCCATCTGGGCGGCCGGTCCGTACCGGTCGGCCTGCTGGGCGAGTTGGCGGACGATCTGGTCGCCGTGCACGGCCAGACCGACCAGCAGGGCCTGCTGCGCCCGGCCCGGCAGCGCCAGGCCCTGGACCGTTACGCCGGGGACGCCGTCGCCGTCCCGCTCGCCAAGTACGCCGCCGCCCACAAGCGGCTGCGCGCGGTCGCCACCGAGCTGGAGGAGCTGACGACCCGGGCCCGCGAGCGCTCCCAGGAGGCCGATCTGCTGCGCTTCGGCCTGGACGAGGTCGCCGCCGCAGAACCGCAGCCGGGCGAGGACACCGAGCTCGCCGCCGAGGCCGAGCGGCTGGGCCACGCCGAGGCGCTGGCCTCCGCCGCCTCCGCCGCGCACGCCGCGCTGGCCGGCAACCCCGAGGACCCCGAGGGCGTCGACGGCACCACCCTGGTCGCCGGGGCCCACCGGGCGCTCGACGCCGTCCGCAGCCATGACCCCGAGCTGTCCGCGCTGGCCGACCGGCTCGGCGAGATCGGCATCCTGATGGCGGATGTCGCGGGCGAGCTGGCCGGTTACGCGGACGGCCTGGACGCCGACCCGCTGCGGCTGGCCGCCGTGGAGGAGCGGCGGGCCGCCCTGAACCACCTCACCCGCAAGTACGGCGAGGACATCGCGGGCGTCCTGGCCTGGGCCGAGGAGAGCGCCGCGCGCCTCGCCGAGCTGGACGGCGACGACGACCGGATCGGCGAGCTGACCGCCGAGCGCGATGCGCTCCGCAGTGAACTGGGCGGACTGGCACAGGAGTTGACCGACGCGCGGACCGCGTCGGCGAAGCGCTTCGCCGACGCGGTGACCGCCGAGCTCGGCGAACTGGCCATGCCGCACGCCCGGGTCAGCGTGCAGATCCGGCAGACGGAACTGCCCGCCACGGCCGACGCCGCGGACGGCATCGAGGTCGGCGGCCGCACGGTGGCCTACGGGCCGCACGGCGCCGACGAGGTCGAACTCCTCCTGGCCCCGCACCCGGGCGCCCCGCCCCGCCCGATCGCCAAGGGCGCCTCCGGCGGTGAGCTCTCCCGGGTGATGCTCGCCGTCGAGGTGGTCTTCGCCGGCTCCGACCCCGTACCGACCTATCTCTTCGACGAGGTCGACGCGGGCGTCGGCGGCAAGGCGGCCGTCGAGGTCGGTCGGCGGCTGGCCCGGCTCGCCCGGTCCGCGCAGGTCGTGGTGGTCACCCACCTCCCGCAGGTCGCGGCGTTCGCGGACCGGCAGCTCCTGGTGGAGAAGACCAACGACGGTTCGGTCACCAGGAGCGGGGTCACCGTCCTGGAGGGCGAGGAGCGGGTGCGCGAACTCTCCCGGATGCTGGCCGGCCAGGAGGACTCCGAGACGGCCCGGGCGCACGCCGAGGAACTGCTGGAGACGGCGCGCACCGGCCGTTAGGCACGCCCGGTGCACCCGGCGGCCGGAGCCTGGTGCGGCCCGGACCGGTGCCGCCCCTAGGCTGACGGGACCGGGGACCGGCACGGTGCCGGGCGAGGGGAGTGCCATGGTGGCGGCGGCGAACGGCGCGGTGCGGAAACGGATCTCGGCGGTGCTCACGGCGGCGGGGGCGACCCGGGCCGCCTACGGGGCGCTGCGGCGGCGGCCACCGGGCGGGGCCGTCCTGTGGGACCGCAAGAACTACGCGGGGCGCTCGCTCCAGTTGCATGCCGGGCTCGCGACGGCCGCCGGTACGGCGCTCACCGCCGCCACCGCACCGGGGCTGTCCGCCCGCGCCCGGGGCGCCGCCGCCCTCGCGGTGCTGGCCGCCGGGGGCTGCGGGGCCTACGACGACCTCTTCGGCATCGGCGACCCCCGGCGCGGATTCCGGGCGCACCTCTCGGCGCTGCGCCGGCGGGAGGTCACCAGCGGGGCGGTGAAGCTGTTCGGCATCGGCGCCGCCGGGCTCGCCGCGGGCGCGCTGCTCAAGCCGCGCCCGGCCGACAAGCTGCTCGCCGGTGTGGTGATCGCGGGCTCCGCCCACCTGGTGAACCTCCTGGACGTCCGGCCGGGCCGGGCCACCGGCGCCGTCCTGGCCCTCGGCGCGCCGGGGCTGCTGCGCGGCGGTGAGGCCGGGGTGCTGTCCGGGGCGGCCATGGGGGCCGCGGGCGCGGTCCTGGGCGACGATCTGGCGGAGCGCACCATGCTCGGGGACGCCGGGGCGCATGCGCTCGGTGCGGCCCTGGGGCTCGCCATCGTCGCCGGGAACGGGCGCACGGGTCTGGCCGCGCACGCCGCGGGGCTGGTGGCCGCCGCGGCGGCCGGGGACCGCGTCAGCCGGGCGGCGGCCACGATCTGAGCGGCCACGATCTGAACGGCCACGAACTCAGGTGGCCACGATCTGAGACGCGGAGCCGCCCGGGCCCGCCCCGGGCGGCGAGTTCCGGCCAGCTCTCCGGCCCCGTCGACAGCCCCGGGAAGCCCCCGGTTTATCGCCCATGTGGGTGATCCCGCGGTGCCCGGGGCCGCGGGATCCCACCGCCGGGGCGTCCGGAGCGTGCCGAACCGGTGCCGCGGGGCTGGCATCCTGGGCGCGGTGCGCGGCACCGGGCGCGCTCGCCCTGCCCGCCCGGTCGGGGGACGTCGTGCGGGCGACCGGCAGCGTGCCGCAGCGCCTTGTAGTACTCGGACCGCACCACCGGTACGGTCCCTACCGTCCCCGACCCAGGAGCCCCGACCTCGTGACCAGCACCCGCACGCCGCCGCACGGCCAGTCGCCGCTGCGCACGGTCCAGGTGCTCGGCCACGGCAGCGCCGGCAGCGCCGCACACGTCCGCTCGCTGGCCGCCGGCCTGGTGGCGCGCGGGGTACGGGTCACCGTCTGCGCCACCGCGGACGCCGAGCGGACCTACGACTTCACCGGCGCGGGCGCACGGTTCCGGCAGGTCGGGCCGCGGATGGAACCGGCGGGGGTGGCCCTGCTGCGCAGCGCCTGCTGGGACGCCGACCTGGTGCATGCGCACGGACTGCGGGCCGGGATGCGGGCCGCGATGGCGCTGCGCGGGCTGCGCGGTCCCCGGGGCGCGCAGGTTCCGCTGGTCATCACCTGGCACACCAAGGCGCACTCCGAGGGCGCGCGGGCCCGGCTCGTGCATCTGATGGAACGGCGGGTGGCCCGGGCCGCCTCCGTCGTCCTGGGGGCCTGCTCGGCCCTGGTGGACCGGGCGCGCGAGCGGGGTGCGCGGGACGCCCGGCTGGCGCCGGTCGCGATCCCCGGCCCCCGCCCCTCCCGCGCCCCGTCCGAGCCGGAGGATCATGACCGGATGCGGCGCAAGGAACGGGCCGATCTCGGCGCGGTGGACCGGCCGTTGCTGCTCGCGGTCGGCCGCCTCGAACCGCACCAGGGCCACGACCTGCTGCTCGATGCGGCGCACGCCTGGTGCGCGCTCGATCCGCAGCCGCTGCTCGCCATCGCGGGCGAGGGGGAGCAGCGCGCCGCGCTCCAGCGGCGGATCGACGCCGAGCAGCTGCCGGTCCTGCTGCTGGGCCGCCGCGACGACGTCCCCGAACTCCTCGCCGCCGCCGACCTGGTGCTGTTGCCCAGCCGCTGGGAGGCGCGCTCCCTGATCGCCCAGGAGGCGCTCCAGGCCGGCGTCCCCCTGGTCGCCACCGACACCGGCGGCACCCGCGAACTGGTCGGCCAGGCCGCCGAACTCGTCCGCTACGGGGACGCCGCCGCCCTGGCCCGCCGCGTCCTGGCCCTCCTCGCCGACCCGGCCCGCCGGGATGCGCTGGCCGCGGCGGGCCGCCTCCAGGCTGCCGGCTGGCCGACCGAGGACGATACGGTCGCCCAGGTCCTGAGCGTGTACGACGAGCTGACCGAACCCTTGCAGCTCGCGTAGTCAGGGGGCTTCGGCGGCCGCGGGCAGGCGGGCCGCTCCGGGGTGCAGCACGTACTGCGCCAGCCCGTCGCCGAGCGACCAGTCGGCCGCCGTGTTCTCGGTCAGGGTCACGAACACATTGCGCGGCGCGGTTCCCGCGTACTCCTGGGCGAGTTCGGCGATCCGCCGGTAGAGCGCCTGCTTCTGCCCGGGGGTGCGGCCGCCGCGCAGGGTGATCGCGATGTACACGATGCCGTCGTCGCGGTCCGGCCCGAAGTAGGTGCCGTAGCGCAGCGTGCTCGCGGTGCCGTCGTGTCCGACGAGGACCTGGAAGCGGTCGTCGGGCGGGATGCCGAGGGTCTCCTGTAGGGCGTCGTGCACGGCGCGGCCGAGCGCGTCGAGGCGCTCCCGGTCGGCCCCCAGCGCATCGACACGGACGAAGGGCATGGCGGTCTCCTCTGTCTCTCTGTGCGTACGCACTCCCCGTACATACTAGTAGGTACAGAAGGCCGCCGCCGGCGGATCCGCGCCCGGTGCCACCCGCTAGGCTCGCCCGGACCGGAGGTCCGCCGACGAGGGGAGAGCGCCGTGACGGTGGCGCTATGGGGATTTGCGCTGTTCGCGCTGCTGATGACGATGACGCCGGGCCCGGACACCCTGCTGGTGCTGCGCAACTGCGTACGGGGCGGCCGCCGTTCGGGCGCGGCCACCGCCCTCGGCGCCGCGCTCGGGTCGCTCGCCTGGGCGGCCGCCGCGGCGGTCGGGCTCGCGGCGGCGCTCCAGCGCTGGGACGCGGCGTTCACGGTCGTCCGGCTGGCGGGCGCGGCCTATCTGGTGGTGCTGGGCGGGCAGGCGCTGTGGGCCCACCGGCGGTCCGCCGCGGTGCCGGGCGCCGGTGCCGAACCGGCGGCGGAAGAGGCCGCGGACCGCGCGCCCCTGGGGCCCGTACGCGCCTTCCGGCAGGGGCTGTTGAGCTGTCTGCTCAACCCGAAGGTCGGCATCTTCTTCGTGGCCGTGGTCCCGCAGTTCCTGCCCGAGGGGCATTCGGTCCTGGGGGGCACGCTGCTGCTGGGGGCCCTCGATGCGGTCATCGCGGCCGGGTGGCTGCTGCTGGTCGTGGTCTGCGCGGGCCGCCTCCTGGAGCGGCTGCGGCGCCCCCGGGTCCACCGCACGCTGGAGCGGACCACGGGCGGCGTGCTGGTCGCCCTCGGCGTCGGCACCGCGGCGGAGACCGTCGCGGGATAGGGCGCGCGGGAGGGGCGCGGGGGACGGCCCTACGGCCGGTCCGTGTGCCGCCGCGCCCGCAGGGCCAGGCGCAGGCCGAGCACCGTCTGCGGGTCCTCCAGATCGGTGCCCAGGAGCTGGGCGATACGGGCGAGACGGTCGTAGAGGGTCTGGCGGTTGACGTTGAGATCGCGGGCGGTCTCGGCCTTGCGGCCCGCGCTGGCCAGATAGGCCTCCAGGGTGGGCAGCAGAGGCTGGCGGGCGCCGCGGTCGTGGGCCAGGAGGGGGCCGATGGCGCGGTCGACGAAGTCGTCCAGGACGCCCTGTTCGCCCTGTTCGCGCATGCGCCACAGCAGCAGTTCGATATCGAGGCGGCGGGCGTCGTACCACGGCTGGTCGGGCAGGCCCTGGGCCGCGTCCGCCGCCTGTGCCGCATGCCGCAGCCCGGGTCCGGCGGCCGCCCAGTCGCCGGCGGCGCCGACGACGACCACCGGGCGCTGCGCGGCCGGACGGTCCAGGCCCGCGCGGACGATGCCGGCGCGCAGCGCCTGGGCGATCCGGTCGGCGAGTGCCGCACGGTCCTGGCCCGCGCGCAGCGCCACCAGGATCGGCACGCGGCCTTCCACCGGCCGTACGCCCAGCAGCACGGGCACCCCGGGGGCGGCGAGTTCCTCGCGCAGGGCCTGGGCGAGGACGGCCCAGCTCCCGGGGGTGGGCAGACCGGCGGGCAGCCGCATGACGACCGGCAGGACGGGTTCCGTGCCGGGACGGAAGCCGAGCAGCCGGGCCTGGGACGGGGCCTCGGCCGCGGAGATCCGGCCCTCGGCCAGATCGGCCAGGAAGTCGCCGCGCCCGCGGGCGGCCAGCACCTCCTCCTGACGGGACTGGAGCATGACGACGGCCAGGAGGTCGGCGGCGCGTTCGGCGGCGATCCGGTGGACGGGCGCCAGCGGCGCGTTGACGGGGAGCAGGACCAGCCGGGCCCGGACGGCGTCGGGACCGTGGCCGCCCCCGGGGATGTCGATCCGTACGCCGGTCTCGCGCAAACCCTCCCAGGCCAGCAGGGGATCGGCCTCGGCGGGCGCGTCCTCGTCGCCGCTCTCCGGGCCCGCCGCGTAGAGCGGGCTGCCGTCGGGGGCCTCCAGACAGAGGGGATTGCCGGTGAAGACGGCGAGCAGCCGCAGCACCTCGGGGGCGCCCCCGCCGCGCAGCAGCACGTCCCGGCAGCGGCGCAGGATCTCGTCGGCCCGGCGCAGCAGCGCGTAGTGGCTGTTGACGATCTCGGTGTGGATGGCCTCGGTGACCGTGACGTAGGGGACCTCGCGGTGCAGCTGGATCAGCGGCAGACCGCACTCCCGGGCGCTGTCGACCATCGCCGAGGGCAGCGAGTCGAATCGCGAGCCGAGCTCCACGACGAGCGCGGCGATGTCGCGGTCGGCGAGCTTGCGGATGAAGGCGCGCTGGTCCGACGGCCGGGCGCCCAGCCCCAGGCCGGTGGTCAGCAGCAGTTCGCCGCCCTTGAGCAGCGAGGCGATATGCGGTACTTCGCCCGCATGGACCCAGCGCACCGGCCGGTCCAGCCGGTCCTGCCCGGCCAGGACCTCCGGCAGCCCGCGCCGCAGCGCGGGCAGCTCCAGTGCCCTGCGTACCGTGATCTCGGCTTCGGCGTGCGCTTCCTGTGCTTGCGGCCCCATGGCGACGAACGGTACGCGATGACGTCCTACGAGGACTCCCGTACCACCAGCCGCGCCGCCGTGATCACCGGCGCGAGCTCCTCGCCCGCCTCCCCTCCGGTCCCCAGCCGCCGCAGCAGCAGCCGGGCCATCAGGCGGCCCATCTCCTCGACGTCCTGCCGCACGGTGGTCAGCGGCGGGTCCGCCCAGGCCGCGGGTTCGAGGTCGTCGTAGCCCACCACCGAAACGTCGCCCGGCACCCGGCGCCCCTGGGCCCGCAGGGTGCGCAGCGCGCCGCTCGCCATCAGATCGGAACAGACGAAGACGGCGTCCAGGTCGGGGGCGGCGGCCAGCAGCCGCGCCATCGCCCGCTCGCCGCCCTCCGCGGTGAATCGGCCGTCGGCGATCAGCCGGGGGTCGGGATCGGCGGCGCCCAGGGCGTCGCGGTAGCCGTCGAGACGGTCGAGCGCGGAGGTCTGGTCGAGCGGGCCGGTGATCACGGCGATCCGGCGGCGGCCGCGGTCGAGGAGATGGCGTACGGCCTGACGGGCGCCGTCGCGGTTGTCGGTGTCGACGAACAGCGGCCGCGGTGCGCGGTCGGCGCCCGGCCAGCCGGGGCGGCCGCCGTAGACGGTGGGCAGCCGGCACCGCTCGGCCATGGCGGGCAGCGGATCGCCGCCGTGCAGCGAGAACATCAGCGCGCCGTCGACATGTCCGGCCGCCAGATAGCGGCCGATGCGGTCGTGGTCGTCGCGGTCCTGGACGAACAGCAGCAGGAGCTGGGTGTCGGCGGCGGACAGTTCGCGGCTGATACCGCGCAGCTGGCGGCCGAAGAACGGATCGGAGAAGACCCGGGTCTCCGGCTCGCCGATGACCACCGCGACCGCCCCGGTGCGGCGGGTCACCAGCGAGCGGGCCGCGCTGTTGGGCACGTACCCCAGCTCGTCCACCGCCCGGCGGACCCGCTCGCGGACCGCGTCCCGCACGCCCGTACCGCCGTTGACCACCCGCGAGACGGTGGCCCGGGAGACGCCGGCGCGCGCCGCGACCGCCTCCAGGGTGGGCCGCCGGTCGTGCGGGCGGCGGGGCCCGCTGTGTTCAGAAGTTGTCATCGGGCACCGTCCAACTCCTTTTTTGACGCGATGTCTTGACGGTATGCAGCCGAGTCGGCAGGGTTCCCCTTGGTATCCGGATGAGAGCGCTCTCACCATCCGCATCCCCTCCCTGAACTCCTCACCACCCCCCACAGCACCGAGGAGGAGAATGTCATGAGCATGAAAATCACGGGCCGGAAGGCCGTCCGCGGGCGAAAGAGAGCGGTGCTTTTCGTCGCGGGCACCGCACTCGTCGCCGCCTACGCCGTCGCCCTCCCCACGGCCTCCGCAGGGCAGGCGGCCACCACGGCGAACGCCGCCCCCGGCCCCTTCAAGGAAGTGTGGCGCACCGACTTCGACGGCGCCGCAGGATCGCGGCCCTCCGCCGACGACTGGATCACCGACACCGGTACCGGCTACCAGGGCGGCCCCGCCAACTGGGGCACCGGCGAGCGCGAGACCTACACCGACCGCCCCGAGAACCTCCAGCTCGACGGCGCCGGACACCTCCGGATCACCGCCCTGAAGGACGGCGCCACCTGGACCTCCGGCCGGATCGAGACCCGCCGCACCGACTTCGCCGCCCCGGCCGGCGGCAAGCTGCGGATCGAGGCGAGCATCCGGATGCCGGACGTCTCCGGGGACGCCGCCCTCGGCTACTGGCCGGCCTTCTGGACGCTCGGCGACGCCTACCGGGGCAACTACCAGAACTGGCCGGGCATCGGCGAATTCGACGTCATGGAGAACGTCAACGGCATCGACAAGGTCTGGGGCACACTGCACTGCGGCATCAACCCGGGCGGGCCGTGCAACGAGACCACGGGCAAGGGCTCCTCCCGCGCCTGCCCCGACACCGCCTGTCAGGCCGGTTTCCACACCTACGCGCTCGAACTCGACCGCACCGACAGCGCCGCGGAATCGCTGAACTGGTACGTGGACGGACAGCGGTACCACACCGTCAAGTCCACGGAGATGGACCCCGACACCTGGGCCAAGGCGACCCACCACGGCCACTTCCTCCTGCTCAACCTCGCGATGGGCGGCAGCTTCCCGGACAACGTCGCCGGCAGGGCCACGCCCACGGACGCCACCCGGCCGGGCGGCTCGCTGCTCGTCGACCATGTCGCCGTATCCGTCGCACCGCCCGCCCGGGGCCGCACCGCCCCGGCCCGTACCACCCGCCAAGGAGCCGCCTCGTGATCACCCGCCGCACCCTTCTCGGCGGGCTCGCCGCCGGCGCCGCCGCCGCCTCGGGCCTCACCCTCGCCGGCCGCGCCCTCGGCTCCACCGCCACGACCGGCCGGGCCGCCGCAAGCCTGCCCCTCCACATCGTCAACTCCTCGGGCCAGTACGCCAATTCGTCCATATGGATCTACATCGTCGGCAACGACGGCACCCAGCAGGTGCACGTCACCCCCGATGGCCGACTCCGCCCCGTCGCCCTGGCCGACAACGGCTCCGACGGCTTCACCGACTACGCCATCCCGCTCGCCGCCGGCGCCACCACGACCCTCCAGCTGCCGCAGATGTCCGGCCGGATCTACACCGCGCTCGGCAGCAAGCTCAAGTTCAAGGCCGTGGCGGACGGCAACGGCAAGGCGGCGCTGGCCTATCCGGCCGGCTGGGTCGCCGGCGACCCCAACTACGACGTGCTGCACGACTGCGCCGAATTCACCTACAACGCAAGCGGGATGTACTGCAACACCACCATGGTCGACATGTTCAGTGTCCCGCTCGCGCTCCATCTCAGCGGCGCCAAGGACCAGACCACCGGCACACTCCGCGACGGCGCCCGCGCCAAGGTGTTCACCGACGTCAAGGGCGCCGAGGGCTTCGACCGGCTGGTCATCGGCGACAAGCGGGTGATCGCCCCGGGACACGGCCTGGACAGCGGACTGTTCGCCAAGGACTATCTCGCCCCGGCCATCGACGAGGCGTGGTCCGCGTACGCCTCCAAGGACCTGACCGTCACCACGAACGCGGGGAAGTTCACCGGTCGGGTCAACGGCGGCAAACTCGCCTTCACCGGGCCGGGAACGGTGGCGTTCGACAAACCCTCCACCCGCGACGTCCTCTTCTGCGACGGCACCCTCGCCGCCCCCAACGACGGCACCCTCGGCCCCGTCGCCGCCATCCTGGGCGCCGCCCTCAACCGCTCCACCCTCACCACGCACACGGCCCAGCCGACCACCGACCCGGCCGCCTTCTACCAGCAGCGGCTCACCAACCACTACGCCAAGGCGATGCATGCGGCGACCAAGGACGGCAAGGCGTACGGCTTCGCCTTCGACGACGTGGCCGGCTTCGCCTCGTACATCGAGGATGGCGCGCCTAAGGAGCTCACCCTCACGCTGACGCCGTTTTAGGTTTCTCCCCACCCGTCCGCTGCGCTTTGCCTGGGCCGACGTTTTGGCTTTCCCGCCGTTGCGCCTGCGGCGGGCGGGGTTGTGTGTCGGCCGCGGTGCCGCCCCTGCGGACTTCGTCCTCCGGTGCGGCCCCTCCCGACGGGGGGAGGGAAAAGGCCGGTGGTCCGCCCCCACCGTCTTTTTCCACCCCCTACGGGGAGGTGCCGGGCCGTAGCGGCGGAGCCGTGTAGGGCCGGTGCCGCTGCCGAACAGCCCCGCGCAGCGGCAACCGCCCGCCGCAGGCGCAACGGCGGCAAACCCCTACGGCGGGACGGCCGACAACGTGGGGCTAACCCCCATAGGCCCCGCTGGCCGTGAGCCGCAAGGCCGTGTCGATCAAAGGAACATGGCTGAACGCCTGCGGAAAGTTGCCCACCTGGCGCTTGAGCCGTGGGTCCCACTCCTCGGCCAGGAGGCCCAGGTCGTTGCGGAGCGAGAGCAGCTTCTCGAAGAGTCTGCGGGCCTCCTCCACCCGGCCGATCATGGCGAGATCGTCCGCGAGCCAGAAGGAGCAGGCCAGGAAGGCTCCCTCCTCGCCTTCCAGGCCGTCGACGCCGAGGTCGTCCTCGCCGGAGGTGGGGTAGCGCAGGATGAAGCCGTCCTCGGTGGACAGTTCGCGCTGAATCGCTTCGATGGTGCCGATGACGCGTTTGTCGTCGGGCGGCAGGAAGCCCATCTGGGGGATGAGGAGCAGCGAGGCGTCCAGTTCCTGGGAGCCGTAGGACTGGGTGAAGGTGTTGCGCTCCTTGTCGTAACCCTTCTCGCAGACGTCCCGGTGGATGGTCTCGCGCAGGTCCTTCCAGCGTTCGAGGGGACCGTCGACGTCACCGGACTCGATCAGTTTGACGGTGCGGTCGACGGCCACCCAGGTCATGACCTTGGAGTGGACGAAGTGCCGGCGCGGGCCGCGGACCTCCCAGATGCCCTCGTCCGGCTCGTCCCAGTGCTTCTCCACCCACTGGATCAGCTTGATCTGGAGCAGCGAGGCGTAGTCGTTACGGGCCAGCCCGGTCATATGCGCCAGGTGCAGGGCCTCGGTGACCTCGCCGTAGACGTCCAGCTGGAGCTGTCCGGCGGCGCCGTTGCCGACCCGTACGGGCTGCGAATTCTCGTACCCGGGAAGCCAGTTGAGGTCGTTCTCGCCCAGTTCCCGCTCGCCGGCGATGCCGTACATGATCTGGAGGTTCTCCGGATCGCCGGCCACCGCGCGCAGCAGCCATTCGCGCCAGGCGCGGGCCTCCTCGCGATAGCCGGTGCGCAGGAGGGAGGAGAGGGTGATCGCGGCGTCGCGGAGCCAGGTGAAGCGGTAGTCCCAGTTGCGGACGCCGCCGATGCACTCGGGCAGCGACGTGGTCGGCGCGGCGACGATGCCGCCCGTCGGGGCGTAGGTGAGGGCCTTGAGGGTGATCAGCGAGCGGACCACGGCATCGCGGTAGGGGCCGTGGTAGGTGCAGTGCTCGACCCACTCGCGCCAGAACTCCTCGGTCGCCGTCAAGGACGCCTCCGGCTCGGCCACGGCCGGCGGCTGCTTGTGCGAGGGCTCCCAGCTGATGGTGAAGGCGATCCGCTCGCCCGGCGAGACGGTGAAGTCGGAGAACGTGGTCAGGTCCTTGCCGTAGGTCTCGACCTCGGTGTCCAGCCATACGGAGTCGGGGCCGGCGACGGCGACGGTGCGGCCGTCGCGCTTGTGGACCCAGGGCACCACCCAGCCGTACGCGAACCGCATCCGCAGCTCCGAGCGCATCGTGACCCGGCCGCTGACGCCCTCCACGATGCGGATCACCTGCGGGGCGCCGTCCCGCGGCGGCATGAAGTCGATCACCCGGACCGTGCCGCGGGGGGTGTCCCATTCGGACTCCAGCACCAGGGAGTCCCCCCGGTAGCGGCGCCGGTCGGCGGGGCGGGGGCCGCCGCCGGGGCCGTAGGCCGGGCCCATCCGCCAGAAGCCGTGCTCCTCGGTGCCCAGCAGACCCGCGAAGACCGCCGGGGAGTCGAAACGGGGCAGACACAGCCAGTCGACGGTGCCGTCCCGGCATACCAGGGCGGCCGTCTGCATGTCTCCGATGAGTGCGTAGTCCTCGATGCGCCCGGCCACGTGCATCTCCCGTCGAACTGGAGTGACGCCCCCCATGGGACGTGTGTGCTGTCCGTCCTGCCCATGAAACGTCGCCGAGCAGCGGGACCGGAAATCGGGCGGGGGTGGTGCCTTCCCGGGCGGCTCGTTGGCGAGTGTCCGAGCAGGATACGACGCAGATGAGCGATCCGCGCGACGCTCGCAAGGAGTGGGGTGGTCCGATCGGGTGGCCTAAGTCACGTGGCTGTCACATGGAATCGGCCATGCGTGGCCGGGCGCGACCATGCCCGGTCGCTGATAGCCTGGTACCCCGTGGACCGGTGGGCACGAGAACCCCCGAACCGCAGCGACGGCACCCCCGAAACCGGGCCGGTTGCCGCCTCGCACCTCTCCACCTCGCGACCACGGGAGCTCCCTCTTGGCCATGACGCCCTCTGCTTCTCGCAAGAATGCAGCCACGACGACCAAGCACCTCTTCGTCACCGGGGGCGTCGCCTCCTCGCTCGGCAAGGGGCTCACCGCTTCCAGCCTGGGTGCACTCCTGAAGGCGCGCGGCCTGCGGGTCACGATGCAGAAGCTCGACCCGTACCTGAACGTCGACCCCGGAACGATGAACCCGTTCCAGCACGGTGAGGTCTTCGTCACCAACGACGGCGCCGAGACCGACCTGGACATCGGCCACTACGAGCGCTTCCTGGACGTCGACCTCGACGGCAGCGCGAACGTCACCACCGGCCAGGTCTACAACACCGTGATCGCCAAGGAGCGCCGCGGCGAGTACCTCGGCGACACCGTGCAGGTCATCCCGCACATCACCAACGAGATCAAGCACCGCATCCGGCGGATGGCGACCGAGGACGTCGACGTCGTCATCACCGAGGTCGGCGGCACGGTCGGCGACATCGAGTCGCTGCCGTTCCTGGAGACCGTCCGCCAGGTCCGCCACGAGGTCGGCCGGGACAACGTCTTCGTCGTGCACATCTCGCTGCTCCCCTACATCGGCCCGTCCGGTGAGCTGAAGACCAAGCCGACCCAGCACTCGGTCGCGGCGCTGCGCAACATCGGTATCCAGCCCGACGCGATCGTGCTGCGCGCCGACCGCGAGGTGCCCACCGCGATCAAGCGCAAGATCTCGCTGATGTGCGACGTCGACGAGGCCGCGGTGGTCGCCGCCATCGACGCCCCCTCGATCTACGACATCCCCAAGGTCCTGCACACCGAGGGCCTGGACGCCTATGTCGTGCGGAAGCTGGACCTGCCCTTCCGCGATGTGAACTGGACCCAGTGGGAGGACCTGCTCGACCGCGTCCACAACCCCGACCACGAGGTCAAGGTCGCGCTGGTCGGCAAGTACATCGACCTGCCCGACGCCTACCTCTCGGTGACCGAGGCGCTGCGCGCCGGCGGCTTCGCGAACAAGACCCGCGTGAAGCTGAAGTGGGTCACCTCCGACGACTGCAAGACGCCCGCGGGCGCCGCCGAGCAGCTCTCCGACTGCGATGCGGTCTGCATCCCCGGCGGCTTCGGCGACCGCGGTGTCGACGGCAAGGTCGGCGCCATCACCTACGCCCGCGAGAACAAGCTGCCGCTGCTGGGCCTGTGCCTGGGCCTCCAGTGCGTGGTCATCGAGGCGGCCCGCAACCTCGCCGGGATCGAGGGCGCGAACTCCACCGAGTTCGACCCGGGCGCCGCCGACCCGGTGATCTCCACGATGGCCGAGCAGCTGGACATCGTCGCCGGTGAGGGCGACATGGGCGGCACGATGCGGCTGGGCATGTACCCGGCCAAGCTCGCCGAGGGCTCCATCGTCCGCGAGGTCTACGCGGGCAAGGAGTACGTCGAGGAGCGCCACCGCCACCGTTACGAGGTCAACAACGCCTACCGCGGCGAGCTGGAGAAGAAGGCCGGGCTCCAGTTCTCCGGCACCTCCCCGGACAACAAGCTCGTCGAGTACGTCGAGTACCCGCGCGAGGTGCACCCCTACCTGGTCGCCACCCAGGCGCACCCGGAGCTGCGCTCCCGCCCGACCCGCCCGCACCCGCTCTTCGCCGGGCTGGTCAAGGCCGCCGTCGCCCGCAAGACGGGTGTCGCGAAGTAGCGGACACCGCTACGGATACGGTTGCCGGGGTGTGGCCTCCACGAGGCCGCACCCCGGCTTTCCGCGTCGGTGGATGCTCAGGCACATACAGGGAGGACGTCGCGCCATGGCGATCAAGGACACCCCGGAGGAGTGGGCGGTCATCGCGACCACGACGCCGTTCACCGGGAACAAGACCAGCGTGCGCACCGACGAGGTCGTCATGCCCGACGGCAGCAGCGTCACGCGCGACTACCAGGTCCACCCGGGCTCGGTGGCGGTGCTCGCCCTCGACGACGAGGGCCGGGTGCTGGTGCTGCGCCAGTACCGCCACCCCGTACGCCACCGGCTGTGGGAGATCCCGGCCGGGCTGCTCGACGTCCCCGGCGAGAACCCGCTGCACGCCGCGCAGCGCGAGCTGTACGAGGAGGCGCACGTCAAGGCCGAGGACTGGCGGGTGCTGACCGATGTCTACACCACGCCGGGCGGCTGCGACGAGGCCGTACGGATCTTCCTCGCCCGGGATCTGTCCGAGGCCGAGGGGGAGCGGTTCGAGGTCTCCGAGGAGGAGGCCGACATGGAGCTGGCACGGGTGCCGCTGGAGGAGCTGGTGCGCGGAGTGCTCGCCGGTGAGCTGCACAACAACTGCCTGGTGGTGGGGGTGCTGTCGCTGACCGCGGTCCAGGCCGGCGCGGGGGTGGACACACTGCGTCCGGCCGAGGCGCCCTGGCCCGCCCGTCCGTTCGCGTCCTGACCGGCAGCGGACCGGCCCCTTACCCGCCGGTCTGATGATCTTCTGTTCCGATCGAGTGACCAACCGCCCCGCTGAGCGCGGCCGGTGACGGATCGTGAACTACGCTCGGCACCGTTCCCGCCGCCGAATGCGGTGGGCTCGTACGCGCAGCAGGACAGGAGCGTGGCCGGTGACGGATCAGGCGGTGGGCGGCGGGCAGCTCCCGCCGGAGGCGAGGGACCGGCCGGCCGGGGGTGCCACGGCCGCGCCGTCCCGGCGGGCATCGGGGCCCCGCCGGGACGGCGCCGTCACCGTCCCCGCGCCCTCCACCCCGCCCCCCGCGGCCCGGATCGCCGGCCGCCGCCGCGAGCTCAAGGCGCTGCGCGCCGACATCGAACGCACCGGCCTGGACACCCTCACCGGCCGCCGCGGCGCACGCAGCCGCGTCCTGCTGATCGCCGGCCGTCCCGGCTCCGGCCGTACCGCGCTGGCCGAGGCCCTGCTGCGCGAGCTCGCCGCCGACTACCCCGACGGGGTGCTGCGCACCACCCTCACCGGCCGGGACGGCGAACCGGCCGCCACCGAGGTCATCGCCCGCGAGCTGCTCGATGCGCTCGGCACCGCCGCCCCGCCCGGCGCCCCCCTGGACGAGTTGAGCGAGCTGCTGCGCGGCGCCCTCGCCGGCCGCCGTGCGCTGCTCTTCCTGGACGACGCCCCGGGCGCCGAACAGGTCGAGCCGCTGCTCCCGGACGCCCCGGACTGCCTGGTCGTGGTCGTCTCCCAGGGGCCGCTGACCGGTATCCCCGATGTCCGGCCGTGCACCCTGGGCGGCCTGGACACCGCGGCCGCCGTCGAACTGCTCGCCAGTTACGCCGGCCCCACCCGGATCACCGTCGATCCGACCACCGCCGAGGCCATCGCCGAGGAGTGCGCCGGGCAGCCCGCCGCGCTGGTACTGGCCGGCGGCTGGCTCGCCGCCCGGCCCAAGTCCTCGCTGGCCGATCTGCACCAGGCGCTGGCCGCCGTACCGCCCCCCGACGGCCAGTCCACCGCCGTCCGGCCGCTGTACCGCGCCTTCCGCATCGTCTACGACGCGCTGCCGCAGACCGCGGCCCGGATACTGCGACTGACCGTCATGGCCCCCGGCGGCCTGCTGGACGCGCACACGGTCTCCGCGCTGGCCGGATGCACGCTCGCCACGGCCGGGACGGCGCTGCACGAGTTCACCGAAATGGGGCTGCTGCGTCCGGTGGCGGGCCAGGAGGAGGCGACGGCCGTACCCGACGGCGCCGCCGGGCACCCCGCCTACCGGCTGCCCGGCTGCCTCGCCCCGCTGGTGCGCACCCTGCTGGAGGACACCGAACGGGCCGCCGACATCCAGCTGGCCCGCGCCCGGATGCTCCAGCGGACCGTACGGCTGCTGGTGTCGTGCCGGGCGATGACCGAGCCCCCCGGTTCGCCCGCGCGCCAGAAGGTCGCCGCCCTGCCGCGTTCGCTGCGCTTCCCCTCCCGGGACGCCGCCGCCGGCTGGCTGCGCGGTCGCCGCGACGTGCTGCTGGACGCCGCCCGGATCGCCGTCGCGGACGGTGAACTGGACACGCTGGACCGGCGGTTGATGGCCGCGCTGACCCGTACGCTGCTCGCGCACCAGGGCCCCGAGGCGGCCGCGCCCGACCTCTACACCCTGCACGGCCTCCTCCTGGAGGTCGCCACCCGCCGCCGGCTGCCGCGCGAACAGGCCGCGGCCCTGCTCAACCTCGCGGATGTGGACGCCCGCACCGGCCGCACCGAGGCGGCCCTCACCCGCTACCGCGGCGCCCTGGAGGCGGCCCGCGCGGCGGGCGACGAGCCGGCCACCGGGCGGGCGCTGGAGTCGCTGGGCGGCACCTATGCGGCGCTGGAGGACTGGCAGCGGTCCGCGGACTGGTACGGACGGGCGCTGGAGCTGCGGCTGGGCCGCGGGGAGCGCGCGGACGCGGCCCGCCTGCACGGCCGGATCGGCTCCGCCTGCGCCCGAACCGGCCGGTGGGAAGAGGCGATCAAGGCGTGGCGGGCGGCCGCGCGGACCTACCGCAGGGCCGGCGACACGGCCGGCCAGGCGCGGGCGACGGGGGAGCTGGCTCACGTCCTGGAGTGCGCGGGCGCGCACGAGGAGGCGCTGCGGACCGCACAGGAGGCCCTCGAAACCGTCCGCATGGCGGACGAACCCCGCCTGGAGGCGGTGCTGCGACTTCGGATTGCGGACGGTCTCGAACGCCTCGGCGACCCAGCAGCCGCACGGCTCCACCGTGACCTGGGGGAGCAGCTTCTCGAAGATCACCCCGACTGACCTACGAAATCGGTAGTGCCTCCGGCGAGAATTATTGCTTTACAAGGCTAGACAAGAAGAGCTCCTTCAATAGACTGGGCGGGCCGCGTACGGCGCGGTCAGTTCCGTCATGCATCGCATGAGGGGATAATTCCTCTGCAAGCTCTCTTTCAAGGACCGTGATCGACGTGAAGGTCGGTATCCCCCGCGAGGTCAAGAACAACGAGTTCCGCGTGGCCATCACGCCCGCCGGAGTGCACGAGCTCGTCCGCCACGGCCATGAGGTCGTCATCGAGAAGGACGCCGGTCTCGGCTCGTCCATCACGAACGAGGAGTACGTCGCCGCCGGCGCCACCATCCTCGACACCGCCGATGAGGTGTGGGGCAGCGCTGACCTGCTGCTGAAGGTCAAGGAGCCGATCGCGGAGGAGTACCACCGGCTCCGCAAGGACCAGACGCTCTTCACCTACCTGCACCTGGCCGCCTCCAAGGAGTGCACGGACGCCCTGCTGGAGTCCCGCACCACCGCCATCGCCTACGAGACGGTCGAGACCGCCAACCGCGCGCTGCCGCTGCTCGCCCCGATGTCCGAGGTCGCGGGCCGGATCGCCCCGCAGGTCGGCGCCTACCACCTGATGCGCCAGGCCGGCGGCCGCGGCGTCCTTCCGGGCGGCGTCCCGGGCACCCACGCCGGCAAGGCCGTGGTCATCGGCGGCGGCGTCTCCGGCTGGAACGCCGTGCAGATCGCCGTGGGCATGGGCTTCCACGTCACCCTGCTCGACAAGGACATCAACAAGCTCCGCGAGGCCGACAAGATCTTCGGCACCAAGGTGCAGACGATCGTCTCCAACGCCTTCGAGCTGGAGAAGGCCGTCGTCGAGGCCGACCTCGTCGTCGGTGCCGTCCTGATCCCGGGCGCCAAGGCCCCCAAGCTGGTCACCAACGAGCTCGTCGCCAAGATGAAGCCCGGAAGTGTCCTTGTCGACATCGCGATCGACCAGGGCGGCTGCTTCGAGGACTCCCGTCCGACCACCCACGCCGAGCCGACCTTCCAGGTCCACAACTCGGTCTTCTACTGCGTCGCCAACATGCCCGGCGCGGTCCCGAACACCTCCACCTACGCCCTGACCAACGCCACGCTGCCCTACATCGTGTCGCTGGCCAACAACGGCTGGGTCGAGGCGCTGCGCCGTGACCCGGCGCTGGCGAAGGGCCTGAACACCCACGACGGCAAGGTCGTCTACCCCGAGGTCGCCGAGGCGCACGGCCTCGAGTCGGTCGAGCTGCGCACGCTCCTCGGCTGATAAGGCGTCAATCGGTCGCGTTCGCGCGCAACCACCCGGCCGGGCCCTGTCAACGGGGCCCGGCCGGTCGTGTGTGCGACACGCCGAGGGCGGGTCTTCGGCCGACGGACCCTCAACTCGCCGTGAACGTAACCCTTTAACCGATTCGCGACCCCCCGAAACATCGGGTTGAAGCGCCCTGCGCCCTTGACATTCGGGGGTTGAGTTACCGACACATCGTGCCGGGTCCGGTGGATTGTGTTGCTGCGAACGCCCGACACGCCATAGAGTCGCCAACCGTCGGCA
Organism: Streptomyces gilvosporeus; assembly: GCF_002082195.1. GTDB lineage: Bacteria > Actinomycetota > Actinomycetes > Streptomycetales > Streptomycetaceae > Streptomyces > Streptomyces gilvosporeus. The sequence continues at coordinate 2,485,637 of NZ_CP020569.1, read as the reverse complement.
TGGTGCCACGCTGACCTATCGATAAGTTTCCTGGTCGCATCCAAGGAGGTAAGACGACTTGTGAATGAGTCGACATTTACTCCCGGAGGTGGCGTGCCAGGAGCGGTTGCACGGGGCCAGGGTCCCTCGGGGCTCGAGGCTGTCGGCTCCGTCGCGGTCCACACCTTCGCAGCGCACCAGAGCATTTCCACGACAGCCCACCAGAGTATGGACGGCCATCACGTGAACGCCATGGCCGGCGACCGGGGCAGTGGACAACCCGCCCGTCTCGCCGACTACGACGACCTGCCCGAGGGGCACTTCTACGATCCGGACGCGGAGTACGAGCCGGACCCCGAATACGCCGCGACGCTCGCGCCGGACGCCGCGCGCCAGCGCCGCGAACGCGTCGGCCCGACCGGACGCCCGCTCCCCTACTTCCCCATCCCGGGACCGCTGTCGGACCACGGCCCGGCGAAAATCATCGCGATGTGCAACCAGAAGGGCGGGGTCGGCAAGACCACCTCGACCATCAACCTGGGCGCCGCACTCGCCGAATACGGACGACGGGTCCTGCTCGTCGACTTCGACCCCCAGGGCGCCCTGTCGGTCGGCCTCGGCGTCAACCCGATGGAACTCGACCTGACGGTCTACAACCTGCTCATGGAGCGGGGCATGTCGGCCGACGAGGTGCTCCTGAAGACCGCGGTCCCCAACATGGACCTGCTGCCCAGCAATATCGATTTGTCAGCGGCAGAGGTGCAGTTGGTCAGCGAGGTCGCCCGCGAGTCGACCCTCCAGCGCGCCCTCAAGCCGCTGCTGGCCGACTACGACTACATCGTCATCGACTGCCAGCCCTCGCTCGGCCTGCTCACCGTCAACGCTCTGACGGCGGCTCACAAGGTCATCGTCCCGCTGGAGTGCGAGTTCTTCGCGCTGCGCGGTGTCGCGCTGCTCACCGAGACGATCGAGAAGGTCCAGGAGCGGCTCAACCCCGAGCTGGAGCTCGACGGCATCCTGGCGACCATGTACGACTCCCGTACGGTGCACAGCCGCGAGGTCCTGGCGCGCGTCGTCGAGGCCTTCGACGACCACGTCTACCACACCGTCATCGGCCGTACGGTCCGCTTCCCCGAGACCACCGTCGCGGGCGAGCCGATCACCACGTACGCCTCCAACTCCGTGGGTGCCGCCGCCTATCGCCAGCTCGCCAGGGAGGTGCTCGCCCGGTGTCACGCCGAGTGAGTCTGCCCGGAGCCGACGAACTCTTCCGCACCACCGGGGGGATGGGACTCCAGTCCTCCCCGCCCCGCCGGTCGCCCAACGGCTCCGCGGCGGGCGGCTCCCCGGCGCCGGGTGAGACACCCCGGGTGCCGGCGCCGGCGGGCGAGGCCGACCCCGGCGAGGACCCGGTGCAGGCGCCCGCCGCGGCCGAGCCCGGCGGCCGGGGGGCGGACGAGTCTCCCAAGGGCCCGGCGGTGTTCGCCCAGCCCGCCGCCCCGGCCCGCCGCCGCGGTGCCGGCCGCGGCGCCAACCGCCGCCCCAGCGGCCGCGAACGGCACGACGAGAAGATCACCGTCTATGTCTCCGCCGAGGAGCTCATGGACCTCGAACACGCCCGCCTGGTCCTGCGCGGCGAACACGGCCTCGCCGTCGACCGCGGCCGCATCGTCCGCGAGGCCGTCGCCGTCGTCCTCGCCGACCTGGAGTCCCGCGGGGACGCCAGCATCCTGGTACGGCGGCTGCGGGGGCGCTGACGCGCGGTCGCGGTGGTGCGCGGCCCGCCGGGCGGGCCGCGGGATAGCCTGTGGACCGCGATGCCGACGACGACCCACCACGACACCCCCGTCACCCGGGCCCGGCGCCCCCTGGGGCGCGGGCCGGGGGCCGAGCCGCAGGAGGAACCGGCCGCACCGGACGTCCCTGCCGTACCGGAGACTCCCGCAGCCCCCGCCGCACCGGACGTCGCCGCCGCGTCGGACGCCCCCAGCGCCCCCGCCGACCCTCCGCAGCCCGACGACCGCAGGTTCACCGTCCGGCTGACCAACTTCGAGGGGCCCTTCGACCTCCTCCTCCAGCTCATCGCCAAGCACAAGCTGGACGTCACCGAGGTCGCGCTGTCGAAGGTCACCGACGAGTTCATGGCGTACATCCGCGCCATGGGGCCGGACTGGGACCTGGACCAGACCACCGAGTTCCTGGTGGTCGCCGCGACGCTGCTGGATCTGAAGGCGGCCCGCCTGCTGCCCGCCGCCGAGGTGGAGGACGAGGCGGACCTCGCGCTGCTGGAGGCCCGTGACCTGCTCTTCGCCCGGCTGCTCCAGTACCGCGCGTACAAGCGGATCGCGGACATCTTCAGCGAGCGGCTGACGGACGAGCAGCGCCGCTACCCCCGAACCGTCGGGCTGGAGCCGGAGCACGCCGAGCTGCTGCCCGAGGTCGTCCTCGGCATCGGGGCGGAGGGGTTCGCCAAACTGGCCGTCAAGGCGATGCGGCCCAGGGCGAAGCCGCAGGTCTACGTCGACCACATCCACGCGCCGCTGGTCAGCGTGCGCGAGCAGGCCGAGGTGGTGATGGCGCGGCTGCGGGAGGCGGGCCGGGCCGGCTTCCAGGAACTGGTGGCGGACGCACCGGACACCCTCACCGTCGTGGCGCGCTTCCTGGCGCTGCTGGAGCTCTACCGGGAGCGGGTGGTCGCGCTGGACCAGGAGGAGGCGCTGGGGACGCTGACGGTGCGCTGGACGGGCGCGGAGGGAGCCGAGCCGGTCGTGACGGACGAATTCGACCAGGAGGCGGCACCGGAGGCCGCGGGGGAGCCCCGGCGGACGGAGGAGGCACAGTGAGCGCAGTGAACGGGGCGGACCGGGCGGACGGGATGCGCCAGGACGCGTACGAGGTGCAGGAAGCCGCTGCCGAGGATGCGGGGCCCGCGGCGCCCGCGGGGGCGCTGGGGGTCGCCGAGCTGGCGCTCAAGCCCGCCCTGGAGGCCGTCCTGATGGTCGTCGACGAGCCGGCGACCGAGGAGCATCTGGCGAAGGTGCTCCAGCGGCCGCGCCGCGCGGTGGCCCTCGCGCTGCGCGAGCTGTCCGACGACTACACCCGCGAGGGCCGCGGCTTCGATCTGCGCCTGGTGGCCGGCGGCTGGCGCTTCTACTCCCGCGCCGCGTACGCCGACGCCGTCGAGAGCTTCGTCCTGGACGGCCAGCAGGCCCGCCTCACCCAGGCCGCATTGGAGACTCTGGCCGTGGTCGCGTACCGTCAGCCGGTCAGCCGTTCCCGTGTCTCGGCCGTACGCGGGGTCAACTGTGACGGTGTGATGCGCACGCTCCTCCAGCGCGGTCTGGTGGAGGAGGCGGGGACGGAACCTGAAACAGGTGCGATCCTGTACAGGACGACGAATTACTTTCTGGAGCGGATGGGCCTGCGCGGCCTGGACGAGCTCCCTGAGCTCGCACCGTTCCTCCCGGAGGCGGACGCGGTCGAGGGCGACTCCCCGGAAGGTATCCCGTCGTTCGACGTAGACGACAGCGGCGACTCTCAGACGGATCATTGATGCGAAGCAGCGGCAGGAACAGCAGGGGCAGCAGCGGCGGCGGTCGCGGTAACTACCGCGGTGCCGGCAACCAGCGGGACGACAAGCAGCAGCGAGCGGGCCGCCCCCGTCCCGAGGAGCGCCGCTACGACGTGGGCGGATCCGGCGGCGGTACCGGCGGCGGTACCGGCGGCGGTACCGGCGACGGCCCCCGCAAGGGGCGCGGCGCGGCGGCCCGCGGCGGTGCCAAGGGCGGTCCCCGTACGGGAGCGAAGTCCTCCGGCTTCGGCGCCAAGGGCGGCGGTCCCCAGCGCGGTCGCGGCCAGGGCCCCGCGCGGCCCCGTGAGTACGACGCCCAGGTCGAGGAGCGCAACCGCGCCCGCCATGACAAGCCGCAGGTCAAGACCCCCAAGACCTTCCCCGGCGCCGAGCAGGAGGGCGAGCGGCTGCAGAAGGTGCTGGCCAGGGCCGGTATGGGCTCGCGGCGGGCCTGCGAGGAGCTGATCGACCAGGCGCGGGTCGAGGTCAACGGCAAGATCGTCACGGAGCAGGGCGTCCGCGTCGACCCGGAGAAGGACGAGATCAAGGTCGACGGCCTGACGGTCGCCACCCAGTCCTACCTCTTCTTCGCCCTCAACAAGCCGGCCGGCGTCGTCTCCACCATGGAGGACCCCGACGGCCGCCAGTGCCTCGGCGACTACGTCACCAACCGCGAGACCCGCCTCTTCCACGTCGGCCGCCTGGACACCGAGACCGAGGGCATCATCCTGCTCACCAACCACGGCGAGCTGGCCCACCGCCTCACCCACCCGCGCTACGGCGTCAAGAAGACCTACCTGGCCGCCATCCAGGGCCCCCTCCCGCGCGACCTGGGCAAGCGGCTCAAGGACGGCATCCAGCTGGAGGACGGCTACGCGCGAGCCGACCACTTCCGGGTCGTGGAGAACACCGGCAAGAACTACCTCGTCGAGGTCAGCCTCCACGAAGGCCGCAAGCACATCGTGCGCCGGATGCTGGCCGAGGCCGGCTTCCCGGTCGAGAAGCTGGTCCGTACGGCCTTCGGCCCGATCTCCCTGGGCGACCAGAAGTCGGGCTGGCTGCGCCGGATGACCAACACCGAGGTCGGCATGCTGATGCGCGAGGTCGAGCTGTAGCCGGAAGCCGCTTGCGGTATTGCCGCGCCACCCCTTAACGTCATCGTGACGATTAAGGGGTGGTTTTTTCATGGGGGAGGCGCAGATGGACGCAATGGGGGCCGCGACGGAGGACACGAAGTCCGCCGCCACCGGCGCGCTCATCGGGCTCGCGCTCGGTGACGCGCTCGGCTTTCCGACCGAGTTCAACGACGTACCGGCGATCCTCGCCAAGTGCGGGCCGTGGCGGCAGATGGAGCTGCCCGATCCCGCCATGGTCACCGACGACACCCAGATGACGCTGGCGCTCGGCCGCGGTCTGCGCACGGCCGTGCAGCAGGGCGAGCTCACCGCGCGGAGCCTGGAGGGCCCCGTACGCCGGGAGTACGTCGCCTGGTGGCGCTCGCCCGACAACAACCGGGCGCCGGGCTACACCTGCCTGCGCGCCTGCGAGATGCTCAGCGACGAGGACCGGCCCTGGGCCGAGGCCACGCAGATCGGTTCCAAGGGCTGCGGCGCCAATATGCGCGTCGCACCCGTCGGGCTCGTGCCGGGGCTGAGCACCCGGCAGCGCTCCGGCGCCGCCCAGCTCCAGTCCGCGCTCACCCACGGCCACCCCACGGCGCTGGCCGCCTCCGACCTGACCGCGCGTGCCGTACGCCTCCTCGCCGACGGGGCGCGCCCCGTCGAGCTGACCGGTCTGCTGCGCGCGTACGCGCACGCCCACCGCACCGAGTACCGCGAGGACTGGCTCGGCGACCTGTGGCGGTACGCCCAGGACCCCACGCCGACGACGTTCATCGCCCGCGGCTGGGACGAGTGCCTGGGCGTCCTGGACCGCCTGGACGCGGCGCTCGCCGCGCCGGACCCGGAGACCGATCCGTGCCTGGCCACCGGCGCCGGCTGGATCGCCGAGGAGGCACTGGCCACGGGCCTGCTGTGCTTTCTGTTGTTCCCCGACGAACCGCTGACCGCGCTGCGGCGGGCGGCGTGTACCTCCGGCGACTCCGACTCGATTGCGTGCCTCGCGGGCGCGTTCGCGGGCGCCCACCTTGGCGCCGACGCGTGGCCCGCGGAGTGGGCCGCCCGTATCGAGTACCGGGCGGACCTCTTGGCTTTGGCCCGTCCGCTGCGCTTTGCCTGAGCCCCACGTTGTCGGCCGTCCCGCCGTGGGGGTTGTTCGCCGTTGCGCCTGCGGCGGGCGTTGCCTCCCCCAGCTAACGCTGGGAGTTGCCCCCAGCGCGGGGCTGTCCGGCGGCGGCACCGGCCCTACACGGCTTCGCCGCTACGGCCCGGTACCTCCCCGTTGGGGGTGGGAAAAGACCTGGGGGTGGACCACCGGCCTTTCCCTCCCCCACCGTCGGGAGGGGACGCACCGGAGGACGAAGTCCGCAGGGGCGGCACCGCGGCCGACGAACAACCCCAGCCCGCCGCAGGCGCAACGGCGAGAAGAAACCGCGGCGCCGCAGACAAAAACGTGGGGCCATCAGCCAAGCGCAGAGGAACGGCGGACCCGGAAGAGGAAGTCCGCCACACGGGCCCGGTCCGGCTCGGCCGGCAGTGGGGAGCCCGAGACGGCCGCCTCGGCCTCCTCGGTGAGCGCCGTCATGCGGCGCTCCACCTCTTCCCAGGGCACCTGGCCACGCCGGACGGCCAGCAGCTCCTCCCGGGCCTCGCCGACGTCGACGGTGAGCACGCCGGTGCGGAGCAGATCGCGGGAGCTCGCCAGGAGGCGCAGCAGATGCATGGCCTGCTTCCACCGGGGCGTGCCGTGGCGGCGCATACCGACCCGTAGCTGTTTGAGCTGCCCGGCCGCGTAGCCGGCGAAGGTGCGGTGCGCCTGCCGGGAGAGGAACGCCTCGCGCAGTGCGAGAAGCTCGCGGCCGGTGGCGTCGATGCGCTCGACGAGTGGGGAGTGCAGGCATTCCAGGGCGGTGGGGTTGGCCCGCAGGGCCAGTTCGCAGAAGCGCTCCAGCTCCCAGGAGAACTCCTCCTCGCGCGGCCCCTCGACATGCGTCGGCGGCTTCTCGAACGCCCAGAAGAGCCGGGTGGGCGCGAGATAGACCCCGCGCCGGTCGGTGTCGCTGGACTCCGTCGCCAGGCCGAAGGCGCGCGAGCCCATCACACACGCGTACACGGTGTGGTGGGCAACCAGCTCAGGGCCTGCGGGAACGGTCGGGCGGTCGGTCGGCATGCGGGCGATTGTCGCTGGTCGGGGCGGTGGCTGTCACCGGAATTGCGACGGCTCGGCGCACGGTTGTCAGCGCCGCTCGATACGCTGATCTGTGCGTACGCAGAGGCGTACGCACCGAACGCAGGGAGCGGTGACGTGGCGGTACGAGCGGTCCGGGGGGCCGTCCAGCTGGAGCGGGACGACGCGCAGCACATGCGGGAGCAGGTGGCCGAGCTGCTCCTGGCCATCATGGAGCGCAACGACCTCGTGCCGGAGGACCTGATCAGCATGTGGTTCACCGCCACCCCCGATCTGCACAGCGACTTCCCGGCGGCCGCCGCGCGCAGTATCGGGATCACCGATGTGCCGCTGCTGTGCGCCCAGGAGCTGGAGGTGGCCGGCGCCATGGACCGGGTGGTGCGGGTGCTGGCCCATGTCGAGACCGGGCTGTCGAAGGCCGGGGTCGCGCACGTCTACCTCGGTGCGGCCGCGGCGCTGCGGAAGGACATCGCCCAGTGAGGACCGCACTCGTCATCGGAACGGGCCTGATCGGCACCTCGGTCGCGCTGGCGCTCAACGCCCGCGGCGTCCAGGTCTACCTGGAGGACCACGACCAGGCGCAGGCCCTGACGGCCGCGGCGCTGGGCGCGGGCCTGGCGGAGGCGCCGCCCGGCCCCGTCGACCTGGCGATCGTGGCGGTGCCGCCCGCCCATGTCGCGGCGGCGCTGGCCGATGCCATACGGCGCGGCGCGGCCCGTGCGTACATCGACGTCGCCAGCGTCAAGGGCGGCCCGCGCCGCGAGCTGGAGGCGCTGGGCTGCGAGCTGTCCGGATACCTCGGCACCCACCCGATGTCCGGCAAGGAGCGCTCCGGGCCGCTGGCCGCCACCGCCGATCTCTTCGAGGGCCGGCCCTGGGTGCTCACCCCGCGGCCCGACGGCGACACCGAGGTCCTCAACCTCGCGCTGGAGCTGGTCGCGCTGTGCCGGGCCGTGCCGGTGGTGATGGACGCCGACGCCCACGACCGCGCCGTCGCCCTGGTCTCGCACACCCCCCAGCTGATCTCCAGCCTGGTCGCCGCCCGCCTCAAGGGCGCCGACGAGACCGCGGTTCGGCTGTGCGGCCAGGGCATCCGGGATGTGACGCGGATCGCGGCCTCCGACCCGGCGATGTGGATCGACATCCTCTCCGCCAATCCGGGGCCGGTCGCCGATGTGCTGTCCGAGGTCGCCGCCGACCTGGACGAGACCGTACGGTCGCTGCGCGCCCTCGAGTCCGCCGACGAGGACAAGCGCGGCACCGGCGCCGGCGGTATCGCGGACGTTCTGCGCCGCGGCAACGCCGGCCGCGAGCGGGTGCCGGGCAAGCACGGCGCCGCCCCGGCCGCGTACGAGACGGTCGCGGTCTACATCGGCGACCAGCCCGGTGAGCTGGCCCGGATCTTCGCCGACGCCGGCCGGGCCGGGGTCAACATCGAGGATGTCCGCATCGAGCACGCCACCGGTCAGCAGGCCGGCTTCATCCAGCTCACGGTGCAGCCGGCGGCGGTCCCGGCGCTGACCGCGGAGCTGAGGGAGCGGGGCTGGTCGATCCGGCAGTGAGACCGTGGACGGGGCGGTGCGGGCGAGCCAGTAACCTTGTCCGAGGCCACTTATCGGCCGTGGACCTCCGCCCCGTGCACAGGAAAGGTGTTCGTCACCGTGGAAACCGCCACCCGGACCGCCCCGGCTGCAGTGATTGTCGCCATCGACGGCCCCGCAGGCACGGGCAAGTCCAGCACGTCCAAGGCCGTCGCCGCCAAGCTGGGGCTCGGCTATCTCGACACCGGCGCCCAGTACCGCGCGATCACGTGGTGGATGCTGAGCAACGGCATCGACGTCCAGGACGCGACCGCCGTCGCCGACGCCGCCGCCAAGCCGCACATCGTCTCCGGTACGGACCCGGCCGCCCCGACCATCTCGGTCGACGGCCTGGACGCCGCGGGCCCGATCCGCACCCAGGAGGTCACCGCCGCGGTCAGCGCCGTCAGCGCGGTCCCCGAGGTGCGCGCCCGGATCACCGAGCTCCAGCGCACCATCGCCGCCGAGGCGCCGCACGGCATCGTGGTGGAGGGCCGTGACATCGGTATAACGGTCCTGCCCGACGCCGACCTCAAGGTCTTCCTCACCGCCTCCCCGGAGGCCCGTGCGGCCCGCCGCGCCGGCGAGCTCAAGGGCAAGGACGCCACCGACCTGGCCGCCACCCGCGAGGCCCTGATCAAGCGGGACGCCGCCGACTCCTCCCGTAAGACCTCCCCGCTGGCCAAGGCGGACGACGCCGTCGAGGTGGACACCACCGAGCTGACCCTGGAGCAGGTCATCGAATGCGTGGTCACCCTGATCGAGGGCGCGAGCGCCGCAAAGGCGGGGCTCGCCCGGTGACCGAATCCGGCAGGGCGCCGAGCGAGGCCGGCGCCGCGGTCGGCCGGCGGATCGGCATCGGCCTGATGTACGGGCTGTGGCGGCCGCGGGTGCTGGGCGCCTGGAAGGTGCCGTCCGCGGGCCCGGTGATCCTCGCTGTCAACCACTCGCACGGTATCGACGGCCCGATGCTGATGGGCACCGCGCCCCGGCCGGTGCACTTCCTCATCAAGAAGGAAGCTTTCGTCGGCCCGCTGGACCCCTTCCTGCGCGGTATCGGGCAGCTGAAGGTGGACCGCGACGCCACCGACCGCAAGGCGATCACCGACGCGCTCGGGGTGCTGGAGCGCGGCGGCGTGCTGGGGATCTTCCCCGAAGGCACCCGCGGCGAGGGCGACTTCGCCTCGCTGCGCGCCGGGCTGGCGTACTTCGCGGTGCGCTCCGGCGCCCCGGTGATGCCCGTCGCGGTGCTCGGCAGTGCCGACCGCGCCAGTCGGCTGCACCGCGCCGTACCGCCGCTGCGCGGCCGCATCGACGTCGTCTTCGGCGACGCCTTCGAGGCGGGCGACGGCAGCGGGCGGCGCACCCGTAAGGCGCTGGACGAGGCGACCGTACGGATCCAGGAGCGGCTGACCGCCCACCTGGCCGAGGCCAGGCGCCTTACCGGGCGCCGACCGACACTTTGAGTAGTGGGGCGCGTACCAGCGCCCCACCGATGACGATGATGAACGAGGAACGGACTTCATGAACGACCAGACCCCCACCGGCGACGAGCACGGTGCGCTTGGCGACGCCGAGTACGCGGAGTTCATGGAGCTCGCCGCGGAAGAGGGCTTCGACCTCGAAGAGGTCGAGGGTGACATCGCGGCGGCCGGACACGGTCCGCTGCCCGTCCTCGCCGTCGTCGGCCGCCCCAATGTCGGCAAGTCGACGCTCGTGAACCGCATCATCGGCCGCCGCGAGGCGGTCGTCGAGGACAAGCCGGGCGTCACCCGCGACCGCGTCACCTACGAGGCCGACTGGAACGGCCGCCGCTTCAAGGTCGTCGACACCGGCGGCTGGGAGCAGGACGTGCTCGGCATCGACGCCTCCGTGGCGATGCAGGCCGAGTTCGCCATCGAGGCCGCCGACGCGGTCGTCTTCGTCGTGGACGCCAAGGTCGGCGCCACCGACACCGACGAGGCCGTCGTCAAGCTGCTGCGCCGCGCCGGCAAGCCCGTCGTGCTGGTCGCCAACAAGGTCGACGGCCCGTCCGGCGAGGCGGACGCCGCGATGCTGTGGTCGCTGGGCCTGGGCGAGCCGCACCCGATCTCCGCGCTGCACGGCCGCGGCACCGGCGACATGCTGGACGCCGCGCTCAAGGCGCTGCCCGAGGCGCCCGCGCAGACCTTCGGCGCCGCCGTCGGCGGCCCCCGCCGGATCGCGCTGATCGGCCGCCCGAACGTCGGCAAGTCGTCGCTGCTGAACAAGGTCGCCGGCGAGGAGCGGGTGGTCGTCAACGAACTGGCCGGCACCACCCGCGACCCGGTCGACGAGATGATCGAACTGGGCGGCAAGACCTGGAAGTTCGTGGACACCGCCGGTATCCGCCGCCGGGTGCACCTCCAGGAGGGCGCCGACTACTACGCCTCGCTGCGCACCGCGGCGGCCGTGGAGAAGGCCGAGGTGGCGGTCGTCCTGATCGACGCCAGCGAGTCCATCAGCGTCCAGGACCAGCGGATCATCACGATGGCCGTGGAGGCCGGGCGGGCCCTGGTCATCGCGTACAACAAGTGGGACACCCTCGACGAGGAGCGCCGCTTCTACCTGGAGCGGGAGATCGAGCGGGACCTCGTGCAGATCCCGTGGGCGATGCGGGTGAACGTCTCCGCGCGCACCGGCCGCCACATGGAGAAGCTGGTCCCGGCGATCGAGACCGCCCTGGCCGGCTGGGAGACCCGTATCCCCACGGGCCGGCTGAACGCCTTCCTCGGCGAGATCGTCGCCTCCCACCCGCACCCGATCCGCGGCGGCAAGCAGCCCCGCATCCTCTTCGGCACCCAGGCCGGCACCCGGCCCCCGCGGTTCGTGCTCTTCGCCTCCGGCTTCCTGGAGGCGGGCTACCGCCGCTTCATCGAGCGGCGGCTGCGCGAGGAGTTCGGCTTCGAGGGGACGCCGGTGCACATCTCGGTACGGGTGCGCGAGAAGCGCAGCAAGAAGAAGTAGCGGCGGCAGCACGGCGCCCGGACCCCGGCGGGGTCCGGGCGCCGTCGTCGTGGCCGCCCGGGGGTCAGCGACCCTGGGAGCGGGCGTCGCGCTGGCCCGGGGGAAGCGCCGCGGGGATGTGGCCCCGGGGGTGGTAGGGCTGGTGGCCCACGACCTCCCAGTGGCCCGTGGAGGCCGTGGTGCGGTTCCAGTTGCCGCGCAGCGATTCGGGGACCTCCGCCTCGTCCGTACGGTCCCCGGGCAGTGCCTTGAAGGAGCGGCGGTACTCGGCGTAGAGCGCGTCATAGATCGGGGTGCCCGAGGCGCGGTCCGGTGAGTGCGTCCCCCCGGGCTCGTGCGACGGGCGCATGCCGGGGATCGGGTGGTACGGGGCGCGGGAGGAGGGGTCGTATGCGTGCACGTATCTGCAAACGACCCCGATGCCCGGGGGATGCGGTTTTCGGCCGGAAAGGGGCGATCGCGGGGCAATGCCGCCCATCGGGCGGCGTCGCTCCCGCGATCGGTGGCTGCGGCCGGGCTCAGGCGGCGGTGCCGGCCAGCGGCATCGCCGCGGCCACCAGCACGCCCTGGGCGGCGGCCTGCTCCAGCGCCTGGCGCATCAGGTCCTCGCGCGGCTGGTGGCCGATGGTGCCCGCGGGCGCGGCGTACATCAGCACGGTCTGCGCCTTGTTGGCCGCCGCGCGCCAGCCCTCGGAGACCGCCAGCGGCTGATGCGCCTGCCACCACGCGGACTGGTTGCCGGCCGAGCCCGGCTGGAGCACGGCGTGCAGCTTGCCCATGGCCAGCAGCGCGGACCAGCCCGGGTTGGGGGCGGGGAGCTGGTTCATGTCCGTCACATTGCCGAAGCCCTGCTCCCGCAGCAGCGGGAGGAATTCGTCCTGCTGGCTCATCGAACCGGGGCGGGCGATGGGGCCGTTGGGCTCGACGACCAGCGCCGGGCGCAGTTCGCCCTCGATCAGCACCAGGCCGCAGGTGATGCCCAGGGTCGCCTGACGGTCGCCGACGGGCGGCGGGGCGACGGGGCCGGGCTCCTGCACGGGGGCGTGGGGGGTGTCGTCGTCCTTGCCGGTGATGGAGCGGACGGCTCCCTTGAGCTGCTCCTCCGACACCGGGACGACCTGCGAGGGGATGCAGGTGGCGTGTGCGAACGCGAGCACCGCGGTCTCCTCGCCCACGAACAGGACGGTGCTGGTGCGCTCCTGCTCGCTGTCGCCGGGGGTGCGGCATGACGTGCAGTCGTAGCTTCCGGGGGCGTCGCCACCGGCCAGCAGGCGATCGGCTTCTTCGTCGCCGATCTCGGCGCGGACCTCGTCGCTGACGTCGAGCATGCGCGGCACGGGGGCTCCTCGATCTCTGAGCGGCTGCCGGGCGTTGTCCCGGCTCGTACAAGGACAACGGGCGACCTGCGGCCGGAGTCACGCGCGGACGGGAACAGAATCGAACCAAACGACGCACAGCGAAGAAGGGCGGCGAGTGGGGGAAAAGCGGTCGTGAGTGATCGGTTTCGGTAGGGAAAACAGACGCGAATGGGCGGTTTCCTTACGCCGTCGCGGGCGGGGACGTCCGGCGTGGCGGGCGCGGCGCAGCAGTCCGCGGCGGGAGCCTGCCTAGCGTCACCGGCTATGTCCGACCACTTTCCGGGGCTCCGGCGCCGTGCGGGTGCCGTCTCCGTTTTCATTGCGGCGGCCGCCGCCCTGGTCCTGTCCCTGCCCGGTGGCGCGGCCGACGCCCAGGCCCGCCCCGGGGACGGGAACGACGGAGGAGCGGTGGATTACTCCTGCGCCGCCGACCGCTGGCCGTGGGGCTGTGTCGCCCGGTGCGAGAGCGGCGGCAACTGGCGCGCCAACACCGGCAACGGCTACTACGGCGGCCTCCAGTTCGGGTACCGGACCTGGCGGGGCTACGGCGGCCTCGACTTCGCACCGCGCGCCGACCTCGCCTCCCGCGAGGAGCAGATCGCGGTCGCCGAGCGGGTACTCGCCTCCCAGGGCTGGGGTGCCTGGCCGGCCTGCTCCCGGCGCTACGGGCTGAGCGGGACCACCTACGTCCCGCGCCCCGACCCACTGGACCCGGCGCCGTCGCCCGACCCGACGGCCGTGAGCGGCGGAGGGGCGCCTGCCGCGCCGCCCGCCGGCCAGCCCGCCGCCCCGTCCGCCAACCCGGCTCCTGTGCCGTCGGCCGCCCCGTCAGCCGCGCCGCCGGCGGTTGCGTCCACGGGGCCGTCCGGCCCGTCCGGCGGACCGGGCTTCTGACGGAGGATGCGATCCGGGCCCGGAAGGTTCCCTTCCGCCGCTACCGATGACCTAACTTTTAAGGAACAACTTGGCGAAACCCCCCAACCCGGAACTCCTTTGCGGTGTCCAACCGTTCAGGAGCCGGACGTCTCACGCCGTCGGGGGGCGCGCGACGTCGTCCGAGGGGAGTCCGGGCACGGCCGGAAAACGGAAGACCAGGGGACACGGGGACGGATGCACATCTCATTCCTGCTACACAACGCGTACGGGATCGGGGGGACGATCCGTACGACGTTCAACCTGGCCCACACGCTCGCCGAGCGGCACGACGTCGAGATCGTCTCCGTACTGCGCCACCGCGACACCCCGGTCCTCGGCCTCGGCCCCGGGGTCACGCTGCGGCACCTGGTGGACCTCAGGGAGGACGGCGCCGGCTACGAGGGCGCCGACCCCGCGCACCGGCGGCCCGCCAAGGTGTTCCCCGCCGCCGAGCGCCGCTACGCCCAGTACAGCGAGCTCACCGACCGCCGTATCGCCCAGCATCTGCGCCGCCTCGAAGCGGACGTGGTGGTCGGCACCCGCCCCGGACTGAACGTCCACATCGCGCGGCAGGCCCGCCGCGGGCCGGTGCGGATCGGGCAGGAGCATCTGACCCTGAACACCCACTCACGGGAGCTCCGGCTCGCGCTGCGCGGCGCCTATCCGCTGCTGGACGCGGTCACCACCGTCACCGAGGCCGACGCCCGCGCCTACCGCAGCGCGCTGCGGCTGCCCGGCGTACGGATAGCGGCGGTGCCCAACAGCGTGCCCGCCCCCGGCCTCCGGCCCGCCGACGGCGGCAACAAATGGGTCGTCGCGGCCGGCCGGCTGGCCCGCGCCAAGCGCTACGACATCCTGGTCCGCGCCTTCGCCGAGGTCGTCGCCGACCGCCCCGACTGGCGGCTGCGGATATACGGCGGCGGCGCGGAGAAGGCGGCGCTGCGCGCGCTGATAGAGGAACTCGGCCTGTACAACCACGTCTTCCTGATGGGACCGGCCAGCCCCCTGGAGCCCGAGTGGGCCAAGGGATCGATCGCCGCGGTCTCCTCCAGCCTCGAAGCCTTCGGGATGACCATCGTGGAGGCCATGCGCTGCGGCCTCCCGGTCGTCGCCACCGACTGTCCGCACGGTCCCGGCGAGATCATCGACGACGGGGTGGACGGCCGGCTCGTACCGGTCGGTGATCCGCCCGCGCTGGCCGGTGCGCTGCTGGAGCTGATCAACGACGACGACGCCCGCAAGCGGATGGGCCGCACGGCGCTCGCCGCCTCCGGCCGCTTCGATCCGGCCATCATCGCCGAACGTTACGAAGCCCTCTTCGGCGAGCTGCTCGCCCGCCGCCGCGGCCACCGCCTGCGCGGCGCCTGGCATCGCACCCGGGGCGCGCTGCTCAGCGGCGCCTACGCCACCAAGGACGCCGCCCGCACGGTGAGAGGGGTGCGCACGGCATGACCGCCTCGACCACCACACCCGGGACGCCCACGGCGCCGACGAGCTCCACGACGACCCCGACACCCCCGACGAAGGACGCGGCCATCGACCAGGAACCCCAGGCCGCGGCCGCCGCTCCGGCGGAGCTGCGCGCCGACTGCATCGCCGACTCCGCCGGCGGCCTCACCTTCGACCTGAACGCCCCCGAGTCCGCCCCCGCCTCCTGGAACGCCGCCCTGGTGCTGCGGCTGCGCGGCGGCGACGGCGCCGACGACGGCGCCGACGACGAGGTCCGGCTGCCGCTGGGCCCGAACGGCTCCGGCCGGCTGCGCGCCGTCCTGCCCAGCACCGTCGCGCTCGCCGAGGGCCGCTGGAACGCCTATGCCGACCTGGGCGACGGCTCGGACCCGCGGCGCCTGCTGCCCGGCGTCAACGACCTGCGCTCCCTGGTGGACCGCCGCCCGCTGGCCGGGATCGGCCGGCTCGGCGTGCGCATCCCGTACGCCACGAAGTTCGGCAATCTCGCCCTGCGCAGCTGGCTGCGCGGTCCGCACGCCGAGGCCGGCGACATCCGGGTGACGCCCGAGGGCATCACGGTCTCCGGCCGGCTCTACGGTGCCTCCCCGGCGGTCGGCGCACTGGCCGAGGCGCGCGCCCGGCGCGCCACGCGGGCCGTGGACGACACCCCGCCCGCCGTCACCGTCCCGCTGGACGTCGAGGGCCCGGACTTCACCTTCACGCTGACCCACGAGGAGCTGGCCGGCACCGGGCGGGACGGCGGCGAGCCGTGGGACCTGTGGCTGCGCCCCGCCGCGGACGCCTACCCGGTGCGCATCGCCCGCCTCCTGGACGACGTACCGGACAAGAAGCAGATCTTCTGCTACCCCGCACTGCCGCTGCAGAGCGCGGCCGGGCCGGTCCGGGTCAAGCCGTACTACACCCTCGACAACGACCTGGCGCTGCGGTTCACGGGTCCGGAGGACTAGGCGGGCCCGTCCGGCGGGAGCGGCGTAGGCCCCGGCCCGGGGGGGGTGTGCGGGAAATGTGTGCGGACTGTGTCTCGTCCGGCCATATTCGCCCGGCGGTAATTGGTCGGGGGAGCGGGAATCCCGCGGCGGGGTCGGCCGAATTCCCGGGCTCCGGTGCGATCCCCGGCGCCGCGGCCGGTGCCGGGATTAGCCGGTGATCAAGGGAGGAATTCCGGCCGCATTGTTTTCCACCCGTTTGCCGCATCACACGGCTCGTACGGGTGAGGAAGTTACCGCAAACGCCGCAGCGTCGGCTGTGACACAAGTGTGACCAATGACGGACCGTACGGACACCGACGTGTGCGCCGGACGGGCCTTCCGGGCACCGTCGCGGGCGCCTACGGTGGCTGGCATGGCACCCGTACCGGATCTTCCCAGCGAACCCCAGGACGACATCGAGGCCTATGTGGGTCTTGCCCGGCAGGCCGCCGAGGAGCGGGCCCGCGAGCGTGGCTGGACCACCGTCCGCTCGCTGCCGCCGGGGGCGATCATCACCATGGAATACCTCGTCGGCCGGATCAACTTCGAGGTGCAGGACGATGTGGTGCACCGCAGCTGGCAGGGCTGACGGCCGCTGACCGCTCGCCTGAGGACGCCGAAGGCCCCGGCCGCTCGTGAGGAGCGGCCGGGGCCTTCGGTGCGGGGTGGGGTGTGCGTACCGGCCCCGCGGTCTGCCGGGCGGTCAGCCGGTGGTGTTGCGGCCGCGGCCGGAGGTGGGGCTGAGCGGAATGGTGCGCGGGACGCGGTCCGCGTGCGGCGGTCGGCGGCTGCCCGTGGGGGCGGCCGGGGAGCGCTCGGAGCGGATCGCGTACGGGCGCGTCGCGTGGTGCGGCCAGCCGTCCTGGGGGCGTCCGGGGGCGGTACGGCCGACCGTGCCGGCGCCGATGGTCTCGCGGACCAGTACGTCGCCCTCGGACGCCGGGCGCTGCCGGGAGAACGCCGGGGCCGGCATGCCGACCGGGAGCGGGCCGCGCAGCGAATCGGGGCGCAGCCGCAGCCACAGCCGCAGGATGATGCCCATCAGGCGGTCCTCGACCCAGGTGATGCCGGGCTCCAGCCAGGGCATCGCCAGCAGCACCAGCAGGCCCGCGGCCCAGCCGAGCACCACATCGCTGACCCAGTGCGTACCGAGGTAGACGGTGGTCATGCCGACGCCCAGCGCGCCGAGGGCGGCGATCACCGACAGGATGCGGCGGCGCAGCGGGGTGGTCGCGATATAGGCCAGGACGCCCCAGGTGACCACGGCGTTCGCGGTGTGGCCCGACGGGAATATGTCGCCACCCAGCCCCATCTCACTGGCGCCGACGGTCGTCGCGTAGTGCGGACCGAGCCTGCCCATGCCGATCTTGGCGGCGCCCACGGTCATGTTCAGCAGCAGCAGCGAGGCGCCGAGCACCAGCAGCGGGTGGAGGTTGCGCTGGCGCCAGCAGCGCCAGCCCAGCCAGGCCGCCACCGCCACCGCGGTCGGGCCGCGCTGGCCCAGGACCACGAAGTAGTCGAGGAAGGCGTGGATTTCCGGCCACTGCTTGTAGGGCCGGAAAAACATGACCTGCCAGTCGAGGGTGACCAACCATGACGTGGTCAGCACGCCGATCACGATCGCGAGGTACACCGCCAGCGTGCCGCCGAACAGCCACAGGCGGGTCGCGGTCATCGGGGGCGGTTGAACGCGGTCGGTCGGGCGCTCCTCCATCTGGTCGAGCTTGTCATCGGTACGCACTCAATGGACGTTACCGCGTGTGATGTAGGTGCCTGGTCAAACTGTGCGCTTTGTAATGACGATGTGATGTGGAATGCGTCTCAAGCGTGATGTTGCCCACGGGTTTTGCAACGGAATTCGGCGCGTTTCCGAATCCCCGGCGGGCGCTCCGCGTGTCGGCGCCGCGAGTGGTTATCTGTTTTTCTCCGGAGACGTTTATCCGTGCTTTCCCCGGACGCCGCGGGAAGTTTGCCCGCACGGGGGTTCACAGCGGGGGAACTTGCGTTCGCGCCGTCGGTCACGGGGGCCCCGATCCGTTCAGCCAGAACGCCCCGTAGGCCGCCGATGCGGCCGCCACCAGCCCGACGACCAGCCAGGACCGCACCGGCCGCCACTTCGCCAGCCCGGCCGCGAGCGGCAGCAGCAGCGGATAGGCGGGCATCATCAGCCGCGGTTTGGAGCCGAAGTAACCCTTGGCGGTCAGCGCCATCAGCAGGACGGTCCCGCCGTAGACCGCGAGCGGCAGCGGCTGGCCGCGCCGTACGCCGTGTACGTACAGCCAGATCACCAGCGCCACGCCCAGCGCGAGACCGAGCCCGGCCGCGGGCGGCAGGTGAAACAGGAACCGGGTGAAGGCCACGCCCCCGTCGAAGCCGTTGCCCCAGCCGCCTTGGACGTCCAGATAGCCGGTGAAACCGCCCTGCCGCGCGCCCACCCACAGGAAATAGCCGCACCAGCCGAGGGGGGCGAGCAGCACGCCCGCCGGCAGTCCGCGGTGCGCCCGCAGGGCCGTGCGGATCCCGCCGGAGCGGTGTGCGCGCCACAGCGTCACCGCGGCGGTGATCCATACGGCCGCCACGACCGCGGCGCCCACCGGCCGGGTCAGCCCCGCCAGGGACGCCAACACGCCCGCCGTCACCCAGCGTCCGGTCAACACGGCGTACACGCCCCAGGCCGCGAGCGCGGTGAACAGCGACTCCGAGTACGCCATGGACTGCACGACGCCGACCGGCAGCGCGGCCCACAGCGCGGCCAGCGCCACCCCGGTCCGCGGGCCGTGCACCCGCTCACCGGTCGCATACAGCGCCCAGGCCGCGGCCAGCGACGCACACCAGGCCACCGCCAGCCCGGCGTCCGCGGCCGACAGCGGCGTCACGGCCGCCAGGCCCCGCTCCAGCCACGGGAACAGCGGGAAGAACGCCAGGTTGGAGTGCACGGCACCGTTGGCGAGGTGGAGGGTGTAGCCGTAGCCCCGCTCGGCGATCCCGGTGTACCAGAGCGCATCCCAGCGCGCGCTCAGCAGCGTGTGCCAGTCCTTGCCGTTGGCGCTCGACCAGATCACGAGCACCAGCACGCCCAGCAGCCGGATCGCCGCATAGGCGGTCAGTGCGGGCGCGGCGCGGCGCAGCGCGGCCGGAAAGGCGGCGTCGCGCGTCCGGTCGGGAACTGCGGCGGGCGCAAGATCGTTCATCCGGACGATTATCGATGATGATCCGAGTGGCCGAAGAACGACCGTCGGCGGGGGATGAGGCGGGACCAGGGGGAACGTCCGGCGCTGCGATGAGCGTCTCACCGTGAGGTGGGCCACGCGGCACGCTGGGTGACTCGCGTAGTCTGACGTCTCAACTCGCCCGTGCCGCCGGTTTTGCCCGGGGCATCGTCGCGCCTGGATCCGCGAGCCGCGAGAGCATGACAGGAGGAACTGCATGTCCGGGACGACCGCGTCCGGCAGTGGACGGACGGCTGGTGTGACCCGGCTTGCACGCGACGGCGCCAATCGCTGGACCGTGCTGATCGTGCTGTGTATCAGCCTGCTCTTCGTCGCGCTGGACACCACGATCCTGTACGTGGCCGTGCCCTCCGTCACCGAGGACCTGCGTCCCGGGCCGGTGGAACTGCTGTGGATCGTCGACATCTATCCGCTGATAGCCGCGTCCCTGCTGATCCTCTTCGGCACGCTCGGCGACCGCGTCGGACGCCGCCGCATCCTCTTGCTCGGCTACGGCCTCTTCGGCCTGGCCTCGGCCGGCGCGGCCCTCGCGCCCAATCCGCAGATCCTGATGGTGGCCCGTGCGCTGCTCGGCATCGGCGGCGCGATGATCATGCCCGCGACGCTGTCGATCCTGCGGCAGGTCTTCCCCGACCGGCGCGAGCGCGCGGTCGCCATCGGCGTGTGGAGCGCGGTGGCCGCGGTCGGCGCCGCCGTCGGCCCGGTCCTCGGCGGCTTCCTCGTCGAGAACTACTGGTGGGGTTCGGTCTTCCTCATCAACATCCCGATGATGGCCGTGATGCTGCTGGTGGGGCGCTGGCTGCTGCCGGAGTCACGGGGTGAGCGCAACGGCCCCTGGGACGTCATCGGCGCGATCATGGCGGCGCTCGGTGTGCTGGGCATCGTCCTCGGCGTCAAGCGCATCGGCAACGGCGCGGCGCTGCTCGGCCCGGCCACGCTCGGACCGATCGTCATCGGCACGCTGCTGCTGATCGTCTTCGTACGCCGCCAGCGCCGCCGCGAGCACCCGCTGATCGATGTGCGGCTGTTCGCCCGGCCCGCCTTCGGCACCTCCGTCGGCTGCATCGTGCTGGCCATGCTCGCCCTGGTGGGCCTCCAGCTGATCGCCGTCCAGTACCTCCAGCTCGTCCTGGGGCTCAGCCCCCTGGAGACCGGGGTGCGGATGCTGCCGCTGGTGTTCGCCGCCATGGCGGCGGGCCTGACCGGCTCGAAGATGCTCCAGGCCCTCGGCCCGCGGCTGATGGTCTCGGCCGGTTTCACCCTGACCGCCATCGCGGTGCTGTGTCTGACGATGATGAACGGTCAGGACCACCCCTGGCAGCTCTCCCTGGGCTTCGTCCTGCTCGGCTACGGCTATCAGTCCACGCTGTTCGGTGCGTACGAGTCGATGCTCAGCGAGTCGCCCGCCGAACAGTCCGGCGGCGCCGCCGCGATCGGCGAGACCTCCTACCAGCTCGGCGCGGGCATCGGCGTCGCCCTGCTCGGCAGCGTCATGAACGCCGCCTATGCGCCGGGCCTGGCCCATGTCGGCAAGGTGCCCGACCATGCCGCCGCCGCGGCGTCGCATTCGCTGGGCGAGGCCTACAAGGTGGCCGCCGGTCTCGCGCCCGCCGCGCGGAGCGCACTGCGCGCGGCCGCCAGGGAATCGTTCGTCCACGGGCTGCACATCACTCTTGTCGCCAGCGCCGTCCTGCTGATGGTCGGCGCGGCCATCGCGCTGCGGCTGCCGCGCCGGGCCGCGGAGTCCACCGAGCGCGCCGAGGGCGAGGCCCCCGCGGGCGAGAGCGCCGCCGGCCCCGGCCGGGACGGCGCACCGGCTCCCGCCGGCTCCGCCCGCTGACCGCCTTCACCCGCACAGTCCGCCGCGCGGCAACGGCCCTTGCCCGCGCGGCACCGGGGCCGTAACGTCGGATGCGCGCATAACTACCACTGCTAGTTTTACTTCGCGAGCGCTGAACCCGCCGGAGGCCCGCATGTCCGCAACGCCGTCCTCGAAGCTCCCGCCGTTCGACCCCCGCGACCCGCTGGGCCTGGACGATCTGCTCACCGACGAGGACCGCGCGGTCCGCGACACCGTCCGCCAGTGGACCGCCGACCGCGTCCTGCCGCATATCGCGCAGTGGTACGAGGACGGCGAGCTGCCCGGCATCCGCGAACTGGCCCGCGAGCTCGGCGCCATCGGCGCGCTCGGCATGTCCCTGACTGGCTACGGCTGCGCCGGCGCCTCCGCCGTCCAGTACGGCCTGGCCTGCCTGGAGCTGGAGGCCGCAGACTCCGGCATCCGCTCGCTGGTCTCCGTGCAGGGCTCGCTCGCCATGTACGCGATCTGGCGCTTCGGCTCCGAGGAGCACAAGCGGCAGTGGCTGCCGCGGATGGCGGCCGGCGAGGTCATCGGCTGCTTCGGCCTCACCGAGCCCGACCACGGCTCGGACCCGGCGGGCATGCGGACCTACGCCAAGCGCGACGGGTCGGACTGGGTGCTCAACGGGCGCAAGATGTGGATCACCAACGGATCGGTCGCCGGGGTCGCCGTCGTCTGGGCGCAGACCGACGACGGCATCCGCGGCTTCGTCGTCCCCACCGACACCCTCGGCTTCACCGCCCCCGAAATCACCCACAAGTGGTCCCTGCGCGCCTCGGTGACCAGCGAACTCGTCCTGGACGACGTCCGGCTGCCGGCCGCCGCCGTGCTGCCGGAGGCCAAGGGCCTGCGCGGTCCGCTGGGCTGTCTGAGCCATGCCCGCTACGGCATCGTCTGGGGCTCGATGGGCGCCGCCCGCACCTGCTTCGAGACGGCCCTCGACTACGCCCGCACCCGCGAGCAGTTCGGCCGTCCCATCGGCGGCTTCCAGCTCACCCAGGCCAAGCTCGCCGATATGGCCGTCGAGCTGCACAAGGGGATCCTGCTGGCCCATCACCTGGGGATGCGGATGGACGCGGGACGGCTGCGCCCCGAGCAGATCAGCTTCGGCAAGCTGAACAACGTCCGTGAGGCCATCGAGATCTGCCGCACCGCGCGCACGATCCTGGGCGCCAACGGGATCTCGCTGGAGTACCCCGTCA
Organism: Streptomyces gilvosporeus; assembly: GCF_002082195.1. GTDB lineage: Bacteria > Actinomycetota > Actinomycetes > Streptomycetales > Streptomycetaceae > Streptomyces > Streptomyces gilvosporeus. Next base: position 2,463,212 of record NZ_CP020569.1, on the reverse strand, counting down.
TGCGGCACGCCACCAACCTCGAATCGGTGCTGACCTACGAGGGCACCGTCGAGATGCATCAGCTGGTGCTGGGCAAGGCGCTCACCGGCGGCCTGGACGCCTTCCGGTGAGCGGGCCCCGCCCCTCAGCCGTCGTTACTGCATTTCCCGGGGACAACCCCCGGACCCCCCTGCCGGAACACCACCGCACCCCCTGGCCTCGGCTCTGATGCGCCTCAGCTCTGGTTGAAGAACCCCCCGTTACGGTGGCCCTCCTGCCCCCCGCTCACCACCTTGTAGGCGGGCGGGGTGAGCAGGAACACCCGGGTGGCCACGCGGTCGATCGAACCGCGCAGGCCGAAGATCAGGCCCGCGCAGAAGTCCACCACGCGCTTGGCGTCCGTGGGGTCCATCGCCGTCAGATTGACGATCACCGGGACGCCTTCGCGGAACAGCTCGCCGATGCCGCGGGCGTCACCGAATCCGTCCGGGGTGACCGTGGCGATACGGGTGCCCTGGTCCTGCGCGGTCCGATCGGCCACCCGCACCCGGGGATCGGTCACCCAGGGTTCGCCGGCCGGGGCGGCGGACCCGGGACCCTCGGCGTAGTCGTCGTCGTAGTAGCGCTCGTCATCGTTGTCGTCGACGAGGCCAAGCCAGGCACTCGCCTTGCGTACCGATCCCATTGACGCCTCCTCTCACCCGCGGTGGTGTTCCGTCTTTCCGTGTTCCGCCCCCTATCGTCGTGCATGATGCGGAGGGTGTGCCAAGTGGATAGCCGCCGCACGGGGGGTTCGTGACACATCTGGTGCAAAGAGGGTGGCGCGACGTCAGTTTGCGCGCCCCTGCGCGAAACTGACAGTGCGATGGGCATCACGGTCGGTACCTGACCGCAGATGTCGACAAGTGGCCACGGCGCGGGAGCCGACCCTGAGGTCGGTTCCGGTACGGAACCAGGGCGGATGCCGACGGGACCGGGCGGCCCGCCCCGGGCTCACGTCACCTCCGGCGGGCTGATCCGCGACTCCTTGATCGCCGAGGCGCCGGTGCCCCACTTCTTCAGGATCCGGTCGTACCGCCCGTCCTTCTCCAGCCGGTTGACCGCCGCCCGGAAGGCCGGCGCCAGCGGCGTCCCCTTCTTGAACGCGAAGCCGACGTCCAGCCGCTTGAACGTATGGAGGAACCGCAGGCCCGGCTGCTGCCGGACCGCATAGCGCAGCCCGTTGATGGTGCCCATCACCACATCGGAGCGTCCCTGTTGCAGCGAGATCCACAGCGCGCCCGGATCGGCGTAGGTCGTGACGTCGTACGGTTTCCGGCCGGCGTCCCGGCACAGATGCCGGTTCGCCTCCAGCGTCGCCTCGAAGGTGGTGCCCGCGCTCGTGGCGACCGTCAGCCCGCACAGCCGGGTGAGCGAGGTGACCTTCTTCAGCGGACTGTCCCGGCGCGCGGCGAAGCCCTGGCCGTCGTTGATGTAGGTGACGAAGTCGAGGGTCTTGCGGCGCTCGTCGGTGACGCCGAAGTTGCCGGTGCCGACGTCGTATTTGCCGCTGCCGAGGGCCGGCAGGATCGCTTCAAAACCGGCCACCTCGCGGATGAGCCGGATGCCCAGGACCTTGGCGACCGCGTCCGCGAAATCGATGTCCTGGCCGGCCAGGGTTCTGCCGTCGGGCAGGTAGGTCGCGCCGGGCGGGGTGCCGACGCTGCTGGCAAGGGTGAGGGTGCCCCGTTTGCGGACGTCGGCGGGCAGCAGCGCGGCGGCGGCCGGATCCTCGGCGATGCCCGAGACCACATCGGTGGTCGGGATCCGGGCGGCCGCCGGCCCCGCTTTCGTACCGTCCGCCGGATCGCCCGTGCCGCAGGCGGTGAGCGCCAGCGCCGCGGCGGCGAGGAAGGCGGCGGCACGGGGCAGGGTTCTGGTCATGGGCGAGGGTTCTCCAGATGCTTCTCGAAGGGCAGCGGGCCGATGGACTCCGGGGCGGCGGTCGGATCGAACAACGGCCGGTAGCCCGCGGCCAGATACAGGCCCTTGGCCTCCGGCTGCCGGGGCCCGGTCTTCAGGTAGATGCGGGTGTAGCCGCGGGCGGCGGCCTCCCGCTCCAGGACGGTGAGCACCCGCCGGGCCAGACCGCGCCGCCGGTGCGCGGAGTGCGTCCAGATCCTCTTGAGCTCGGCGGTCGCGGCGTCATGGCGCCGGTACGCGCCGCCGGCGACCGGCTCGCCGTCCTCCAGGAGCAGCACAAAGGCGCCGCCGCGGGACGGGGTGAACGCATCGGCGGGGTACTCCAGGCTCAGGTCGACCGGCCGCTGGTAGCGGGTGCGGTACTCGTGGGTGAGCTCGTCCAGCAGGGGGCGGGCGAGGGGGTCGGTGACGGTGGTGTGCAGGACCGTGGGGCCGGTCTTCGGCACGGTCATCGGACGGCCTCCGTGGTGAGCGGGACGGGGTGCCGTGCCGCTTCCCGACGCCGAAGGTCGAAGGTCGAAAAGCCCAACTCCGCTACGGGAAAGGCGAGTTCGACGACCTCACGGGGGGCAACGGCGCAACGGAGGAGGAGAGGAGGGGAGGGGGGATGAGGGGAGTGTGCGCCGACGGCGGCGCGAGGTGTGAAGGCGCGGTGGCGGAAGGAGAACCGCGAAACGGCCCGGACCCGGGGCGGTGCCTCGGGGGCGGCGGGCGTCAGGGCAGGGGGTCAGCTCAACAGGAGGACGACCACACACGACCGAAGTCGATGTGGTCGCGGGTGACCAGCCGCTGCCCGGAGTACATGCGCTAAGTGGAACAGGCATCCGTTTCCTCGTCAACCGGATTCGGATCCCCGCTCACCGTACGGACGCCCTTGACAGTCCGCGGTGTTCACCGCATAGCCTCAGGGGCCGGGTCGTGCTGAGGGGCGCGACCCGCTGCGTACCAACGGCGCATGCCGGCCTGTGTGAAGGCGCTCCACTCCCGTGTTCGACTGCCTCCACGGAGCCTTCGCATGTCCTTGGTCGATCCCGCTTCCGACACCCTCGCCGAACCGGCCCCGGCCCCGTCCGGACCCGCCCCCGCTCCCACCCCCGACGTCTGGGGGCACCTCCCGGCCGAAGGCTGGGGGAGCATCGTGCCCCGCCGCCGTATCGGCCGGCGCGTCGCGGCCGCCGTCGTCCTCGTCCTGCTTGCGCTCGCCGTCCTCTCCGTCGTCCGCAACGACGCCTTCCAATGGGACGTGGTCGCCGACTACTTCCTGACCACCGCCGTCCTGCGCGGCCTGGGCCTCACCCTCTGGCTGACCGCGGTCGTCATGGCGCTGGGCTTCGTGCTCGGCACGCTCCTGGCCACCCTGCGGCTGTCCGCCAACCCCGTGCTGCGCGCGGTCGGTTGGGGCTATGTCTGGCTGTTCCGGTCGACGCCGATCCTGGTGCAGCTGCTGTTCTGGTTCAACATCGGGGCGCTGTACCCGACGATCCTCGGCGTGCGGACCGTCAGCCTGCTGAGCCCGGTCGCCGTCGCCGTCATCGGGCTGACGCTGCACGAGGCCGCCTACGCCACCGAGGTCGTCCGCGGCGGCATCCTCTCCGTCGACAAGGGCCAGCTGGAGGCCGCGCAGTCGCTCGGCCTGGGCCCCTGGCGGCGGCTGCGCCGGATCGTGCTGCCGCAGGCGATGCGGGCCATCGTGCCGCCGGCCGCCAATATGCTGATCGGCACCCTCAAGGGCACCTCCATCGTCAGCGTCATCGCCGTCCAGGACCTGCTCTACTCCGTCCAGTTGGTGTATCACCGCACCTACCAGGTCATCCCGCTGCTGCTGGTCGCCACCCTCTGGTACATCGTCGTCACCTCCCTGCTCGGCGTCGGCCAGCACTATCTGGAGCGGCGCTACGCCCGCGGTACGGCCGGTGCCCGATGACCGCCTCGCTCGTCATCGTCGGGGCCGGTCCGCGGGGGACCGGCCTCCTGGAGCGGCTAGCCGCCAACATCCCCTCCCGCTACGGTGACCGGCCCCTGGACATCCATCTCGTCGACCCGCACCCGCCCGGCGGCGGCCGCATCTGGACCCAGGAGCAGTCGCCCCTGCTGTGGATGAACTCCATGGCCGAGGACGTCACCATGTTCACCGACGAGACGGTGGAGCAGGAGGGGCCGGTCCTGCCGGGGCCCACGCTCGCCGAGTGGTCCGGGGTCGACGGGCGGACGTTTCCCAGTCGGCGGGCGCAGGGCCGGTATCTGAGCTGGGTGTACGCGCGGTCGGTGGCCGCGCTGCCGCCGAGCGTCGCCGTCCATGAGCACCGGGACACGGCGGTACGGGTCTCCGGTCCGCCGGGCGGCCGCCAGCAGGTATGGCTGGCCGGCCGCCCCACCCCGCTGCCCGCCGATCTCGTCGTCCTCGCCCAGGGGCATCTGGAGTCCGAACCAGCCCCGGATCAACGGGAGTTGAACGATTTCGCGGCCCGGCACGGCCTGGTCCACCTGCCGCCCGCCTTCACCGCCGACAGCGATCTGGACGTGCTGCGCCCCGGCGAGCCGGTCCTCGTCCGCGGCTTCGGGCTGGCCTTCGTCGATCTGATGGTGCTGCTGACCGAGGGCCGCGGCGGGACCTACACCACCGGCGCCGACGGCCGGTTGACCTACCGGCCCTCGGGCCGCGAGCCCGTCCTGCACGTGGGGTCGCGGCGCGGCGTCCCGTACCGCTCCAAGATCGGCTACGACCTGGCGGGCGAACCGCCGCCGGTGCCGCGCTTCTTCGGCCCGCAGCAGGTCGACGAGCTGCTCTCCCGGGGCGGGGACCTGGACTTCCGGCGCGATGTCCGGCCGCTGATCGACAAGGAACTGGGCTTCGCCCACTACCACCGGCTGTTCACGGCCCATCGCGAACGCACCCGGATGAACTGGCCGGACTTCGAGGAGAAGTACACCGCCGCCGACCCCGGCAGCGCCGCACTCCGGGCCCTGGTCGGCGCCGCCGTCCCGGACCCCGCCGACCGCCTCGACCTGGACGCCCTGGACCGCCCGCTGGCCGGCGTCCGCTACCGGGACGGCGAGGCCCTGCAAGAGGGGCTGCGCGCCCATATCGAGGCCGACCTCGCCCGCCGCCACGACCCCGCGCACAGCCCCGACCTGGCGGTCTTTCTCGCCCTGCTGTCCGTCTACGGCCAACTCGTACGGATCGGCGACCGCGGCCCCTGGTGGCACGGCTTCTTCAGCTATCTCGCCTCCGGGCCGCCCGGCCCGCGGCTGCGGCAACTGCTCGCGCTCTCCCGGGCCGGAGTCGTGCGCTTCCTGGGCGCGGACACCACCGTCACCGCCGATGAGCGGCGCGGGATCTTCCGGGCGACGAGCGCCAGCGTGCCGGGGGAACCGGTCGAGGCGCGGGCGCTGGTGGAGGCGCGGCTGCCGGAGCCGACCGTCGCGCACACCCGCGACGCCCTGCTGCGCGCCCTGTACGCCGACGGCGCGGCCGCCGCCACCCCCGCCGGTCTGCTCGCCGTGAACCCCGACGACGGCCGGATCCTGGACCGCTCGGGACGCCCCCACCCGCGCCGGTTCGCCCTCGGCCCGCACACCGACGCCCGGGCCGGCGGCGCCTTCGCCCGCCCCCGTACCAACGCCCCCGCCTTCCGGCAGAACGACGCCACGGCGCGCGCCCTGCTCACCTTCCTCCGGGACCGAACCGCCCCGCCCGCACGCCACTTCGCCAAGGGAGCCACCCGATGAGCACGACGACCGCGACCGGCGCGATGGTCGAGATCCGCTCCGTCCGCAAGAGCTTCGGCGCGCTGGAGGTGCTCCGCGGGGTGGATCTCACGGTCCGCACCGGCGAGGTCGCCGTCGTCCTCGGCCCCTCCGGCTCCGGCAAGTCGACGCTGCTGCGCACCCTCAACCATCTGGAGAAGGTCGACGGCGGGACGGTGAGCGTCGACGGCGCGCTGGTCGGCTACCGGCGCTCCGGCACCACACTCCACGAGCTGCGCGAACGCGAGATCCTCCGACAGCGCACACAGATCGGCTTCGTCTTCCAGGACTTCCGCCTCTTTCCGCATCTGACGGTCCTCGACAACCTCATCGAGGCCCCGGTCTTTGCGCTGCGCAGGCCGAAGAAGGAGGCGCGGGAGAGTGCGCGGAAGCTGCTGGAGCGGGTCGGGCTCGCCGACAAGGCCGACGCCTATCCGCAAACGCTCTCCGGTGGCCAGCAGCAACGGGTCGCCATCGCCCGCGCCCTCGCCCTGGAGCCGAAGCTGCTGCTCTTCGACGAGCCGACCTCGGCGCTGGACCCGGAGCTGGTCGGCGAGGTCCTCGACGTCATCAAGGACCTGGCGCGGCGGGGCACCACGATGATCGTCGTCACCCATGAGATCGGCTTTGCGCGGGAGGTGGCCGACACCGTCGTCTTCATGGACGGCGGACGGATCGTCGAGCAGGGCCCGCCCGCCCAGGTCCTCGACAGCCCGCGCCATGAGCGCACCGCGGCGTTTCTTTCCAAGGTCCTGTGAGGTCTTTGGTCCTGTGAGGTCTTTCCGGGGCCCTGCGAGGCGAGACCCGTTCCGGCAGCCTCAACGGGGCTGCCGGGGCGGCGTGTTGGCAACCGCGCCGCGCTCCGGGCGCCGCCGGGGTGCGCGGGGCGCGGCCGTTGCCCGATATCTTCCCGCATCCCTCTTGCGCTCCCGGCCCGGCAGACCGGACACTCCGGTCAGCGCTTGTCAGGGGCACGTCGAACACCGTTCCGAACGACACCCCCGCACCCCTGTGCACGGATGTCCGCATGCCCTTCGGCTGCGCCTCACCGGGCCGCCCACCGGCGGCCAGTCATCCCCCTCGGAGGCATCACGTGAGGAACGAGCGCACCACCCCCCGCAGCGGCGTGGCGAGACGCACCCGGCTGATCGCCGTGGCGTCCGGCCTGGTGGGCCTCGGCGCCATCGCCGTCCCCACCGCCAGCGCCCAAGGCCCCGCCCCCACACGGACGTTCAGTGCCACCCAGCTCTCCGCCGCCGGCCAGGCCGTACGCGCCGCCGATGTCGCGGGCACCGCCTGGGTCGTCGACCCGAAGACCCACACCCTCGTCGTCACCGCCGACCGCACCGTCTCCCGGGCCGGGATCGCCCGGATCGAGCGGGCCGCGGGCAGCACCGCCGGCGCGCTGCGCATCGAACGCACCTCCGGCACCCTGCGCAAGCTCATCTCCGGCGGTGACGCCATCTACGCACCCAGCTGGCGCTGCTCCCTCGGCTTCAACGTCCGCAGCGGCAGCACTTACTACTTCCTGACGGCCGGCCACTGCACCGAGGGCAAACCGCCCTGGTACACCAACTCCTTGGACACCACCGGCATCGGGCCGACCACCGGCACCAGCTTCCCCGGCAACGACTACGGCATCGTGAAGTACACCAACACCTCCCTGTCGCACCCCGGGACGGTCGGCAGCCAGGACATCACCAGCGCCGGGAACCCGACCGTCGGCCAGTCGGTCACCCGCCGCGGCTCCACGACGGGCGTCCACAGCGGCAAGGTCACCGCGCTGAACGCCACCGTCAACTACGGCAACGGCGACATCGTCTCCGGTCTCATCAAGACCACCGTCTGCGCCGAGCCCGGCGACAGCGGCGGCCCCCTCTACTCCGGCACCAAGGCCCTGGGCCTGACCTCCGGCGGCAGCGGCGACTGCACCTCCGGCGGGACGACGTTCTTCCAGCCGGTGACGGAGGCGCTCAGCGCGTACGGCGTGAGCGTGTACTGACCGCGGGACCGTCGGCCGGGTCATGACAAGGCCAGGCCCCTTGCGTCCCCCTGCGTCCGCCTGTGTTCGCTGTTCCCCTCGGCCCCGCCAACCGGGCATACCATGGTAAAAGGTGCCGTCCGGTCGGTGAGGGCCGGATGGCGAACGGCTTACGGCGGACGTCAGGGGGCCGTGATGCTCGAAGAACTGGTGACGGCCGGGGTGGCGGTGGGGTGCGCCGGTCTGGTGTATCTCATGGCCGCGGCCCGTGTGGTCAAGCAGTACGAGCGGGGTGTGGTGCTGCGGCTGGGGCGGCTGGCCTCGGAGGTGCGGACGCCGGGATTCACCATGATCATTCCGGGGATCGACCGGCTGCGCAAGGTCAATATGCAGATCGTGACGATGCCGGTGCCCGCCCAGGAGGGCATCACCCGCGACAACGTCACCGTCAGGGTCGATGCGGTGGTCTACTTCAAGGTCGTGGACGCCGCCGACGCGGTCATCAGGGTCGAGGACTACCGCTTCGCGGTCTCGCAGATGGCGCAGACCTCGCTGCGCTCGATCATCGGCAAGAGCGAGCTGGACGATCTGCTCTCCAACCGCGAGAAGCTCAACCAGGGGCTGGAGCTGATGATGGACAGCCCCGCCATCGGCTGGGGTGTGACCGTCGACCGGGTGGAGATCAAGGACGTCTCGCTGCCGGAGACCATGAAGCGGTCGATGGCCCGCCAGGCCGAGGCGACCCGCGACCGGCGCGCCCGCGTGATCAACGCCGACGCCGAGCTCCAGGCGTCGAAGAAGCTGGCCGAGGCGGCCGCGGCGATGTCCGACCAGCCCGCGGCGCTGCAACTGCGCCTGTTGCAGACGGTGGTGGCGGTCGCCGCCGAGAAGAACTCCACCCTGGTCCTGCCCTTCCCCGTCGAGCTGCTGCGCTTCCTGGAGCGCTCCGGCCTCCAGGCCCAGGCGCAGACGGCGCAGACCGAGGCGGAGCAGCGCCGACGGGCCGAGGCGGACGGTGCGGGGGCGCAGGGAGCGGCCGCCGACGGTGTGGACGACATCGACGTCTCGGACGTCGACCGCGTCGCGGACATGGCGGCGGCCCCGGATATGGCGGCGGCCCCGGATATGGCGGTGACCCCGGACGTCCAGGAGGCGCCGGACGCCCCTGGGGCCCCGGACGCCCAGGAGGCTCCGGACGGCCTCAACGCGGGCCGCGGCGCCGAACGCGGCTAGCCGCCCGCCGCCCGACCCGACAGCGACAACCGATCGCCGTATGCGCCCCGGGCGCGTACGGCGATCGCTTGCGTACCCCCACGATCGCGATCCGGACAGGCGCGGCCCGCCCGTAGCCCGCCGCATCCGTCCGCACTCCGAGACGGCATGCCCCACATATCGGTCGGAAGCCGTCGGAATCATCGGTCGGTCACACGTGTGACCGCGGTGTGTGGAAAAGGTGAACTCCCGTACTCAAGGCCGGTACTCGGCCTTGTGCGCGAGTGAGAGGGATGGGAATACTCGGCCCCGCACGTTGGCATGGACGCGACTCCCCAGAGCGCTGATTCCTCGAGCGCTGCTCCGCCGGGCGGAACGTTTGTGTCCCGATTCCTCATCGCTCTCGGGCCCGCGGATCCCCCATGGAGCCGGGCCCATCCCCCCACGGGAGGCACTGAGTTGAAGCACCGACGCATACCCCACCGTCGTGCGGTCCTGGCAGGCGCGGGAGCGCTCGCCCTCGCCGCCACCGCCACTGTCACCCTGGCCAACGCCAACGCGGCCCCCGCCCCCACCACGCCCAAGCCCCTCAGGCTGACCTCCGCCGCGGCCACCGCCCTGGCCTCCCAGCTCAAGAGCGGCACGGCCGGCGCGTACTACGACGCCCAGGCCAAGAAGCTGGTGGTCAACGTCATCGACGAGACCGCCGCCAAGGCCGTACGGGCCAAGGGGGCGGAGGCCAGACTCGTCAAGCACTCCCTCGCCCAGCTCGACGCGGCCCGGCAGACGCTGAAGTCGAGAGCGACCATTCCCGGCACCGCCTGGGGCGTCGACCCGGTCAGTAACAAGGTCGTGGTGACCGCCGACCGCACGGTCAAGGGCGCCAAGCTGGACCGCCTCACCAAGGTCGCCCAGAGCCTCGGCGACAAGGTCGTACTGCGCCACAGCAAGGGCGAGTTCAAACCCTTCATCGCCGGCGGCGACGCCATCTGGGGCGACAGCGCCCGCTGCTCGCTCGGCTTCAACGTCGTCAAGGACGGCCAGCCGTACTTCCTGACGGCCGGCCACTGCGGCAACGCCGTCAAGAGCTGGTCCGACCAGCAGGGCGGCTCGGAGATCGCGACCACCGAGGAGTCCACCTTCCCCGGTCACGACTACTCCCTCGTCAAGTACACCGGCAACACCGACCACCCCAGCGAGGTCGATCTCTACAACGGCAGCACCCAGAAGATCACCCAGGCCGCGGACGCCACGGTCGGTGAGAAGGTGCAGCGCAGCGGCAGCACCACCCAGGTGCACGACGGCACGGTCAAGGCGCTCAACGCCAGCGTCAACTACCAGGAGGGCACGGTCGACGGGCTGATCCAGACCGACGTCTGCGCCGAGCCCGGCGACAGCGGCGGCGCGCTCTTCGACGGCGAGTCCGCGGTCGGCCTCACCTCCGGCGGCAGCGGCGACTGCACCAACGGCGGCGAGACCTTCTTCCAGCCGGTCCCGCAGGCCCTGTCGGCCTACGGCGCGCAGATCGGCTGACCGGCATCGGCTGACCGGCGGGCACGGCCCGACGGCAGACGGCAGCGGTACGGCCCCGGACACCGCGAATGTCCGGGGCCGTACGTCGTGCGTGGTCGAACCGTCGTGGACGGTCAGAAGCGGAACACCGACTGCTGGGCGGCGTTCATCATGCAGGAGTTGGCGTAGGTGTAGGTGTACGACACCCGACGGCCCTCCCAGACGCCGTCGGCGGTGACGACTACCGGGTTCCATATCTTGGTGCACAGGCGCTCCGTCCCCGTGCCGGTCACCTTGGCGAAGTCACCGGACGCCGAACGCAGCTGGGCGCAGGCGGCCTTGGGGTTCGGGTGGCTGCCGGTCGCCCCCGGCATACAGCTGAGGGTGACCGCGCGCTCCACCGTGGCCGTCGCGCGGGTCTCGCCCTGGCCGACGGTCAGCACAAGCTCCGTCGGGGCGTACAGACCGCCCGAACGGATGCTGTGGACCGGGGCGTCGGCCGCCTGGGCCGTGGTGGCCAGCGAGCCGAGAACCAGCGCCGCGCCGAGCGCCAAAGCACCGGAGATGTACCGCATGACGTGAACTCCCTTGGTTGTTGGTGCGGGATGCCGGACGGGAGTCTGGACCCAACGGCGCCCCGGGCGCACCTTGGCCGATCGCTTTGAGTCGGTAGATGCATGCGGTGGGTAATGGCGCGAACGAATGCGGCGGAGTTGTGAAAAGGGTGTGACCGCACGGTGTGCGGCCAGCGGGGACGGGATGCCCGTCGCCGTACGGGACGCGCGCCCCGCGACGCCCGGAAGGAGGGAATCCGGCCACCGACCGGTCGTTCGGGCGGGGATGGATCTTCGCCAAATGTCCGAAGAAGGTGGCCGGAGACGGCCTCCGCATGGTTTCGGGAGGGGGTGCGGCGGGGCAGGAGCCCACACTCGGCCCCTCGGGCGAAGCCCTATGCCCCCGCGCCGTCGAGGGGTTCCGCCAGGCCCGCCGTCAGGGCTCGCATTGCCCGGGACGCCAGCTCCGCCGGTCCCCGCGGCCCGTCCTCGGGTTCGTTCCCCGCCGCCCATTCCTCCACCGCGACCCGCATCGCGGTGTTGGCGGCCGCCGCGGCCAGCCGGACGGTGAGCGGATCGGCGCCGGTCAGCCGGGCCAGGACCGGCTTCAGCGCCTCCTCGGAGTCGTGGTGGACCCGGTGCCAGACCGCGCGCAGCGCCGGATCGCCAGGCATCACCCGCAGCAGCCCGCGGGTCCAGTGCAGCGCCTCGGTGGCCGGCGGGTCGGCGGGGGTCAGCGCCCGGCGCGCGGCCCGTTCCAGCGCCTCCCGCACCGGCGGCGCGTCCGCCCCGCCCCCGTCCCCGCCCTCGGCCTGCGCCGCCAGGTCGTCGATCCAGTCCCGTACGCCGACGGCGAGCAGGGGCGCGACCGCGTCCTCCTTGGTGCGGAAGTAGCGGTAGAAGGTGCGCAGGGCGACGCCGGAGGCGCGGGCGATCTCCTCGGCGGTGACCGCGGCGCCGCGCTCGGCGAACAAGGCGGCGGCGGTGCGGGCGATCTCCTGCTGGGTGGCCGCCTTGCGCCGCTCGGTCAGTGACGGGCGGGCGGCGGAGGGGCGGGGCGCGGTCGGCATGGGATCAGCGTACGGAGGTCATGACAGTTCGGCACAACAGGCGGGAGTGGCACTTCATGCCATTTTTCGTATGCGGCTCTATAGGTGAGCCTCTTATGGCCGCGGCGGCCGCGCCCCGGCGTCCTCCTCCGCGGCCTCCCTGCGCAGGGCCGAGCGGACCAGGGTGACCAGGATGCCGCCCACCGCCCACGCCGCCAGCACCAGCAGCGGCCCGGTCATCGCCCGTCCCCGGAAGTAGGCGACGGAGCGGGCCGCCCAGGTGCCCGCGCCCGGCGGCAGGGCCGGGCCGATCGCGCGCCAGAAGGGCGGCAGCAGGGGGTAGGGATAGGCGCCGCCCGCGCTCGGATTGCCGAGGACCACGATCAGCAGGATCGCCAGTCCGATGCCGATGACGCCCAGCAGCGACTGGAAGGCCAGCGTGCTCGCCCCGACCGCGAAGACGATCAGGGCGCCCAGGCCCCACAGGCCGTAGCGGCTTCCGGGCAACGCGCCCAGGACCGGCCCGACGACGAGCGCGCCCGCCAGCCCCGCGACGAGCGCATAGACCCCGAGCGCGGCCAGCCGGATGATCGCGCGAGCCCCGTTGGCGGGCCGGGCGCCGGCGCTGACGGCGAGGATCGCGGCGCACAGATAGCCGCCCACACACCAGCCCACGACCAGGTAGAACGACGTCAGGCTGCGGCTGTCGGCGGCGTCGGCCGGGATCACGTCCACCGTGCGGACGGTGCGCTTCTGGGACTTCTCCGCCTGCTGGACGACCAGTTCGACCGCCTGCGACAGGGACGCGCCGCCGCCGCTCGCCACCAGGAGCCGGTCGGTGGTGCCGCGCGGAGCGACGAGCAGCGCGGCGTCGAGCGTCCGGTCCGCGATCTGCTGCCGCGCCTGCCGCTCCGAGCCCACCGTGCGCGGGGCGAGCGGCGAGCCCGGCAGCCGGTCCAGCTTCGCCACCACCTGCCCGGCCGCCGGCGCGGGCGCGACCACGCCGAGCGGTACGTCCTTCGGCCTCGGGTGATGGAACGCCCCCGCGTAGGACGTGATGAACGCCACCATCAGCCCCAGCACCCCGGTCACCAGCAGCGCGGCCCGCACCGTCACCGCGCTGCGGACCTCCTCCGCGAAGGTCATCCGGGTGCGGGTGCCGTCATCCGTGGTGCCCATGCGCCGCTCCGTTCGGGGGCCGGTGTCCCCACATCCTCCGGCCGCCGCGACGGCCGTGCAGACCGGGCGGGGCCGAAAGGGGAGGGCGGGTGGGGCCAAAGGGGGAAGGACGTCGGGCGCCTCCCCGGGCGCGTGTTCGTACGAATGTTCGAGTTACGCGTTATGGTGGGGGAGAGAAACCAGCGGGGCCGAAGAAACCAGCGGGACCGAGGGCGGCCAGGGGGCGAATGAGGCGCAGGAGGTGTGGATGGCCGGGTTCACGCATCTGCACACCGCTTCGGGGTTCTCCCTGCGCTATGGCGCCTCCCACCCGGAACGGCTGGTGGAGCGCGCCGCCGAACGGGGCATGGACGCCCTCGCGCTGACCGACCGGGACGGCCTCTCCGGCGCCGTACGGTTCGCCAAGGCCGCCGCCGAGGCCGGTATCCGCCCGCTGTTCGGCACCGAACTCGCCGTCGCGGACCGCGAGCCGGCGCCCCCGGTCGCCGCCCGTCGCCGCACCCCGGTCCGTGGCGGCGCCTTCCTCGACGAATCCGCCGCCCGCGCCGTCTTCCTCGCCCGCGACGGCGCGGCGGGCTGGGCCGCCCTGTGCCGCCTGGTCTCCGCCGCCCACGCCGGCCGGCGGGAGCGGCCCCTGGCGCCCTGGGACGCGCTGGAATCCACCGCCGACGGCCTGACCGTCCTGCTCGGCCCGGACTCCGAGGTCGGCCGGGCGCTCTCGGCCGCCCGCCCCGACCGCGCCGCCCGCCTCCTCGCCCCTTGGCGCGAGCTGTACGGCGACGCGCTGCGCCTGGAGGTCGTCGACCACGGCCGCCCCGGCAGCGGCCCCGGCTCCCCGCGGCTGGCCGCCCGCACGGTCGGCTTCGCCGTCGACCAGGGCGTCCGCGCCGTCCTGACCAACGCCGTCCGCTACGCCGACCCAGGCCAGGGCCCGGTCGCCGACGTCCTGGACTCCGCCCGCCGCCTGGTGCCGGTCGACCGCCGCCCCGAGGCCCGGGACGGTGGCGAGCGCTGGCTCAAGGACACCGCCGCGATGGCCCGCACCGCCGAGCGGATCGCCGAGGCGGCCGGATTCCGCCGCGCCCTGGCCCACCGGCTGCTGGCCATGACCGAGGAGACCGCGGGGGAGTGCCGGGTCGATCCCCGGGGCGACATCGGGCTCGGCCGGATCCACTTCCCCGAGCCGCGGCTGGTCGGCGCCCGGCACCGTACCGCCGCCCGGGTGCTGCGCTCGCGCTGCGCCGCCGCCATGGTGCTGCGCGGCTACGACCACGACCGCGAGCGCTGGGCGCGCCTGCACGACGAACTGCGCACGATCGAACGGCTCGGCTACCCCTCCTACTTCCTGACGGTCGCTCAAGTGGTGGACGACATAAGGGAGATGGGTATACGGGTAGCGGCCCGCGGATCCGGCGCCGGATCGCTGGTCAACCATCTGCTGGGCATCGCCCACGCCGACCCGGTCGAGCACGGGCTGCTGATGGAGCGCTTCTTGTCCGCGCGGCGCAAGGCGCTGCCGGACATCGACATCGACGTGGAGTCCGCCCGCCGGCTGGAGGTCTACCGCGCGATCTTCGACCGGTTCGGCGAGGAGCGGGTGGCGGCCGTCTCGATGCCCGAGACCTATCGCGTACGGCACGCCGTACGGGATGTGGGCGCCGCCCTGGGCATGGACCCGGCGCGGGTGGACCGGCTGGCCAAGGCGTTTCCGCATATCCGCGCCCGCGACGCGCGGGCCGCGCTGGCCGAACTCCCCGAGCTGCGCGGCGTACGCGAGGCCGGCAGCGAACGGCTGTGGCAGCTGGTCGAGGAGCTGGACGCGCTGCCCCGCGGTATCGCCATGCACCCGTGCGGGGTGCTGCTCTCCGACGCCACGCTGCTGGACCGTACGCCCGTGGTGCCCACCAGCGGCGAGGTCCCCCTCGGCCACCAGGGCGCGGCGGGGGATCCCCCCGGCGGGAGCGCGCCCCTGCCCATGTCGCAGTTCGACAAGGACGACGTGGAGGAGATGGGGCTGCTCAAGCTCGATGTGCTGGGCGTACGGATGCAGTCCGCGATGGCGCACGCCGTCGCCGAGATCGGCCGCGCCACCGGGCGCCGGCTCGACCTGGACGATCCCCGGCAGGTGCCGCCGGGCGACGGGCAGACCTACGACCTGATCCGCTCCACCGAGACGCTCGGCTGCTTCCAGATCGAGTCGCCCGGCCAGCGCGATCTGGTCGGCCGGCTCCAGCCCGCCACCTTCCACGATCTCGTCGTCGACATCTCGCTCTTCCGGCCGGGCCCGGTCGCCGCCGATATGGTGCGGCCCTTCATCGAGGCCCGGCACGGCCGCAGGCCGGTCCGTTATCCGCACCCCGACCTGGAGGAACCGCTGCGCGAGACCTATGGGGTGGTGGTGTTCCACGAGCAGATCATCGAGATCCTGCGGATCATGACGGGCTGCGGACGGGACGAGGCGGACGAGAAGCGGCGTGCGCTGTCGCATCCGGAGGTGCAGGGGCAGGTGCGCGCCTGGTTCGCGCAGCGGGCCGAACGGCGCGGCTACACCCCCGACGTGATCGCGCACACCTGGGAGATCGTGGAGGCGTTCGGCGCCTACGGCTTCTGCAAGGCGCACGCCGTCGCCTTCGCGGTGCCCACGTACCAGTCCGCCTGGCTCAAGGCGCATCATCCCGCGGCCTTCTACGCCGGGCTGCTCACCCACGACCCCGGGATGTACCCGAAGCGGCTGCTGCTCGCGGACGCCCGGCGGCGGGGGGTGCCGGTGCTGCCGCTGGATGTGAACCGGTCGGCGGTCGCCCACCGGATCGAACTGGTGTCCGGTGGGGATGCCGCCCGCGGCGTCTGGGGGCTGCGGCTCGCGTTCTCCGAGGTCCACGGGATGAGCGAGGCCGAGGCCCGGCGGATCGAGGCCGGGCAGCCCTACCGCTCGCTCCAGGACCTGTGGCAGCGGGCCCGCCCGTCCCGGCCGGTGGCCGAACGCCTCGCCCGGGTGGGCGCGCTGGACTCCTTCGGCGCCAACCGGCGCGATCTGCTGCTGCACGTCGCCGAGCTGCACCACCGTCACCGCGGCGCGGCGGGCGGGCAGTTGACGCTGCACACCGGACAGGAGCCGGAGGCCGATACGGTCGAGCCGGCCGGGCTGCCCGACCTCGGCGACATCGAACGGCTCAGCGCCGAGCTGGGCGTCCTCGGGATGGACGCCTCCCGCCATCTGATGGCCGACCACCGGGAGTTCCTCACGGAGCTGGGCGCGCTGCCGGCCCGGCTGCTGCGCGGCGCCCGGCACGGCGAGACGGTGCTGGTCGCCGGGGCCAAGGCGGCCACCCAGACCCCGCCGATCCGCTCCGGCCGCCGGGTCATCTTCACCACCCTCGACGACAGCACGGGCCTGGTCGACTGCGCCTTCTTCGACGACTCGCACGCGGCCTGCGCCCACACCGTCTTCCACTCCTGGCTGCTGCTGGTGCGCGGGACGGTCCAGCGCCGCGGGCCGCGCAGCCTCAGCGTGGTCGGCACGGCCGCCTGGAACCTCGCCGAACTGGCCGAACTGCGCCGTACGGGCGGTCTGGAGGCGGTCGCCGCTCGGCTGGCCGAAGGCCCCGACCGCCCGGCTCCGGAGCCCGGCACCGAGCCCGGTCCGGAGGCCGCGTCCGAGGAGCCCTCGCCCGCCGCCCCCGGCCGCACCATCCGCCTGGAGACCGGCTACGAAATGCACCCGTGGGCCGACCTCCAGCCCGCCGGCGAACGCGCCGCCACCGGCCGCAAGCTGTGGCACTCCAGCCCGGGGAGCGCGGGATGAATACTCCCCGGCCCCCCACCGCCCCGCCGGCCACGCTCCACATCCGCTTCTTCCGGACCGCCGACGGCGCTCCCGTCGGCGCGGACCGCTACGAGCAACTGCTCCATCTCCTGGCGCAGTTCACACCGGTGATCGAGGCGCTGCCGCCGGACGCCGCGCTGGCCGACGTCCGCGGCGCGCTGCGCTATTTCGACCGGGACGCGGAGGGCATCGCCGAGCTGATCCGGCTGCGCGCGCTGGCCTGGTACGGCGTGTGGTGCACCATCGGCATCGGCGCCAACCCGCTGCTCGCGCGGATGGCGGCCCAGACCGCGCCGCCCGGCCAGATCCGCGCCGTCCCCGCCGACACCGGCTCCGTCACCTCCTTCCTCGCCCGCCGCCCGGCCTCGGCGCTCTACGGCGTCGGGCCCGCGACCGCGCGCACCCTGGGCACCTACGGACTCGACACCGTCGAACGGATCGCCGCCGCCCCGCCCGCCACCTTGCAGCGGATCCTCGGCGCGAAGACCGGCCGCGCGGTGTACGAGCGGGCCCACGGCATCGATCCGACGCCGGTGACCCCCAACGCCGCCGCCCGCTCGATGGGCGCCGAACACCGCTTCCGCCACGACGAACTGGACCCCGTACGCCGCCGCCAGGCCCTGCTCTCGCTCGCCGACGACCTCGGGGCCCGGCTGCGCGCGAGCGGGCAGGCGGCCCGCGCGCTCACCCTCACCGTCCGCTACGCCGACCGCTCCACCACGACCCGCACCCGGCGGCTGGCGGGGCCGACCGCGCACGGGCCCGCGCTGACCGAGGCGGCCTACGCCCTGCATGCCGCGCTCGGGCTCCAGCGGGCGCGGGTGCGGTCCGTGGCGCTACGGGCGGAGAACCTGTGCCGCGCCGAACGCGCCGCGCGCCAGCTGTCCTTCGACCCCGTCGCCGACAAGGCGTACCGCATCGAGGCGGCGGTCGACCGGGCCCGGGCCCGCTTCGGCACCGGCGCCGTACGCCCCGCGGCGAAGCCCGGCGGCAAGGCCACCCGCTGACCGACGTCGTTCTCGACCGTACGGGACACCACTGACAACCGGCCCGGCCGCGACTGCACCCGTACGTCCGGGGGAGATTCGGTGTCTTTTCCTTCACCGTCACACGGCTGGCCCCTCTTGCTTACCCGGCCGTAACTTACTTGTCAGTCAACTGCGTTGGCCCTTGCGATCCGGATCGCAGGTGAACGGCTCACGAGCACTTCGGAGTCCCCTCACCCCCCGCAAGGAGCATCGTATGAAGCTGCGCTGGTCACGAGCGCTGACCCTGCTCTCCTCCCTGGCCCTGGCGCTCGGCGTCACCCCGGCTTCCGCCGAGGCCCCCGCCGTCACCAGCGGCTGGAACAACTTCTCCTGCACCCCGTCCGCCGAACACCCCCGCCCGGTGGTCCTGGTCCACGGCACCCTCGGCAACTCCGTCGACAACTGGCTGGGCCTCGCGCCCTACCTGGTGGCGCGCGGCTACTGCGTCTTCTCCCTCGACTACGGCGAGCTCCCCGGCGTCCCGCTCTTCCACGGCCTGGGCCCGGTCGACGCCTCCGCCCGGCAACTGGCCGCCTACGTCGACAAGGTGCTGGCCGCCACCGGAGCGCACAAGGCCGATCTGGTCGGCCACTCCCAGGGCGGCATGATGCCGCGCGTCTACCTGAAGTCCTACGGCGGCGCGGACAAGGTGAACACCCTGGTCGGGCTGGCCCCCGACAACCACGGCACCGACCTGGACGGCCTGACCCGCCTCCTGGACCACTTCCCCGACGCCAAGAAGTACCTCGGCACGCTGACCCCCGGGCTGACCGACCAGATCGTCGGCTCCGACGTCCTCAACCGCCTCAACGCGGGCGGCGACACCGTCCCCGGCGTGCACTACACCGTCATCGCCACCGAGCACGACGAGGTCGTCACGCCCTACCGCTCGGGATTCCTCGACGGCCCCGACGTCCACAACGTCGTGCTCCAGGACCTGTGTCCGGTCGACCTGTCCGAACACGTGGCCATCGGCCTCACCGACCGCATCGCCTTCCACGAAACGGCCAACGCCCTCGACCCCGCCCACGCCACCCCGACGACCTGCGCCTCGGCGGGCTGAGCGCCCGCCCCCTGTCCAGCGCGGGGCGTCAGTCGGCCGACGTCCCGTCACCGCGCAGGCTCAGCAGCGCGTCGGTGCACCGTTCCGCCAGTTCCTCGGCATGGGCGGGCAGCGGTGCACCGGCCCGCAGGGGACGGCGGACGACGGAGAGCGGGACGTCGATGACGGCGAGGGTGACCCGTTCGGCCTCCTGGGCGTCGCGTGCCCCCAGCGCGTCGGCGAGCTTCGCGGTGGCCGCCCCCACCCGGCGGTTGCCCTCGTCGGCGCGCCGGCGGTACTCCGGCGCCCAGTCCTCCCGCCCGAAGTCCTGGGCCCCGTAGAGCAGTAGCCCCGCCTCCCGGGGGTGTGCGCGGGTCCAGGCCACGACGTGCCGGGCCGCCGCGCGGCCCGTGGCGCGCGGGTCCGGGGACGACTCCAGCGCGGCGAAATAGCCCTCCTGGAAGCGCTCCACGGTGCGCAGCCACACCTCGGCGAGCAGCGCGGAGCGTCCCGCGAAGCGGTGGTAGAGCGAGCCGCTGGGCGCGCCGGCGGCCGCCGCGACCGCGGACATGGTGACGCCCGAGGGGCCGTGTTCGGCGGCGAGTTGCACGGCGGCGTCGAGGAGGAGCGAGGTGTCGAAACGGGGTGGCCTGGCCATGTTCTAGAGGGTAGCCTCCATAATATTAGAGAGATCTCTCCAGAACGAGTCTGGAAGGTCTCTCCAGAAGGTCTCTCCAGAAGGTGTTTCCAGAAGGTCTTTCCGGAAAGGGGTCTGCCGTCCATGGGGGTCTACAACGTCCACGAGAGGGTGTTGCCGGTGCCCGCGGCCGAGGCGGGAGCGCTGATCGACGGGCTGTCCGGCGACGCCGACCGGCTGTGGCCGGGCCGCGACTGGTTCCCGATGCTGTTCGACGCCCCGCTGGGCCCGGGGGCGGCCGGCGGCCACGGCCCGGTCCGCTACAGCGTGGCGACCTATGTACCGGGCCAGTGGGTGCGCTTCGCCTTCCGCGGGCCGCGCGGCTTCCACGGTTTCCACGAGTACACCGTCCATCCGCTCGGCCCGGACCGCACCGTGCTGCGCCACACCCTCGCCATGCGCGCCCGCGGCCCGGCCCGGTTCAGCTGGCCGCTGGCCTTCCGTCCGCTGCACGACGCGTGCCTGGAGGACAGCCTGGACCGCGCCGAACGCGCCTGTACGGGCACCGTCGCCCGGCCCGCCCGCTGGAGCCCGTACGTCCGGCTGCTGCGCCGCCTCGTCGCCTGACGCGCCGCGGTCACCTCCGTACGAGCCCCCGCCGCAAGCCGAGGAACGAGAAGGAAGCCACCGCCAGGACGAGGGGAATCAGCAGCAGCCACCCCGAGAAGGCGAGCACCACCACCGTCAGCACGGAGGCCGCCGCCACGCCGTACCACAGGGGAGTACGACGCGGCAGCAGCACCAGCGCGGCGGCCAGCCCGGCCAGCGTCACGGCCGCCAGACAGGTGGCGGTGGCCTCCATCAGGAGGCGCAGATCGGCGCCGCGCCACTGGGCCGCCACGGCCAGTGCGACGGCGGCCGTGCCCAGCACCGCGAGCGAGCGGCGCGGCACCTCGCCCGGTTCGCCGCCCTTGGCCATCCAGCGGGGCGCCGCCCCGTCCCGGCCGAGGGCGGCGCCCAGCCGGGAGGCGCCCGCCAGATAGGAGTTGACCGCCCCGAAGGTCAGGAACAGCGCCGCCGCGGCGGCGACGGGGCGGGCGGCTACGCCCACGCTCTGCGCGAGCAGCGCGGTCAGCGGGGTGTCGGTGTCTGCCGCCGCCGGACCCAGCGCGCCGATCGTGGCGACGGCCAGGCCCAGATAGAGCACGGTGATCACGGCGAGCGCATTACGGGTCACCCGCGGCAGGTCCCGCCCCGGGTCGGCGAATTCCCCCGACAGATGGCTCGCCGCCTCCCAGCCCGCGAACGCGAAGAACAGCACCGACGCCGCCGACCCCACCGACGTCCAGCCGCCGGGCAGGAACGGGGTGAAATGCGCGGCGGTGATCCGCGGGGCCGCGGCCAGCACCGCGCACAGCAGCACCGCCGCCAACAGACCGCCCATCATCAGCTGCACCCGCCCCGACATCCGCAGCCCGACCGCATTGGACACCAGCGCCCCGGCCAGCACCAGCCCGCCGACCGCCGCCGCGCCCGCCTCGCCCCAACCGACCGCATCGGCCACGTACTTCCCGCCGATCCAGGCCGCCGCGACCACGCCGATGGGCACCGCCCCGTAGAACCACCACCCCACGACGGCCGCCGCCCGCGGCCCGATCGCCCGGTGGACGAAGGTGGCCACGCCCCCGCCGTCGGGGAACCGTACGCCGAGCGCCGCGAACGAGGCGGCCACCGGTACGCACATGGCCAGCAGGACGACCCAGGCCAGGATCGAGGCGGGCCCGGCCGCGGCGGCGGCCAGGGACGGCAGGGTCAGCACACCGGGGCCGAGCACGGCACCGGCGCACAGCGCGGTACCGCCGCCGACGCCCAGCCGCCGTACATCCGGCCGTGCGGAAGCGGAAAGTGTGGTCTCTTGTACGGTCACGATCGCAGAACGTAACCGAAAGATTGATCATTCTTCCCGGTAGCCGAACGAAATTCGGCGGCGGACCGCATCATGGATGCCATGGACGACATTGATTCGGCGATTGTCCGGGAACTCCAGCGCGATGCACGGCAGACCAACCGCGAACTCGCCCGCAGGCTCGGCATCGCCCCCTCCACCTGCCTGGAACGGGTCCGCGCGCTCCGCGCCCGCGGGGTGATCACCGGCTACCGCGCGACGGTGGACCTGCGCGCCCTCAACCGCCCCGTGCAGGCCCTGCTCACCATCCGGATCCGCCCGTTGAACCGCGAGGTCATCGAGCGCTTCAAGGCGTTCCTGGTCTCGCTGCCCGAGGTGCTCAACATCTATGTCGTGGCGGGCGGCGACGACTTCCTGGTCCATGTCGCCGTACCGGACCTCGACCGGCTGCACACGATGCTGATGGACAGCGTCTTCAAACGCCGGGAGGTCGTCGACTGCCGCAGTTCGGTGATCTACCAGCACGTCGCCAATGACGTCATCGGGCCGCTGACGGTGTGACGCCGCCCCCTCCGGGGCGGGGAGGGGACGGCGTCACGGTCGCCGGGGCCGTCGCAGGTGGCCCCGGCGGGCCTGGGTGCCGGCCGGAGCCGGCGTCGTACGGGGTTAGCGGCGCGCTCCCTTGCGGCGGGCGGTGGCGAACAGGACCCCGGCGCCCGCGGCCAGGACGGCGGCGCCGCCGATCGCGAGCGGGGCGGTCGAGCC